>JBEDKL010000016.1:0-12982 GCA_041172145.1 Actinomycetota bacterium
TGAACCATGTACCGGTTCAAACATTGATGGGAATTTTCCAGTTGGATTGATATTGCCAGATGCAGCAAGACCAATACCGCCACAGATAGCTGCAGCGATGTCAGTCAAGATGTCTCCAAAAAGGTTATCTGTTACCACAACATCAAATCGATCTGGGTTGGTAACAAAGAACATTGATGCTGCATCAACATGTAAATAATCAGTTGTGATTGCCGGGTACTCCTTAGCAACCTCATTGAATGTGCGTGTCCACAAACCACCGGCGCGAGTTAAAACATTGTTCTTGTGCACGAGAGTGAGCTTTTTGCGTTCGCGCTTTGAAGCACGCTCAAAGGCATCACGAATTACACGTTCAGCACCCCGTCGGGTATTGAGGCTTTCCTCTGTTGCAATCTCTGCATCGGTGCCTTCTGCAAGAACGCCACCTGCACCAACGTATGGACCTTCAGTACCTTCGCGCACAACCACAAAATCAATTGGTGCCTTCGTTGCAAGAGGTCCTGTAACTCCAGGCATTAAACGTGCGGGACGAAGGTTGATGTAGTGATCAAATGCAAAACGAAGCTTGAGTAAAAGACCACGCTCTAGAACTCCGCTAGGAACCGTTGGATCTCCAACCGCGCCGAGCAAAATGACATCTGATTTTGCAAGATCTGCCAAGGTTGCATCCGGCAAAACTTCACCTGTTCGATGCCAAAATGCAGCGCCAAGATCATATGAAGTTTTCTTAAACTCCACCGAATACTTCTTTGCAACAACATCCAGAACCTTGAGGCCTTCACCTACTACCTCAGGGCCGATGCCATCTCCTGCGATAACCGCCAAATTGATTGTTCTCATTACCCCACCAAAGTTACAGAGCGAACTAGAACTGCTCCAGTTTCCTTCTTAACAGATGTAATCAAATCATCGCTAATTTGTGAATCAACTGTAAGTGCCATCAACGCTTCTCCGCCTGCTGCACTACGTGCAACCTGCATACCTGCAATATTGATGCCAGCTTTTCCAAGTGCATTACCCACAGCGCCAACAACACCTGGCTTATCTGAGTAACGAAGGAACAAAAGGTTTTCAGTTGGTGGAAGATCAAGATCAAATCCATCGATTGCGATGATCTTTTCTACCTTACGAATACCCATCAAGGTTCCATCAACGGTAACAATCTTGCCATCGGCAAGTGCTGCGCGAAGAGAGATCATGCTGCGGTACTCAGGGCTTTCGGGATCTGTAACAACAGATGATGTAACTCCGCGTTCTGCAGCAAGTGCAGGAGCGTTTACATATGTCACATCAAGTAGTCCGCAACCAAGAAGAGCACCCTTCAGTGCGCTAGTGGCAAGGATTGATGAATCATGCTCAGAGATATCGCCCTTAACAGTTAAGTCCATACTTACTGGAGCCTCGCCTGCAATCGCGGTTGCAATCTGTGCCATCTTTTCAACCAACGGCAAGCTTGGGCGAATCTCTTCATGAATCGCTCCACCCTTTACATTGACCGCATCAGGAACAAGCTCGCCGGCTAGTGCTTTACGGACTGAAACAGCAACTGCAATACCTGCTCGCTCTTGAGCCTCATCCGTTGATGCACCCAAGTGAGGCGTTGCAACAACTTGATCCAAAGTAAATAGTGGTGAATCTGTGCATGGTTCTGTTGAAAACACATCAAGTCCAGCACCTGCTACGCGACCTTCGGTGATTGCATCAAATAGCGCTGCTTCATCAAGGACGCCACCACGAGCAGCGTTAATAATGCGAACCGTTGGCTTAACCTTCTTAAGCGCTTCTACGCCGATTAAGTTTGCAGTTTCCTTGGTCTTTGGAAGGTGAATAGTGATGAAATCTGAAACCTTCAAGAGCTCATCAAGTTCAACTAAACGCACTCCAAGTTGTGCAGCACGTGCTGGCTGCAGATATGGATCGTAAGCAACAACATCCATTCCAAAGGCCTGCATGCGATGTGCAACCAACTGTCCGATGCGACCAAAGCCAACGATTCCGAGTGTCTTTTCAAAGATCTCAGCACCTGTGTACTTTGAACGCGCCCACTTACCGTTGCGCAATGCAGCAGCGTGTGCAGGTGAAACAAAACGTGCTGATGCCATAAGCAAAGCAATTGCAAGCTCTGCAGCTGAAACAATGTTTGATGTAGGTGCATTAACAACCATGACACCGGCAGCGGTTGCGGCAGGAATATCAACATTGTCTAGACCAACACCGGCACGTGCAATTACCTTTAAACCCTTTGCTGCTGCGATCGCTTCTGCATCCATCTTTGTTGCAGAACGAATCAAAACCGCATCTACACCTTTAGCAAGTGCTGCAAGAAGTTCACCGCGGTTTGCACCATCACAGTTAACAACTTCAAAATCAGGACCTAACGCTTCAAGTGTTGCAGGACTGAGCTCTTCAGCGATTAAAACTATGGGTTTAGCCACGCGCCGCGCTGCCTTCCTTGTAATCGTCACCCTTTGACTGCTTCATCCAAGAGAACATCTTGCGAAGTTCGCGACCAACCGCCTCGATTGGGTGGGTCTCGCCCTTAGCGCGAAGTGATTTAAATTCAGGTGCTCCAGCCTCTTGGTCATCAATAAAGCGCTTTGCAAATGCTCCGCTTTGGATATCTGCAAGAACCGCCTTCATATTTTCCTTGACGCGTGGATCGATAACACGTGGACCAGAAACATAATCACCGAATTCAGCTGTGTCAGAAACTGACCAACGCTGCTTTGCGATTCCACCTTCGTACATCAAGTCAACGATCAACTTAAGTTCATGCAAGCACTCGAAGTATGCAACCTCTGGCTGGTATCCAGCTTCGGTCAAAGTTTCGAAACCGTACATAACTAGCTGTGATGCGCCGCCACAAAGAACTGACTGCTCACCAAATAGATCTGTCTCTGTCTCTTCAGTAAATGTTGTAAGGATTCCGCCCGCGCGAAGTCCGCCGATCGCCTTTGCATATGAAAGAGTCAATGGCCATGCGTTGCCTGTTGAATCCTGCTCAACAGCAACAATTACTGGAACTCCACGACCTGCTGCGTATTCGCGACGGACAAGGTGGCCTGGTCCCTTTGGCGCAACCATGCAAACATCAACAGATGCTGATGGCTTGATGTAACCGAAACGGATGTTGAATCCATGTCCGAAGAACAGCGCATCCCCATCCTTTAGATTTGGCAGGATTGAATCTGTGTAAATGTGGCGCTGCAAGTGATCTGGCGCCAAAATCATGATGACAGTTGATTCCTTAACAGCTTCAGCAACGCTAACAACACGAAGGCCTTCTGCCTCTGCCTTTGCGCGTGATGGTGAACCATCCTTTAGGCCAACTCGTACATCGACTCCGCTATCACGCAGGTTAAGTGCGTGTGCATGTCCTTGTGAGCCGTAACCGATGATCGCGACTTTGCGACCCTGGATGATTGATAGATCAGCATCCTCTTCGTGATACATCGTTACATCGTTGCTGCCACGGTATTTCTCCATTCGCCTTTTGTGTTTGGTTGTTACTAGTTTTGGTAATCAGCCTGACCGCTGTCTGCGGTAGGAATACTTTGAGTGCTAAGGGTACGGTCTGCCAGCGAACCGCTGCCACGCTCAATTGCAACTAAGCCTGATTGAGCCAGTTCACGGATGCCAAAACGCTCTAGAGCGTTAAGTAGATCACTGATTTTCGCCCCATCCCCCGTTGCTTCAATGGTCAGCGATTCGGGATCCTCATCAACGATTGTTGCGCCATAAGTTTCAATCACAGCATCAACATCAAAACGATTCTTTGAAGTAGCAGAGATCTTTACAAGCAACAGCTCTGCTTGGACAGAGTCATCAAGCTTTAGCTCAGCAATATGAATGACATTAACCAACTTATCGAGCTGGCGAATCACTTGTTCTAGTGAGTGGCTCTCAACATTGATAACAATTGTCATTCGCGAAATATCAGGGTTTTCAGTTGGACCTACAGCAAGTGAATCAATGTTGTACGCACGACGTGAGAACAACCCTGCAACACGTGCAAGAACTCCTGGAGAGTTTTCTACCAGAACAGAAAGGGTGTGTGTACTCATTACAGCTCCTGCGAATCCCAGTCGGGCGCCATTTCGCGCGCAATTTTAATGTCATCATTTGATGTTCCTGCTGCAACCATTGGCCACACCATCGCATCACGGAAAACTCGGAAATCAACTACAACAGGTTGATCATTAATGGCATTTGCCTGCTTGATAACTGCATCAACATCTTCAGGACGATCGCAGGTTAATCCGACGCAACCCATTGCATCCGCAAGCTTTACAAAATCTGGAACTCGCTTAGATTCCAAACTGGTATTTGAGTAACGGCCCTCGTAAAACAGTGTCTGCCATTGGCGAACCATTCCGAGAGATTCATTGTTAATAATCGCAACCTTAATTGGAATGTTGTTCAGTGCGCATGTAACCAGCTCTTGGTTGGTCATCTGGAAGCAACCATCGCCATCAATTGCCCAAACAGTTGTGTCAGGTGCGCCAACCTTTGCACCCATTGCAGCAGGAACCGCATATCCCATTGTTCCAAGTCCACCAGAGTTCAACCAGGTGCGAGGATTTTCATACTTTACAAATTGCGCTGCCCACATTTGATGCTGACCAACACCTGCAACATAAATTGCTTCAGGGCCTGTCAGCGCGCTAATACGTTCAATTACATACTGAGGTGACAAAGAACCATCTTTCGGCTTGTCATAACCCAACGGATATGTTGCGCGAAGCTTGTTCATTGCAGCAAGCCATGGGCTGATATCAGTGCGGGCCTTTGCAAACTCTGCCTTTACCGCAGGGATAAGAGCAGCAATGGTGTGCTTGAGATCGCCCACAACAGGTACATCTGCAAAACGATTCTTACCGATCTCAGCAGGATCAATATCTGCGTGAATTACCTTGGCATTAACAGCAAAGGTAGAAAGCTTTCCAGTTACTCGATCATCAAAACGTGCACCCAATGTAATCAGCAAATCCGCCTTTTGAAGCGCAGTTACCGCACCAACAGTTCCGTGCATTCCAGGCATTCCGTAATGCTGTGGATGGCTGTCAGGGAAGGAGCCCAACGCCATCAAAGTTGTAACAACAGGTGCGCCGACTAGTTCAGCAAGTTGCATTAACTCCTTTGAAGCGTTGGACTTAATTACTCCACCGCCAACATAAAAGACAGGTTTAGCTGATTGCGCGATTAATGCAGCAGCATCTTTGATCGCTTGACTCGTTGGTTCGATTTGTGGATGGTAGCCAGGAAGCGATAGCTCCTTTGGCCACACAAAATCAGTTTCCTTTTGAAGTGCATCCTTTGCGATGTCAACAAGTACCGGTCCTGGTCGACCAGAACCTGCAATGTAAAAGGCTTCGGCGATTGCGCGAGGAATATCCTTTGGATCTGTTACTAAATAATTATGCTTAGTAAATGGCATTGTGATGCCACGAATATCAGCCTCCTGGAAAGCATCTGTTCCAATTGCAGCTGAAGGAACTTGTCCAGTAATTGCAACCAATGGAACAGAGTCCATCGCTGCATCTGCGAGAGGTGTAACTAAGTTGGTAGCACCTGGGCCTGATGTTGCAATGCAGACTCCAACGCGACCAGTAACTTGGGCATATCCAGTTGCAGCATGGCCAGCGCCTTGTTCGTGGCGCACCAAGATGTGGCGAATCTTGCTATCAAAGATTGGATCGTAGGCAGGAAGAATTGCGCCACCTGGAATTCCAAACATCACATCGACGCCGGCAGACTCCAAAGATTGCACGAGAGAACTAGCTCCACTCATCTTCTTGCTCATATCCATCTCCTTTCGCTGCTCTAAATGAAAAAACCCTCAGATAACTGAGGGTGGCGCATGATCACAAACCGATCACGCGCCTTTAAATCACCACCACAAATGTTGTGCTCATGGGCTTATTCTCCAATGAAGCAGGCTCATCGTCAAGGGATGAGATGGAGATCTCACCATTTGGGAAAACCTAGTGGGCAAAACCCAGTGGGAAAAACCTAGTGGGCAAAACCCTTAGCTGCAGACCGCACCCTTTGATGCAGAGCCGACCAACTTTGAATACTTAGCCAGGACACCCGTTGAGTACTTATGTGTCAGAGGCTTCCAACCAACCTTGCGTGCTTCTAACTCTGCTGGATCTACTAATAGATCAAGGGTGCGATTGGTGATATCAATTCGAACTTTGTCGCCATCCTTAATGAATGCGATCGGTCCCCCATCAACAGCTTCTGGTGCAACATGTCCAACACACAAACCAGTTGAACCACCAGAGAATCGTCCATCAGTTAAGAGCAGAGTTGATTTTCCAAGTCCAGCACCTTTTATTGCGCCGGTGATCATCAGCATCTCGCGCATTCCAGGTCCACCCTTTGGGCCTTCGTAACGAATAACAACAACATCGCCAGCTTGGATTGTTCCGTTCTCTAAAGCATCCATCGCCGCTTGTTCACGTTCAAATACTCGTGCCGGTCCTTCAAAGCTTTCAATTCCAATTCCAGCAGTTTTGCAAACCGCACCTTCTGTTGAAAGTGTTCCACCCAAAATTGTGATTCCAACATCTGTCGATATCGGTGATGAAACTGCCTTTAAGATCTGTCCATCTGGATCTGGTGGTGCAATCTCTTTGAGATTTTCCGCCATTGTCTTGCCAGTTACCGTTAAAACATCACCATGCAATAGGCCAGCATCAAGTAAGCCCTTAAGAACAACTGGAATTCCGCCGACCTTGTCGACATCGCTCATTACAAACTTTCCAAATGGCTTCAAATCTCCCAGCAATGGAACCTTTGAACCAATTCGATGGAAATCATCAAGGGAAAGATCAACATTTGCTTCATTGGCAATTGCCAATAAGTGAAGAACAGCGTTGGTGGAACCACCAAGTGCCATCAAAATTGTGATTGCATTTTCAAAGGCGGGCTTTGTCAAAATATCGCGGGTTGTAATTCCTTGGCGAATAAGTTCTACAACTGCAGCTCCTGATGCAATCGCGTATGTATCGCGACGACGGTCAACGGCAGGAGGCGCAGCAGATCCTGGAAGTGATAGGCCGATTGCTTCACCAATACTTGCCATTGTGTTGGCGGTGTACATGCCACCACAGGCACCCTCGCCTGGGCAGATCGCACGTTCGATTTGATCAACACGATCTTGTGTAATCAAACCTCGAGCACAAGCACCAACCGCCTCAAAGGCATCGATGATGGTGACATCTTTTCCATCTACTTGTCCTGGCAATGTTGAACCTGCATAAACAAAAACACTTGCAACATCGATTCGAGCTGCAGCCATCATCATTCCTGGAAGTGATTTATCACAACCTGCAAAGGTCACCATTCCATCCAGACGCTCTGCCTGCATTACACATTCAACAGAGTCTGCAATTACTTCACGGGAGACAAGAGAAAAGTGCATGCCCTCGTGACCCATTGAGATTCCATCAGATACCGAAATAGTTCCAAACTGCATCGGGAATCCGCCTGCATCAAGTACGCCTTGCTTTGATGCCTTGGCTAGACGATCTAAAGAGAGATTGCAAGGCGTGATCTCATTCCATGATGAAGCAATACCAATTTGAGGTTTTACCCAATCCTCATCTCCCATTCCAACTGCGCGCAACATTCCGCGGGCTGGCGCTCTTTCAAGTCCATCAGTGACGACATTAGAGCGCGGCTTCATGTTAGGCATGAGAGAATTCTACCCTCTTGATAACTCATTTATCAGTCGAATAATTGGAGTCGTAACGTGTCACAGTCCTCATCTGCCCAAACCCTAGATCCAACAAGATGGCGAACTTTGTTTGTCGTCGCAACCGCACAGTTAATGATTGTTCTGGATAGCTCGATCATGAACATCGCGATCCCAAGCGCAAAGGTTGACCTAGGAATCTCAGATGCTAATCAGCATTGGGTCATTACCGCATACACCTTGGCCTTCGGCTCATTGTTGCTACTGGGCGGACGTATCGGTGATTACATGGGTCGCAGAAAGATCTTCTTAATCGGATTAATCGGATTTGCGGCAGCATCTGCGTTAGGTGGCGTTGCGTCAAATCAGGGAATGCTTTTTGCCTCACGTGCACTTCAAGGAGTCTTTGGCGCATTATTGGCACCAGCTGCTCTATCAATCATTTCAGTTACCTTCACAGTTCCTAAGGAGCGAGCAAAGGCATTTGGTGTAATTGGTGCAATTTCTGGTGGAGGCGCAGCTATTGGACTGATCTTGGGTGGCGCGCTCACTGAGTTCTTCTCATGGCGCTGGTGTCTCGGAGTAAATACTCCCATTGCAGTAGTAGTTGCAATCTTGGCAATTAAATTTGTTAAGGAATCAAAGGCACAGGGAGATAACACCTATGACATCCCTGGCGTAATTACTGCAACTGCAGGTTTATTCTCACTTACATATGGTTTCAATGAGGCCGCACTTAAGGGTTGGTCTGATCCACTCACAATCACTTTCTTGATTGTTGCAGTTGTTCTACTGGTCATTTTTGTTGCTATTGAAATGCGTGTGAAGAATCCATTAATGCCACTTCGCGTCGTAACAGAGCGCAACCGTGGCGGTTCATACCTAGGCTCACTTGTTGTGGGTGCTGGATTGTTCTCAATGTTCTTGTTCCTAGGTTTATACCTTCAGGTTATTTTGGGATACAGCCCACTCAAGTCAGGCTTTGCATTCCTTCCATTTACTGCAGGAATTATTGTCTTTGCCGGAATCGCATCGACATTGCTTCCAAAGGTTGGACCTAAGCCTTTGATGGTTCCAGGATTGTTAGCAGCAAGTATTGGTCTATTGCTTATGACTCGTATTACCCCTGAAACCTCATACACGACACATGTTTTGCCATCATTGTTGATTATGTCTAGCGGTATGGCGTTGGTATTTATTCCGCTGACATCGACAGCGTTACATGCAGTTTCAAACCATGACACAGGTGTTGCAAGTGCGATGGTTAACACCAGTCAGCAGATTGGTGGCTCGCTCGGAACCGCGCTGCTCAACACAATTGCAGCTTCTGCTACAACCACATTTGCCGCTGCAAATACTCAGCTCGGTGAAAAGGTAATGCCATACGCAATGACACATGGCTTTACAGTTGCATTTAAGTTCAGCGCAGCGCTTCTGTTTATAGGCGCGATTGTGCTGTTCTTCTTTATCAATATTGGTAAAGAGTCACTTGTTGAAACTGAAGGCGCAGGCTTTCACTAACTAGAAATTAGTTACCTTGACCAAGGTGGCCAAGTAGAAGCTCTCGTACGCGAGCAGCATCTGCTTGGCCCTTTGTCTCTTTCATGACCGCGCCAATCAACGCTCCTGCTGCAGGCAAATGTCCGTTGCGAACCTTCTCTGCAGTTTCTGCTTGCTCAGCACAAACCTTTTCAATAGCTGCCATTAGTGCGCCGTCATCATTTACAACCTTAATGCCGCGCTTTGTCACAACTTCTGATGGCTTACCTTCACCAGCGATAACACCTTCGACTACTTGACGGGCAAGCTTGTCGGTAAGTTCTCCCGCATTAACAAGTGCCACGATCTCTGCCACATCTTGTGGAGTGATCGCAAGATCTGCGATCGCAACATCCTTATCATTTGCAATTCTTGAGATCTCACCTAGCCACCAACTGCGTGCCTTTGACGGATCTGAACCAAGAAGCACTGTTGCTTCAACAATATCTAGAACATCTGCGTTGATCATCGCGGCCATTTCCTTTTCAGGAACAGCCCATGCCTCTTGCAAACGCTTGCGACGAATTGATGGACGCTCTGGCAATCCTGCGCGCAGGGTTTCGATCCATGCAGCATCTGGTGCAACTGGCACTAGATCTGGCTCTGGGAAGTAACGATAATCCTCAGCTTGTTCCTTGGATCGACCTGAACGAGTTAGCCCTGTGTCCTCTTGGAAGTGACGAGTTTCTTGTACTACTCGCCCACCTGCGTTTAGCAACTCTGCATGGCGAATCATCTCGCCGCGAACTGCGCGCTCTACTGAGCGCAAAGAGTTCACATTCTTAGTCTCGCTACGGGTACCTAGCTTTTCAGCACCAATTAAACGTAAGGAAACATTTGCATCACAACGCAAAGATCCTTGCTCCATCTTTACATCGCTGACACCTAGGGCACGCAAAATATCGCGAAGTTCAGCTACATATGCCTTAGCTACCTCTGGCGCATACTTGCCTGTGCCTGGAACGATCTTGGTAACAATTTCAACTAATGGAATACCGGCGCGGTTGTAATCAAGCAATGAGTACTCGGCGCCATGGATACGTCCAGTTGCGCCACCTACGTGCAAAGACTTACCGGTGTCCTCTTCCATGTGAACTCTTTCAACCTCAACACGGAACTTCTTTGGACCTTCATCGGTATCAATTTCAACATCTACATAGCCATCGACACAGATCGGCTCGTCATACTGAGAGATCTGAAAGTTCTTTGGCATATCTGGGTAGAAGTAATTCTTGCGAGCAAAACGAGAAAATGGCGCGATTGAACAGTTAAGCGCCAAGCCGATTTTGATTGTTGATTCAATCGCCTTTTCATTGACGACAGGCAATGCACCTGGCAGAGCTAGACAGACCGGACAGGTTTGAGTATTTGGTTCTGCACCAAAAACGGTGCTGCAACCACAAAACATCTTTGAGTTTGTATTGAGTTCAACGTGCACCTCAAGACCAAGTACTGGCTCGTACTTAGCAACTACATCATCATATGAAAGCGTCATCGTGCACCTCCTAGAACTGGAGCCTTATCCAATAAAGGCGCACCCCACTTGGTTAGCAGCGCAGCTTCAAGTGCAGCACCTACTGAGTACATCCGTTCATCCTTCATAACAGGTGACATGATCTGGAAACCAACAGGTAATCCATCCTCATCTGCCAAACCTGAAGGAAGTGACATTCCACCAATACCAGCCATATTGACCGGAATCGTTGCGATGTCATTGAGATACATCGCTAGTGGATCGTTTGCCTTTTCACCGATCTTAAATGCGGTTGTTGGGCAGGTTGGAGAAACCAATACATCTGCCTTTTCAAAAGCCTTTGTAAAATCTTGAGTTATGAGAGTGCGAACTTTTTGGGCGCTGCCGTAATAGGCATCGTAGTAACCAGATGACAATGCGTAAGTTCCCAAAATGATGCGGCGCTTTACCTCTTTGCCAAAGCCAACTTCACGAGTCAGATTCATGACAGATTCAGCCGATGCTCCATCGACATCGCCAACACGCAAGCCGTAACGCATCGCATCAAAACGTGCCAGGTTAGAAGAACACTCTGATGGTGCAATTAAGTAGTAAGCAGCAAGTGCGTACTCGAAGTTAGGCGCAGAAACCTCAACAATTTCCGCACCGGCCTGTGCAAGTAGCTCTAGAGATTCTTCAAAGCGAGCACGAACTCCTGGCTGATATCCATCGCCGTTGAGCTCCTTCACAACACCAATCTTCATTCCCTTTACATCACCTGATTTTGCCGCGGCAACGACTTGTGGAACTGGTGCATTAATACTTGTTGCATCCTTTGGATCATGTCCTGCAATCGCCTCATGTAAGAGCGCTGTATCTAAGACAGTTCGCGCACAAGGACCTGCTTGATCAAGAGATGATGAGAAGGCAACTAAACCAAAACGTGAAACGCCGCCATAAGTCGGCTTTACTCCAACAGTTCCGGTAACTGCAGCTGGTTGGCGAATTGATCCACCTGTATCTGTACCAATTGCAAGCGGTGCTTCAAAGGCTGCAAGGGCCGCAGATGAGCCGCCACCTGAACCACCAGGAATACGAGTTAAATCCCAAGGGTTATGGGTTGGGCCGTATGCAGAGTTTTCAGTAGATGAACCCATTGCAAACTCATCCATATTTGTCTTACCCAAGATAACAACATCATTCTTCTTAAGGTTTGCTACAACTGTTGAGTCATAGGGTGGGCGCCAGCCTTCAAGAATCTTTGAACCGCATGTAGTTGGAACACCCTTTTGTGCCATTACATCTTTAAGTGCAAGTGGTACTCCTGCAAGTGGTGACAACTTTTCACCCTTTGCGCGCTTTGCATCAACCGCTGCCGCTTGCGCTAATGCGCCTTCAGTATCTACATATAGAAATGCATGTACATCGGTATCGACTGCAGCAATACGATCTAAGTGCGCCTGAGTTAATGCGACAGAAGTGACTTCGCCTGCAGCAAGCTTTGCTGCCATCTCGGATGCTGAGTTACGAATCATTCTTCACCCAAAATCTGAGGAACGCGAAAACGCTGTTCCTCTTGAGCTGGCGCACCTGAGAGCGCTTCTTCTGGAGTAAGACTTGGAATAACTACATCTGCACGGAACACATTGCGCAATGGCAATGGGTGCGAGGTTGGCTCGACATCTGCTCCGGCAACTTCCTGCACACGCGCGACCGCATCCAAAATAACTGTGAACTCATTAGAGAGATTGATTAACTCTTCTTCGCTCATTTCGATGCGGGCTAGGCCTGCAAGTTTTGCGACATCATCGCGTGAAAGGCTGCTCATGAGGCCAGTCTAATTAAATCTGCGATTAACTGCGAATTTGCCCGTTTCCGGTAACGATCCAAGTAGTAGTTGTCATCGCCTCTAGCCCCATAGGTCCTCGAGCATGCAGCTTTTGGTTTGAGATTCCAATTTCAGCCCCAAATCCCATCTGTTCACCATCAGTAAATCTGGTGGATGTATTGACCATAACCGCAGCGCAATCAGCCAGCGCGATAAATCTCTTAACAACATCCTTATTCTCAGAGATGATCGCCTCTGTGTGTTGAGTGCCGTACTTGGCAATATGCGCACTCGCAGCATCGACAGAGTCAACTACTGCCACATTAATCTCTAGGGTTCCATACTCGGTGCAAAAGTTCTCATCTGTTGCTTGATTTGCTGGGATGCCTGCCTTGTTGGCAATTGCCAAAGCGCGAGTATCGCAATGCAAAACAACACCAGCCTCATGAAGCGCCTTGAG
>JBEDKL010000017.1:0-23657 GCA_041172145.1 Actinomycetota bacterium
GAGTTTGCGAATCTGGTTCAAAAACTTCAGCGCGATGTTCACTACGAAGTAGATGAAAAGAAGAAGACCTCAGGAATTCTTGAAGAAGGTGTTACTAAGGTTGAAGAGCTTTTGCAGATCGGAAACCTTTACGAGGCTGCCAATACTCCAATGATCGGCTACCTCAACAACGCAATCCGCGCTAAAGAGTTGTTTAAGCGCGACAAGGATTACGTTGTCATGAATGGTGAACTTCTTATCGTTGATGAGCACACAGGTCGCATGCTTGCTGGCCGTCGTTACAGCGAAGGTTTGCACCAAGCGCTAGAAGCAAAAGAGCGTATTGAGATCAAGGATGAAAATCAGACCCTTGCAACAATTACGCTGCAGAACTACTTCCGTCTATACGACAAATTGTCAGGTATGACAGGTACGGCAACTACTGAAGCCTCTGAGTTCCATCAGATTTATAAGCTCGGTGTTGTTCCAATTCCTACCAACCGACCATCACAGCGTCTTGATTCACCAGATTTGGTCTACAAGACTGAGGTCGGAAAGTTTGCAGCTGTTACTGCAGATATTGTCGAGCGTCATCGCAAGGGCCAGCCAGTATTGGTTGGAACTGTCAGCGTTGAAAAATCAGAGGAGCTATCCGCCTTTCTTCGCAAAGCAGGTGTTCCACATGAGGTTCTCAATGCAAAGCATCACGAGCGCGAAGCGGCGATCATCGCACGGGCAGGTGTGAAGGGTGCTGTAACTGTTGCTACCAATATGGCAGGTCGCGGTACCGACATTATGTTGGGTGGCAACCCCGAATTCATGGCAGATTTTGAATTACAACGTCGTGGAATTTCTCCAGTAGATAACGCGGCAGAGTATGAGAAGGAATGGCCAGCAGAGATTGCGCGCCAAAAGGCTGCTGTTGAAACCGGTCACCAAGAGGTTGTTAGCCTCGGTGGACTTTATGTTTTAGGTACCGAACGTCACGAATCACGCCGTATTGATAATCAGCTACGTGGACGTTCTGGTCGTCAAGGCGATCCAGGAGAGTCTCGTTTCTACCTTTCTCTACAAGATGATTTGATGCGTCGATTTAACTCTGGAATGGTGGAGCGCTTCTTAACAGCAGCTGGTCTTCCAGATGATGCACCAATTGAATCAAAGATGGTTTCAAATGCGATCAAATCTGCACAGACGCAGGTTGAGGCGCAGAACTTTGAAATGCGTAAAAATGTTTTGAAGTATGACGATGTAATGAACCGTCAGCGCACCGTTATTTACGGAGAGCGTCGTAGCGTTCTAGAGGGTGCAGATATTAAAGAGCAGGTCGCACACTTTGTCGCCGATACATTGACCGCATATATCTCAGCTGCAACAGCCGATGGATATGCAGAGGATTGGGATCTAGAGACGCTATTTACCGCCCTTAAGACTATTTACCCAATCTCATTTACTATCGAGGAGCTTGAGAAAGAGGCGGGCTCTCGCGTAGGACTTGATGCAGATTTCATTACCGCACGTGTTCTTGAGGATTGCGAAGCAGCTTATGCAAAGCGTGAAGAAGAATTGGGTGCTGATGTATTGCGCGAACTAGAGCGCAAGGTTTTGCTTTCAGTGCTTGATCGCAAGTGGCGCGAGCATCTTTACGAGATGGATTACCTCCAAGAGGGAATCGGTCTTCGTGCAATGGCCCAACGCGATCCGCTAGTTGAGTATCAAAAAGAGGGCTTTGATCTCTTTGCAGCGATGATGGATGGAATTAAGGAAGAGATCGCTGGATTTGTATTCAACATCGAAGTCACAGTGGAGAGCGCAAGTAATCAGGTAGTAGCTCCAGGGTTAGAGGGCAAGCAGTTGCCACAAACCGGTTTGCAGTACACAGCTGCAGATGAATCAGGGGTTCATACGACCGGAGATACATCTCGCAACTCACCTTGCCCTTGTGGTTCAGGAAAGAAGTACAAGCGTTGCCACGGAGGCGCTGCTTAAATTAGATAAGGCTCAAACTGGTGCACAACCAGCGCCCATCTAAACCTTCAAATCTGATCGCAATTACCCGTAAACGTTCTCCAAAACGTACGGTAACTGTTGCTTCGCATACTCCATCTAAAGGTTGGGTAACCCTGAACTTTCGCACCCTTCCAACCTCCTTTAATGATCCAGCGCTTTTTTGAACTTCATTGAAGAGTTTGTAGTGGCAGATAGATTGCAGTTGAAGCGCTGATCTTCTACCAGCCCATACCTCAACAAGGTTGTGAACAAATTGCTGAATCAGTGGCTCAATCGCTGGCAGATCTGAAGCCGAGGTTGGTTGTGGCGCAAAGGCTGCATCAAACTCTTCACCAAATGTAGTTGGAACCAAGTACAACGGTGGCTTTTTAACTTCAGGGGCTTTAGGGATTGGTTTGAAGATTTCAAGTACAGGATGCAAATAATCCTCATCAGGATCACTTGAAACCGCGACCAACTGTATTGTTGTAAAGGTAGGCATTTGCTCAAATTCACGTTGTGTAGTCATGTGCAGAGAGTTTCTTGTTGCGGCTAGCAAAGAGTCAGCCATTGGTATGAAAAATACTCATACCTTTGACCGATTGTGGATAAATTCCTAGCTTGTAAGAGGGCAACCTCTTGGGTACAGCTATGAAATATACAAAGAGTTCCTACAGCGCTCGGATGCCCTTGGCAATCACTTTAATCATTGCAGCCTTTGCTTCAGCATTTTTTATCTCCACATACTCAAACAAAGGAGATAAGTACTGGGTTGTAGCAAGTGCAATAACACCGGGACATGTCATGACTAGCTCTGATTTAGTTTCAGCCCATCTAAACCTTGGATCTAGTTCAGGTAATTACATGAGCACCTCAGATGTAGCCATTGGCTTGGTTGCAACCCGCACAATGCTGGTTGGAGAGGTTATCTCTGTGTCAGATTTGTCGGCGACAGTTGATTCACTGGCAACGAGCGCGGTTCCTATTTCACTTCGTTCTGTTGATCTAGCCTCAGGAATCATGGCCGGAGATCCAGTAGATATTTACTGGGTTCTGGATTCTCGTAATGGGGAGGCGGTGATCGATCCCATTTTGATCTTGGGTGGAGTAACTCTTATCTCTCTTGATGATTCCAGAAACTCTTTGGGTGGTGATGTGGCGATCACCGTTGCGATTGAAGAGACCCAAGTATTGCGTGTACTTAGCGCAACAACGCAAGGGCGTTTGGTTGTGGTGAGATCTTATGTCTGAGTTAAAGATGCCAACGGTGATCACAGCAATTGCAAACCCAGAGGTGGAAGGATTTGTCGCCGGTACTTTGTATGCACAAGGTTGGAATGTTGTTTTCCGAGCAATTGATTGGGTTTCTTTACAGGATCATCTGAATGCACAGCTGCCAGATACCAAGGATGCTCTCTTGATCTACGGAACAGATTTACCTGGAGCCAGCATGCAGTTAATTGATGCAGTCCAGGGCTTGATTCGGCAGACAATTGGATTTTCACTACCCAATGTTTCCGATGGTGATTTCACTTCATTGCATCAGCTGCCAAGCTCTGACACCGATTTAATCTCATTGGTGCGAGGCTTTGTCAGAGCGCCAATGGTGCGCTCAGGATCATTAACCCAACGGGCCGCTCGCACTTCAAAGGTCGTCGCCATTGCTTCTGCTGGCAGTCACACCGGATGCACCTTGATCGCATTAAACCTTGCGATGGAGTTAAGTGTTCTTGAGAAGTCAACACTGCTCATTGAAGCTAATTTTCGCGCACCTTCGATCGCACCTCTGCTGTCTATGCGAAACATCTCTGAAGGCGGTTCGTGGATGTCCATTGCACCCAATCTTTGTTTAGCTGAAGTAACCCAAGACTCCGCCGACCAGCTAGAAAGTTTCATGAGTAAGGCGACACAAGAGTTTGAGTATGTTGTCTTAGATATTGGTTCAATATCGGGTCTTTCAAATCGGCTAACAGATAGAAGATGGACTTCGATGGTTACCACCTGGTGCTGTGATCAAGCAGATGAGTTAATGATCATCTCGCGGGCAGATCACATAGGTCATTATCGTTTAGGCCAAGTAGTCGAACTGCTGCAGCAAACATCGATTCGAGCAAAGATCAGCTTCACGCAAAACATGAAATCTAATGGCAAGCGAGGCGATGGCGAGATGGCTCGCTTTGTTGCTACCACCACCGCACTAAAACCTTTTCGAATTAGAACATTGAAAGAGGAAGCTCGCGTGGTCAAGGCGGCAGAGGATGAGCAAGCGACCCTCGTTGAGACAAATGAGCGTTCAAATCTTCGCAAGGCGATCGCAGAAATGGCCCGAGAAATCACTTCTTGAGATCTATTACTATGGGTGAATGCGCGCATACCTCCCCATCAGCCACAAGGAGCTTGACTCCTTTGTGCAGAGCAAAAGCTTTGATGCGGCTGAAGTATTCGCACCAACTGCAGCATTTGTGGCAGAAAATCTAGATTGCGATGAGGAAGAGTTGGAGTATCTGCTCTCGATTGCTGCGGGGCAGGAGGCTTTAGATCTAAGGCTTTCAGAGAGCGCCCCCGGAATAGTCTTGGCATTTGAAATAACTGATGAACAGATCGCAGAAAGTTATGAGGATTCAGTAACTCTTAAGGCACCGCTTCCATGGGAGCAGTTGCAATGTGCGTTGCTGGCATTTCAAGGCGATGATGAGCTGGTCTGGTTTGCAACCCAGGAGATTGAAATTCACTTGGGTGAGTGGAAGTAAAGATGTTTCAGTTAGAAAAACTCTTAGGCGCACGAACCACAATCACAATTGATCAGGCAAACAGAATAAGAGCGCTAGTTGCTGATTGGCAGTTGCTTGCCGATCTTTCCTTTACAGATTTAATTTTGTGGGTTCCGATCCGTAAAGATGTTTCGATGTGGCCAACGGGGCACATCGCAGTTGCACACATCCGTCCAACAACGACTTCGACAGTTTTCATCAACGATGTAATTGGGGATGAGGTTCTTTGGGGAGCCAAGCCTGGTATCGATGAGGCGCTCTCTGGGGATGAAATCATCTCAGCGATTAACCCTGAACAAATAGGGGAGATGCTTGTTAAGACCGAGATGATTCCAGTTACCTTTGAAGGCCAGGTCATCGCCGTCATTTCAAGCCACAGAAATATCGAGCACTCACGTAGCTCTGGCAAGTTAGAGAGTAATTATCGCGAGGTTGCTGGCCAGCTCTACCGAATGGTTGCTGAAGGAAGTTTTCCTTATAAGGACTCTGCATCTATGTTTGAGCCGGTCCCACGTGTTGGTGATGGCTTGATTCGTTTGGATGCAAACTCTGCAATTTCATTTGCAAGTCCCAATGCAAAGTCAGCCTTTTCTCGCATGGGTTGGCGAGGAGATCTAGAGGGCAGAAACCTTGGTGAGGTCGCAGAGCAGTTAGTGAGTGCATCACCAAACCCATCAGAGGAAGGTGTCCGCTCTCGCCTTAATGGCAAGGTATTGCAACGTGTTGAGATTTTGAATATTGGAAAAGATAAGGTCGGAGCAATTGTTCTGCTACAAAATGTTACTGAGCTACGCCGTCGTGATCGCGAACTAGTAACTAAAGATGCCACTATTCGCGAGATTCATCACCGAGTTAAAAACAACCTTCAAACCGTTTCTGCATTACTGCGCCTTCAATCTCGACGCATTGAAGATCCGGCCGCGGCTGCTGCGCTCGATGAGGCTGTGCGTCGAATCGCATCAATAGCAGTCGTTCACGAAACACTTTCAAATAGCACCCAAACCACGGTTGCCTTTGATGAGGTGCTTAGCTCACTAGTGACACATGCCTTAGAGCTCAGTCCTCGTATGAGCCAACTAAGTATTGAACGTGTGGGTGAGATCGGATCATTGGAATCTCGTGTTGCTACACCGTTGTCATTGGTAGTCACAGAATTAATTCACAACGCTTTGGAGCATGGCCTCTATGAATCAGGAACACATTTGAAAATTGAGCTTCAGCGTTACAGCAATGAAGGTCTAGTAACTATTTCAGATGATGGTGTTGGATTGCCAGCTGGTTTTGATCTATTGACTTCGGCAAATTTGGGATTACAAATCGTTCGCACACTTACTGAAAATGAGTTAAAGGGCGAGCTGCGTTTAGAGTCAACAGACAAGGGAACGCAGGCAAAGTTGCGCTTTCCTCTTTAGATCTGGTTTTGCTGCTCCATTAAGCGAGCGCGATTACGTGCCGCACGACGCTTGAGTGCACGACGTTCATCTTCAGATAATCCGCCCCAAACTCCGGCATCCTGACCACTTTCAAGAGCCCATGCAAGACATGGCTCTTTAACGATGCAGCGGTTACAAACCTTTTTTGCCTCTTCAATTTGAGTCAGAGCTGGGCCTGTGTTTCCAACAGGAAAGAAAAGTTCAGGATCCTCATCACGGCAGGCTGATTGATGACGCCAATCCATTACATATCTCCTTAGGGAAGCTCACAATAAGAGTGAGGGTGTAACTACACACATGCGTGTGCAAGGGCTTAATTCTCCCTTGTGTGGGGGTGTTATACAAGGATGAACGGGAAAGAGTTTTCAAAATGAGGGTGATCTATCTCAAGTGCCCCCGACAGGAATCGAACCTGTGCACCTGCCTCCGGAGGGCAGTGCTCTATCCCCTGAGCTACGGGGGCTCATTGGGTGAACTCAACGGCTTACTTTGCAACTGGTTGTTTCTGGGGAGCAGAGCGTCGCTTCTGGCAGATGGATGGCGTCATCGAGACAAGTGTTGGTTACATGGGTGGCATTCGCCCCAACCCTTCCTATGAGCAGGTCTGCACTGGAGTCACCGGGCATGCCGAGATGGTGAAGGTTGTCTTTGATCCAGCACAAGTTTCATACCTTCGCTTACTTCAAGAGTTTTGGACGATGCATGATCCAACATCTTTGAATCAACAGGGTGGAGATATCGGAACTCAATACCGCAGCGCTATTTACACAACATCACATGAACAGATGCAGGTGGCGCTCGCTTCATGTCAGATGTACCAAGATGCCTTAACAGCTGCAGGCATGGACACAATCTGCACGGAGATTCTTAGCGCCGAAGGTGTCGAGTACTACCCAGCCGAGGAGTACCACCAAAAGTATTTGCAAAAAAATCCCAATGGTTACGATTGCCATTCAAGCACGGGTGTTCCTTACCCAGAAACGGTTGCATAGCTCATGAGTGAAAAAGAGTATCCAGTAAAGATTGATGAAGCAGAGCTAGCAAGCCGTGTAGATCCTTTGTCATATGAAGTCCTGCGTAACGCAGCAACAGAGGTTGCCTTCACTGGCGAGTACACCGAAACTGAAACTATTGGTGTTTACAAGTGCAAAGCGTGTAGTGCTGAATTGTTTAGAAGCGAAACAAAGTTTCACTCAGGTTGCGGCTGGCCATCCTTTTACGCACCAACATCAAATGATGCAGTTGAGTTGTTAGAGGATCGCTCTTTAGCTCCACGCATTAGAACTGAAGTTCGATGTGCAGCTTGTGGTTCTCACTTGGGCCATGTCTTTGAAGGTGAAGGTTATGCAGTACCAACTGATCAGCGTTGGTGCATCAACTCTGTTGCCTTAGTTTTGCAGGAGCGTCAGTAATCTAGCCCTCTTGCTTCATGCACCGCCTGATAGCAGTACCAAGCAAAGACGCTTCTGTAGGGGCGTAGCTTTTCTCCCTTTAAGTCCAAAGCCTTTGCCGTAATTTCTTCCTTTGATCCATGGATCATGTCCCAGCCACGTCTAACGGCTAAATCACCAGTTGGCCAAATATCTATGCGTCCAAGTTGAAACATCATGAACATTTCAACGGTCCAACGACCAACACCCCAAATCGAAGTTAGCGCATCAAAGATTTCTTGGTCATCATGAATCTGATCAATCTCATTGATAGGTATTGATTTATCTATCGCCGCATTGGCGATTCCTTTAATAGTTCTGGTTTTAGCACCGGATACACCAATTTCCCGTAACTGTTCATCACTTAGTTTTACCAATTTGCGGGGTGTCACAGAACCTTTGCACAGCTTTACTAAACGTTCATAAATAGTTGCAGCCGCCTTTACCGCTAACTGTTGTGAGATTACTGAACTGACAAGTGATTCAAAGTGAGATTCATTTGGATCGGTGCGACCAAGGGTGCATAAGGGACGGCGTTCAATCAGCGGTGCAAACTTTGGATCCATCTGAGAAACCTCAGCAACGATTCGGCGCATTTTCTGCGCAGAGTGGACCGCCATTAACTACAAAGAGAAGGTTGGGTACTCATCTGTTACCAAGAGCAGGGCGTAGCCAACTACACGGTTCCAGTAAGCGATTGTTCCAACAACACCCTCTGCACAAAACTCTGGATAGTTTCCTGTAAACAAAACGCTAAACCATGCGATGACAGTAAGGATTGCTGCATAGATAACATAAACAATTCCGACAAGATACAAAGGCACAGCAAGCAACCACTTAACTAGAGGCAACCAACGGTTAAGCTGCTTCGCATCGACTTCAGGGAAGGTCACACTGACAACATCATTTTCTTCAATTGATGGGTACTCATCTGTGAGCAATAGTAGATATGCATCTACACGGGTCTGTAGAGAAAGCAATGCATCATTAAAAGCTAAGACATAGCTTGGGTACACCTGGCGAACAATGATCGCTAACGCCGCTGGCAATGCAAGTAAACCTGCATAGATACTCATGGCATCATCAGAGAAAGCCGATGTCGGCGAGAAAGAGGCTACAAAGATGAAAGCTGGGACTACCAGAATGATTCGAAAAAATGCTGTCAGGCGATTGCGCTCGGTCAGGGTTACATCGATCTGGGTCTCAATTTGATTGCTCATGGCATCTAATCTACCGCTGGATTCAGTCCAGGGATTGCGAATTGCAGCATCTTTGCCGTACTTTTGCAGTCGTTGCAGTTTCTATTGCAGAGTTTTGCAGAGCCTGAAGGGCTGGAGGTGATGAAATGGCTGGAATCAAAGAGGTCGCCGAAGAGGCTGGCGTTTCAACCGCCACCGTTTCTCGTGCACTTCGAGGGCTACACCATGTCAATCAACAAACTCGCGACAAGATTATTGCTGCCGCGGAGAAGCTGAACTATCCATTAAACACAGAGCGCCAGAGTGCAACCACTGGGCGCACCAATTCTGTTGGCGTTGTCGCGCCATATATTTCCCGTTGGTACTTTTCACAAGTAATTAGCGGGGCTGAACAAGCATTACGTGAAGCTGGAATGGATTTACTTCTTTACAACTTTAGCCAAATGAAGGGCCGCGAAAGACTTTTTCAGCATCAGCTTCTTAAAGGTCGTGTTGATGCCTTAATCGTTATCTCTCTTCCACCTACCGAAGAAGAGTTTGATTCAATGCTCTCTTTGGGTATTCCAATTGCACTAGTTGGTATGGATCATGAAAAGTGCGCATCAATCAAGATTGATGATGTGGCTGGTGCCAGAACAGCTACTCAGCACTTAGTGAATCAAGGACATAAGAAGATTGGCTTAATGTCGGGTCGACCAGATGACCCTTTTAACTTTTCCGTTCCGCAGGATCGACGCAAGGGTTTCATGCAGGTCTTGGCAGAAAACGGCTTGGAATGGTTGCCATCTCGTGAAATACATGGTGATTTCACGATGCACACAGCCTCGCGTGCAATGGATGATTTATTAGCCAGACCTAATCGCCCAACAGCAATCTTTTGCGAGTCAGATGAAATGGCAATTGGAGCGATGCAGGCTCTACGTCGTCATGGATTAAAGGCACCTGATGACATTTCAATTATTGGTTTTGATGGTCATGAAATGGCAGAGTTTTCAGAGCTAACAACAATTGAGCAGCCTGTTACCTTGATGGGCGAAATGGCAGCTTGGTCCATTATGGAGAGATTGCGAAAGCCTGTAGTTGATCCACCTTCATTAGTTTTGCCAACCACGCTTGTGGTTCGAAACTCCACACGTCGGCTGTCTCCCGAAGAACAACTTCTCTGAGGTAGCCTTATGGGCATGAGCGATCATTCAGTTTCAGCACCAAACTTGGCTGAGCTACACACTCATCGCAGTACCAAGTGGCGTGACTTTGAATCCGATGTTTTGCCCCTGCCAGTTGCAGAAATGGATTTTCCCGTAGCTCAACCAATTCGTGATCTTCTTACTGAAATGGTTGCAAAGTCCGATTTAGGATATTTGGGTTCAATTCCAGAGCTAGGTCTTGGATTTAAGAAGTTTGCCGGAGAGCGTTGGGGTTGGAATGTCGATGAATCTCAAGTCCGTGCGGCAACAGATGTTGGCGTTGCAGTTGTAGAAATTTTGCGTGTTTTCACTAAGCCGGGAGATTCGATTCTCCTAAGTTCACCGGTCTATCACAACTTTTATAACTGGATTAATGAAACCAAGTTAAACCTTGTAGATGTTCCATTTGAGCGAACCGGTGATGAGTCAGCTAATCCTTGGGAAATCAATTGGGATGGAATTGAAAAAGCATATGCATCTGGACTCAAGGTCCACATTCTCTGTAGCCCGCACAATCCTTTAGGTCGTATTTACAGTAAAGAAGAGCTCCTTCGAATCGTTGCTTTGGCCAAACGTTATGACGTCCTAGTCATTAGTGATGAAATCCATGCCCCATTGACATACCAGGATCATACTTTTGTACCAATGCTGAGTCTTGGATCAGATGCTGAATCTGTGTCGGTAACAGTTACCGCAGCATCAAAGGGTTGGAATATTGCGGGATTGAAGTGCGCAATCATTGTTTCTCAAAACGATGCGATCAATAGTCGATTAGCCACTATGCCGGCAGCAGTTCACTATCGCGCATCTTTGCTGGGTGGTTTTGCAACAGCAATTGCATTTGCAGAAGGTGGTACATGGCTTGATTCGGTGATGCAAAATCTAGATCACAATCGAAAAATGATTAAAGAATTACTAAGTTCTCAGTTGCCATCGGTTCGATATCACGTCCCAGATAACAGTTACTTAGCTTGGATAGATCTTGAGTCACTGAACCTTGGAGAGAATCCAACCGAGACATTGCTGGCGAAAGGTCGAGTTGCATTCAATGCCGGACATACCTTCGGTGCTCAATGTTCTCAATATATTCGCTTAAATTTTGCGACAAGTCCTACAATCATCACAGAAGCAATTCACCGCATCGCGCGAGCAATATAAATGTCAAGCAAAAAGTACGATGTAGTAATTATCGGTGGTGGGCATAATGGTCTCGTTGCTGCAACATATTTAGCTCGTGCAGGTAAATCCGTTCGAATTTTAGAGGCCAACCCTGAAATAGGTGGGGCCTCGCAAAGTGTTAAAACCTTCCCTGAATACGATGCCAACCTCTCTCGCTACTCATACTTGATTGCACTTTTGCCCGACAAGATCGTTGATGACTTAGGACTCTCCTTTGAATGTGTTTCCCGTGAAGTTTCCAGCTATACGCCATACGGGGAAAACAAGGGCCTGTATGTATCTAGAACCTGGGATTCAAAGACTGAACAATCATTTAATGAAATCGATCCTTCCGGAAAGGAAGGGCAGGCTTGGCAGGATTTTTATGCAGAGGTTGCCCAGTTTGCTGAACGAATTGCACCAACACTTTTAGAGCCCTTGAAAACTCGCTCTGAATTGCGCCAGCAAATCAATCTAGATTCCATCTGGCAGTACTTAGTTGAAGAGCCAATCGGAAAGGTAATTACAGAACGATTCAACAATGATGTTGTACGTGGAGTCGTTCTAACCGATGCATTGATTGGGACCTTCGCATCTGCTTATGATCTACAAGCAAACATCTGCTTTTTGTACCATCTAATCGGAAATGGCACAGGAGAATGGAAGGTTCCAAAGGGCGGAATGGGCGCTTTGGTAAATGAGTTAGTCAGAGTTGCTACAGAAAGTGGAGTTGAGATTTCACTTAACTCCAAGGCTAACAAAGTCACTTCAACAGCTACTGGTGTAGAAGTTGTGATTGAAACCGGAGAAGTTGTCTCTGCAGATTACTTGCTATCAAATGCTGCGCCACAGGTGCTGGCCAAACTACGAGGTACAACCGCACCCAACAGCCTTGATGGTTCACAGATGAAGATAAATATTTTATTAAAGCGATTACCTAAACTTAAATCAGGTATCGATCCGCGACTTGCCTTTGCCGGAACCTTTCACGCAAATGAGAGTTTTTCTCAATTTGAAACAGTATTTGCAGAAGCTCAAAAAGGTGTGATGCCATCCAAGATGCCGATCGAGATGTACTGCCACACCTTGTCTGATCCATCAATCCTGGGAGAAGAGTTACAGGATGCTGGCTATCAGACATTAACCTTGTTTGGGTTGCACACTCCAGCTTCATTGTTTGATGCCGATAATGATGCTGGGCGTGACGCTGCTTTGAAATCAGCGTTAGCTTCGATCAACGAGTATCTTGCCGAACCAATTGAAGATGTGATTGCAGCGATTGAAGTTAAAACTCCATTGGATATTGAAGATGCGATCGCCCTTCCTAGAGGCAACATCTTCCATACAGATTTAGCGATGCCCTTTCGTGAGGATGGAAGTCAAGAATCGTGGGGAGTTGAGACTGATGACCCCCGAATCTTCATCTGTGGCGCTGGCGCTGTACGTGGTGGGGGAGTAAGTGGGATTCCTGGCCATAATGCGGCCATGGCAATCCTTTCTAACAATTAGAGCCATTTAACAATTAAGATTGCTGCATGAGTCTTCATCCAGAAACATCAGCGATTTCTGCAGGTCGCCCCGAGGTCGCACCTGATGCTTCCCTGAACCCTCCAATTGTTTTCTCTTCGACCTATCACGCAGGTGGACCAGTTGGTTATGGACGTTACGGAAATGAAAGTTGGAGCGCACTAGAAACCGCGATCTCTGAACTAGAGGGTGGTCAAACACTTTCATTCTCATCTGGCATGGCTGCAATTAGCGCAGTCTTTTCAATCTTGCCAATCGGCGCACCCGTTGTTGCATCCAATCAGGGCTATAGCGGAACAATGGGATTACTCAATCAACATCACGCATCGGGTCGCTTAGAAGTTCGCTTTGTTGATATCACCAACACCGACGAAGTAATTTCCGCAATGAAAGGCGCTGCCTTGTTGTGGTTAGAGTCTCCAACAAACCCATGTCTTGATATTGCAGATCTTGTAGCACTTATTGCTGCTGCCAAGAAATTTACAATCGGAGTTGGAGTCGACAATACCTTTGCAACGCCTTTAGTTCAGCAACCACTTTCTATGGGCGCAGATATTGTGATGCACTCTGTTACAAAGTTTTTAGCTGGGCACAGTGATGTAGTACTAGGTTCACTTTCAACAAATGATTCAGCACTTTTCAAGCGCTTAGATGAAGCGCGCAGATTTAATGGATCAATTCCGGGGCCTTTTGAGGCTTGGTTGGCGTTGCGCGGAATTCGCACATTTCCGGTTCGCTTTAGAGCTGCAGAAAGTAATGCGAAGCAACTTGTCACACGCCTTCAAGAGCATGCAAAGATCACCAAGGTTCGATACCCAGGTTTTGGTGCAGTCATCTCATTTGAGATTGATGGATCCGCTGAACAAGCAGAGAAGGTCTGTGAATCCTCACGATTGATCACCCACGCAACCAGTTTGGGCGGAGTCGAATCATTGTGGGAGCGCCGACGTCGTTGGGCGCTCGAAAGCCCATCCGTTCCTGAACAGCTCATTAGACTTTCAGTTGGTTGTGAGCATGTTGATGACATTTGGCAGGATATAGAACAGGCTCTCAGCACTTTATAGAGATTTTTCCAGCAATAGCGAGTATTTTTATCCTATGTTCAAAGGCATTCGTCGCACCTTCGCTGCGCTAACCATGACGGTACTGGCATTTCAAGCAGTAGCCTCATTTTTGTCCTGGGTAGAACACCAAGATGAATCAGTTGCAGATACTTGGGTGGATGAAGATGAGTATGAAGATGCCTGATGTTCAATACATCCCTGGCACCTGCAACATAGGTAAGGGCGAGGTTCGCAGAAGGCAAGTAGTTGCAGTACTTGGTTTATTTGTTTCTATCTCTTACCTGTTGACCTTTAACGCAGTTGATGCGCCTGCGATTTACCGACTCGGTATCTTTTTTCCATTAATGGTTGCATCAGTTGGTTTTGTTCAGTCACGTTCAAAGTTTTGCTTAGCTTATGGCTTTGCAGGCACCTTCAATGTTGGCAAGATGGGCGACATTAAGCGCGTTGCAAGCAAGGAAGATAGAGCTGCCGATCGTAAGACAGCCTTAGTCATCCTTGGAAAATCTTTTCTTCTTGCAGCTCTAGCAACCGCGGTGGTCTTAGTAATACCCTTCTAGTATGAAGATACAAATTCATACACGTCACGCAGATTTAGCAGAAGATTTCAAAGATATTGCAATTGAAAAACTCAACAGCATGGAGCGATTTAGTGTTGTTATTGATCGCGTAGAAGTTGAAGTTCTTCATGAGGCAAACCCCCATCAGGGAAAACATAAACACAAGGTGGTTTTAACTTCACATGGATCTGGACCGCTTATAAGAGCAGAAGCAGCAGAGTTTAATGATCTTGCCGCTTTTGATACCGCGATTAAAGCCTTTGCTCTGCAGATCAGAAAGATCCATGAGAAATCAAAGGATTACGATCGTCAAACTTTACGAAAGATGAAAACTGAGATCTAAACGATCTCGCTTCCATCCTTACGTGTTGCTGTAAGGCTTGCAACCGCTGTCACAGTAAGTGCTGCAACGATGACAAATAAGCTGACTTCGATTGGAACATGTGGCAGTTCGATACCAAAGATGTCATGGATTCCGACTCCATGGAAGGCTTCGATAAACATCTTTACTCCGATAAATGCCAGGATAAAGGAAAGCCCCTTTGATAGGTATACCAATCGTTGCAAAAGGCCCTGTAACAAGAAGTACAACTGACGTAGGCCCATTAATGCAAAGATATTTGCACATACGACGATGTATGGATCTCGGGTGATTCCAAAGATTGCCGGAATTGAATCCAAAGCGAAAACTAGATCTGTAAATCCAAGAGAAACAAGTGCGATGAAAAATGTCGTTGCACCCTTAGAGCGCATGTAAGTGATGACGCGGTCCTCTTTCCACTCTTCCTCGCCCTCATCTTCGACCAGTAGGCGATAGGCGGTAAAGATAAGGAAAGCGCCAAAGATAAAGAAGGCACCTGAGAATTTCTCGATAATTGCACTGCCTGCAGCAATAAATCCACCACGAAGCAACAGCGCAATAATGATTCCAAGCAACAACACCAGCTGCTGCTTGGTCTTCTCAACCTGCAAGCGGCTCAAGATAATTACGAAGACGAAGATGTTATCAACAGACAATGCGTACTCAGTTAGCCAACCTGCAAAAAACTCTTTTTGAGCGTTTGGATCTGTTGTCCAGTTTGGCATCAAAATGCCAAAGACTATGGCTGCGGTTACATAGATGACTGTCCAGATACCCGCCTCTGTCATGGTTGTCTCTTTGTTGCGACGAATGATTGCAAGTGTTAAGTCAAAGACAATTACTAGAGAGAGTATGCCTAGGGTCAAAAGCCATGTAGTCGTAGATTCCATGGCGGTATTGTGTCAGTTAGTGATGCACCCAAATGGTTGAAACCGCAGGAATGCACCCAAATGGTTGAAACCGCAGGAATTGTCATCTTTCCATCACGTGCATCTACGGTGCCTGCGCTCATCATGAGCAATCTGCCGGTGATTTCCGCCTCAATCGGAGTATCAGTCAGATTCATGTAGATGGAAACATTGCCTCTTTGAATAGCTAGTAAAGATGAACCCCTCGAGCCATGCTCTGGTGATTCCACCCATGAGATCTCTCCTTGAGAAATCAGATGCTCAGCACGAAGTCTTAGCGCAGTTTTAAAAAGATTTAGAGTGCTCTTTGGATCAGAGCTTTGCTTTTCAACAGTTAGATCTTTCCAAGAGTCAGCCAAAGGAAGCCAAGGTGTTCCGGTTGTAAATCCAAAGGGAGTTGAATCTCCATCCCATGGCAGTGGGACTCTTGCGCCATCGCGACCCTTTTGTTTTCCACTAGTTCTGAAATAAATTGGATCTTGACGCAAATTATCAGGAATTACTCCATCAGGAAGGCCAAGCTCTTGGCCTGCATAAACATAACAAGAGCCAGGCAAAGCTAAAACAAAGAGAGCAAGCGCACGTGCCTGTACCTCACCAATACGTGATGCAACGCGTGGAGAATCATGGTTGCTTAGCGCCCAGGTGGGTAGAGCACCTACAGAATCCATTAGTTCAATAGAACGATTTATAACTGAATACAAGAAATCTGCTTGAAATGGTGCATCCAACAGATCAAAGTTAAAGACTTGATGTAGTTCATCGCTTCGAACATAGCGGGTTGAATTAACCGGGGGATGCACCCACGCTTCAGCAACCGCCATAACTTCACGATCCTTGTAAGAATCAAATAGCTTTCGCCATTCACGGTAGATCTCGTGTACTCCTTGGCGATCGAAATACGGGACAGTAGGCAAAAGGGCATAACGGATCTCAGGATCCATCGAAACATCAAGACGCAAAGCATCGCTGATTCCTTGTGGATCTGGGTGATCGGTTAAGAGATTCTCTTTGACTAAACCATGTGCAACATCGATTCGGAAACCATCAACACCAAGGTCTAGCCAGAAACGCAATGTAACTTCATAATCACTTGCAACTTCTGGGTTATCCCAATTTAAATCTGGTTGTGATGAATCAAAAAGATGCAGGTAATACTGCCCATCTTCTACTTGGGTCCAAGATGGTCCACCAAAAAGTGAGATCCAATTGTTGGGTGGAGTTCCATCCTCTTTAGGGTCATGGAAATGGAATCGGGCACGTTCGGCCGATCCACGTCCTGCCTTTAGGGCCTGCTGAAACCAAATATGTTGATCTGAAAAGTGGTTAGGAACAACATCAACTAAAACCTTTAAACCCAGAGAATGCGCAACCTCGATTAGCTTTTTTGCATCATCGAGATTTCCAAAGCGGGGATCAACATCACGAGGATCAGCTACGTCATATCCGCCATCTTTGTTAGGGGATGTATAAAACGGGCTCAACCAAATCGCATCTACACCTAACTCCTGAACATATTGCAGCTTCGATGTAATTCCTTGCAGATCACCCTCGCCGTCTCCATTGCTGTCAAAGAAAGAGCGCGGGTAGATCTGATAGATCGTCGCTTCTTTCCACCACGGAGAAGATTTCATGGTGTCAGGCTACGGATTGGCAAAAATCAATTCAATGTAAAAGGGATGTAACTACCCCTGCTTTGTTTCACTTTTATAACGTTTATGCAGGCCGATACACTTAATCTATGAAATCCCGTGATTTTGCCGCTGAGTTCGGGATATTGCCATGCAGCTAAATCTTGATGAAGCGATGTCTGAGGCAAACTCTAGGATTCTAGATACTGGCTCATTTGTACGTGCGGTGCTTTCAGGTCGCAGACGAAACATGACGGTGGATTTTGAGAGAACCGACATACGCTTAGTTGAGATCAAGGGTGTCCTAAACCTTCAGCTGATGCACAACGATGGCCGTACAACAACAACTAAAAATCTTTTTCCTTCAGCTGTGGCTGTCGACCAGTTACTTAACAGTGGCTATGCAAACATTATGGTCGAGAGCACCAATGAGGCGTACTCGATAAGGGTCACCAAGAGCGGGGATGCACTCGTTCATATCGAAAAGCGAGTCTCAGAGCAAAACCTTTCACATGATAAAAAGAAGGATAGATTGCTAGATTCCAACGATCCATTTTTGCGTGAAGTTGGAATTGCTGATGCAAAGGGTGTTATCAAACCTTCCAGGCAGGATAAGTACAAGCAGGTCGAAGAGTTCTTACGACTATTATCACCAGCATTAAATTCGGCAATTGAAGCCGGACAGATTCATAAGCCGACAATTGAAAATCCATTAAGAATCACAGATCTTGGCTGCGGACATGCTTATCTGACCTTTGCCGCCCACCAGTTCTTGCTTAATTCAGGTATTCCAGTTGTTGTTACAGGTATTGATATTCGTCCAGATTCAAGAGATCGTAATAATTTGATTGCGCAAAAACTTGGTATTACAAAGACGATTAACTTCAAAGCCGAAGAAATTTCAAAGACAACTGCAGATTCAGCTGACATCGCGATCGCTTTGCATGCTTGCGATACAGCGACAGATGATGCAATTGCTTGGGCGGTAAATGGCGGAACCAAACTTTTGTTAATTGCCCCATGTTGCCAGCACGACATTCAAAAGCAGATTGATGTAGCGCCAGAGCCTTGGGCAGCTTTAACAAAGTTTGGCTTGATGAAGGAACGTCTTGGAGATCTCTTAACTGATTCTTTCAGAGCGCAATTGTTGAGACTTTCCGGCTATCGGGTTGAAGTAATTGAATTTGTTGGGGGAGAGCACACACCAAGAAATTTGATGATCCGCGCTATTAAGACCGGTGCTAAGCCAGAGCAGATAGATATTGATAGATATTGTGAAATGACCGCTCAGTGGGGTGTAAAGCCTGCGTTAGAGAAGAAACTTTCGACTCTTAACATCCGTTAGACTTGAGGCATGTCCAAGGTCCTCGCATCACTTCCAGTTGGTGAAAAGGTTGGTATCGCTTTTTCTGGCGGTCTCGATACATCGGTAGCGGTTGCCTGGATGCGCGATAAGGGCGCAGTTCCTTGTACCTACACAGCTGATCTTGGCCAATATGACGAGCCAGATATCGACTCAGTTCCAGGTCGCGCTAAAGAGTACGGCGCAGAGATTTCACGTTTAGTAGATTGCAAAAATGCTTTAGTTGAAGAAGGCCTTGCGGCAATTGCTTGCGGCGCCTTCCATATCCGTTCTGGCGGAAAGCAGTACTTCAACACAACACCTTTGGGTCGTGCTGTAACAGGAACCATGTTGGTTCGCGCAATGCACTCAGATTCAGTTGAAATTTGGGGAGATGGTTCAACATACAAGGGCAATGACATCGAGCGTTTTTATCGCTACGGCCTTCTAGCAAATCCAAACTTAAGAATTTACAAGCCTTGGCTTGATCAAGATTTCGTCACCGAACTTGGTGGACGTAAAGAAATGTCTGAGTGGCTAGTTGCGCACGGTCTTCCGTATCGTGACAGCACTGAAAAGGCGTACTCAACAGATGCAAATATCTTGGGTGCAACTCATGAAGCTAAAAGCCTTGAAAACCTCGACACCTCAGTTGAGCTAGTCCAACCAATCATGGGAGTTCGATTCTGGGATCCAGCGGTAAAGATTGAGGTCGTCCAGTGTCAATCAACGGCAAATCATTTGAGGATGTTGTGGATTTGATGAAGGAAGCCAACGCGATTGGTGGGCGCCATGGCCTTGGAATGGCTGATCAGATCGAAAACAGAATCATTGAAGCAAAGAGCCGTGGAATCTATGAAGCGCCAGGAATGGCGCTGCTCTTCATCGCTTACGAGCGCTTGATTAGCGCAATTCATAATGAGGACACAATCGCTAATTACCATGCAGAGGGTCGCCGACTTGGCCGTCTTTTGTATGAGGGTCGCTGGTTTGATCCTCAAGCGTTGATGCTTCGCGAATCATTGATGCGTTGGGTTGCATCTGCAGTTACTGGGGAGGTAACTATTCGCATGCGTCGCGGAGATGATTACTCAATCATTAATACAACAGGACCAGGACTTAGCTACCACCCTGAAAAGCTTTCAATGGAGCGAACAGAAAACGCTGCCTTTGGTCCAGTAGATCGCATTGGTCAACTAACAATGCGCAACCTTGATATTGCCGATACTCGTGCCAAGTTAGAGCTATATCGCTCTCAGGGCCAGATTGGTGATGGCGAGTTTAAATTAATCGGCGAGATCGAATAACTAGGAGAAACATGCCAAAGAAGACTGTATTAAAAGTGTTTGCGGTGCTTGCCGTATTAGCAATTGGATTTGCATCATTTACAACAATGGGAGGAGAAGACACAGTGTCAGGATCAGCAGCAGGACTTCCTGTAGTAACAGGTAATGCAGGAGAGGCACCAACAATCACACCTCCAACAGGTGCAGCACCAGCAACTTTGCAGACACAGGACATCATCGTTGGAAATGGAACTGAGGTTCTACCAACTTCAACTTTGACAGTTCACTACACATTAATGACCTGGTCTAACGGTGCGTTGATTGAGTCATCATGGAATGGTGGACAGCCAGCAACATTCCCACTATCTGGCGTAATTGCTGGATGGCAGGAAGGTTTGCCAGGAGCAAAGGTTGGCGGGCGTCGTCTATTGGTAATCCCAGCAGATAAGGGATACGGCCCAAATGGTTCAGGCCCAATCGGACCAAATGAGACCTTGATCTTCGTTGTGGACATCATCGCTGTTTCATAATTAGCCTTAAAAGAAAACCCCACTGACCAATTGGTCGGTGGGGTTTTTTGTTTGGTGCAGTTGGCTCTTTGTTCACCATGTATTAACCCAAGAATGAGTAACCTCGGCTCATGAAGAAGCTCCTTGCCGAGTACTTGGGCACCACACTGTTGGTCGCAATCGTTGTTGGCTCCGGAATCATGGCCACCGATTTAACCAAGGATGTTGGCCTGCAATTACTGATCAACACAATCGCAACTGTCTTTGGATTAGCGGTGTTGATCTTGATCCTTGCGCCAATTAGCGGTGCACACTTCAACCCAGTCGTGACCTTTGTTGATTTAATCCAAGGGAAGAGTTCAGTACTTCATTTCATTCTGGAGCATTACTTGCCAATGCGATGTTTGATCATGCAATTATCGAGACAGCAACAAAGGCCCGCACCGGCAGCAACCTGTTCTTAGCCGAAATCGTTGCAACGGCTGGATTGATCCTGGTTATCAACTTGCTAGTTGTTCAAAAGAATCTAACTGTTATTCCTGCAGCGGTTGCTGCCTGGATCGGTAGTGCTTACTTCTTTACAAGCTCTACTTCATTTGCAAACCCTGCAGTGACAATCGGTAGAACCTTTAGCGATTCATTTGCCGGAATTGCGCCAAGTAGCGCACCTGTCTTTATCGCCGCCCAAATTCTTGGAGCCTTAATCGGCCTAGGACTAGTGAAAGTACTGACACATGACAAATAAACCAACCGTTCTCTTTGTCTGCGTTCACAACGCAGGTCGTTCTCAAATGGCAGCAGGTTTCATGCGCGAGCTGGGGCAAGGTCGGGTAGAGGTACTTTCTGCCGGTAGCGCTCCCAAGGATTCAATCAATCCAATCGCAGTAGAAGCGATGGCTGAAATTGGAATCGATATCGCAAACAACACACCAAAGGTTTTGACTACTGAAGCGGTTGAAGAATCTGATGCCGTTATCACCATGGGTTGTGGCGATGTCTGTCCCTTTTACCCAGGAAAACGTTATGAGGATTGGGTACTTGATGACCCCGCAGGACAAGGTATTGAATCGGTGCGGGTTATCCGCGATGAGATAAAGGGTCGAGTTGAGAAACTGTTGGCTGAATTACTGATTTCTTAAAGCATTTTCACAGTTTCACCTATTAATGTGTGGGGGTGAGTGTGGACCAGAAGATATTAAAGGCCTTGGAATCTGAGTCCATTGAAATCCTAAGAGAGACCGCAGCAGCTTTCCGTAAGCCTGTGATGATGTACTCAATCGGTAAAGATTCATCAGTTTTGCTTCACCTGGCCAAGAAGGCCTTCTATCCAGCACCAATTCCATTTCCTCTCTTGCACATCGATACAACCTGGAAGTTCAGAGAGATGATCTCCTTTAGAGATGAGGTTGTTGCAGAGGCTGGTGCAAAACTTTTTGTTCATACCAATAAAGAGGGTGTTGCATCAGGTGCAAACCCATTTACTACCGGAATCTCTGAGTACACCCGCATCATGAAGACCGTTGCATTAAGACAAGCACTTGATGAACATGGTTTTGATGCTGCGATTGGTGGATCTCGTCGTGATGAAGAGAAAAGCCGTGCAAAGGAAAGAATCTTTAGCGTGCGAGATGAGGGCCATAAGTGGGATCCTCGAAATCAACGTCCAGAGTTGTGGCGAACCTACAACACACGTTTAGCGCCAGGTCAGACAATGCGCGTCTTTCCTTTATCTGACTGGACTGAACTAGATATCTGGAGATACATTCTTCAGGAAAATATTGAAGTAAATCCGCTGTACTTTGCTAAAGAGCGACCAATGGTTAAGCGTGGTGACCAGTTGATCATGGTTGATGATGAGCGATACCCATTACTCGATGGTGAAAAGCCCGAAATGGTGAAGGTTCGCTTTAGAACCCTTGGTTGCTACCCACTTACTGCAGCGGTTGAATCATCGGCAACTAGCATCACAGAAATTGTTGAAGAGGTTTTTTCAGTCAAGCTCAGCGAGCGTGCAACTCGTTTAATTGATGGCGCAAGTGAAGACTCCATGGAGAAGAAGAAGACTGAGGGTTACTTCTAATGGAGAGATCAATAATCAGACTTCTTACCTGCGGCAGCGTTGATGATGGAAAAAGTACTTTAATTGGCCGTTTGTTGGTAGAAACCGACAGCATTCCGCACGACACAATTGATTCCACTCGAAATATTCGTCGCAGTGGTTCAACAATTGCAGCTGGTGAAATTGACTTTAGCTTGCTAACTGATGGATTAGAAGCAGAGCGCGAGCAGGGAATTACTATCGATGTTGCTTACCGTTCGATGTCATTGTTGGATGGCAAGCGATTAATCATCTCTGATGCCCCAGGACATGAGCAGTACACACGTAATATGGCCGTTGCAGCATCACGCGCAGATATCGCCTTAGTTCTAGTAGATGCCACAAAGGGTGTTCGTACCCAAACCTTGCGCCACTTAACTATCTGTTCTTTGATGGGTATCAGCCGCGTAATTGTTGCGATCAACAAGTTAGATGCCATGGATTACAGCCAGAGAGTATTTGAAGAGATTCGTGCAAATGTACAAACCGCATTGACCCGAATGCACTTAGATGATGTTTTGTTTATTCCGCTAAGCGCACTAGCTGGCGACAATGTTGTACAAGGTTCTACACACATGAACTGGTATCAAGGCCAGACTTTGTTGGAGTCAATCCAAGAGTGGCGCCCAGCAGAGATAGTAGATGGTTCGCCTCGTATGCGAATTCAAATGATTTCACGTGCCGATAACTTCCGTGGAGTCTCTGGCACAGTTCACCGAGGTAGCTTTACGGTAGGCGATGAGGTCAAGATCTTCCCAAGCAACCAAGCGGCAAAGATTGCAAAGATCATTACGATTCAGATGCGGTCACACTGCTCTTAGAGCCTGAAGTTGATGCAACACGTGGTGATTTGATCGCAGCAGCATCAGAGGAGCTACACCCTTCAGATCGCTTCAACGCAGAGATCGTTTGGCTGCACGATGACCCACTGATCCACAGCCGCTCATATCTTTTAATTGCAGGTTCAAGCCAGACGCCAGCAACTGTTACCCGTATTCGTCACAAGATTGATGTCAATACCGGCAGCCAAAATGCCGCCTCGAATTTAGGTGTCAATGAGATTGGCTCTGTTGAGATTGCAACTGATGCACCACTTACCCTGTTGCCATATACCCAATCTCGTGAGTTTGGAAACTTTATCCTGGTAGATCGCTTGACCTTCAGAACTGTTGGAGCAGGCATGATTCGTCACTCTCTACGACGTGGCGAAAATGTTGTGCTTCAA
>JBEDKL010000018.1:0-8870 GCA_041172145.1 Actinomycetota bacterium
GCGCGCTGGTGCTGCAGGCGTGCTTGTTGGCTTTGGTGGCGGAGCAACTCATACAACTCGCAAGGTTTTAGGTGTTGAAGTACCTATGGCATCTGCAGTCGCTGAAGTTGCAGCTGCGCGCCGTGAATACCTTGATGAATCAGGTGGACGTTATGTTCATGTGATTGCAGATGGCGCAGTTGGCCGCAGTGGAGATATTGCAAAGGCGATCGCATGTGGCGCAGATGCCGTGATGATGGGTTCACCATTGGCAAAGGCTGTTGAAGCACCTGGACTTGGATGGCACTGGGGATCAGAAGCCCACCACCCAGTTCTTCCACGTGGAGAGCGTGTAAATGTTGGAACTGTTGGAAGCTTAGAAGAGATTTTGCTGGGACCTTCACACACTGCAGATGGTTCAATGAACCTCTTTGGTGCATTGCGTCGTGCAATGGCTACTTGTGGCTACTCCGATGTTAAGGAGTTCCAGCGCGTAGAGGTTCTTATTCATCGTGGCTGAAGTTCGCGGAGTACTGGTTGTTGATTTTGGAGCGCAGTACGCACAGTTAATTGCCAGACGTGTTCGCGAAGCACATGTGTATTCAGAGATCGTTCCATCCTCAATTACAGCCGCGCAGGTTAAGGCAAAAAATCCATCTGCAATTATCTTGTCTGGTGGCCCATCAAGTGTTTATGCTGAAAATGCCCCAAAGGTGGATGCAGCAATCTTTGGATTGGGTATTCCAGTTTTTGGAATCTGTTATGGATTTCAGGCAATGGCTGCAGCTCTTGGCGGTGTTGTTACTCAGACAGGTAAATCAGAGTTTGGTCGCACCGATACTAATGTCGTAACTACATCTAAGTTGTTTACAGGCTTGCCAGCACAGCAAAAGGTGTGGATGTCACATGGTGATGCTGTCTCACAAGTACCAGCGGGTTTTTCAATTTGTGGTTCAACTGCAGATACTCCAATTGCCGCCTTTGAAAATGAAACAGCGCTGTTGGCGGGAGTTCAGTTTCATCCCGAGGTTTTACATAGCGAATATGGCCAAGCGGTTCTTTCTAACTGGCTCGTCAACATCGCTAAATGTGATGCAACCTGGACTACTGCAAATATTGCTGAAACCGAAATCGCAAAAGCTAAAGAAGTGATTGGTGACAAGCGAGTAATTTGTGGTTTATCTGGAGGCGTTGATTCAGCGGTAGCTGCTGCAATTATTCAAAAGGCTGTTGGAAACCAGCTGACATGTGTTTTTGTTGATCATGGTTTGTTGCGTAAGGGCGAAGCGGAACAAGTAGAACGTGATTTTGTTGCCTCTACTGGTGTTCAGTTGGTTGTCATTGATGCAAAGCAGCAGTTCTTGAGCGCATTAAAGGATGTAACCGATCCTGAAGAAAAGCGAAAGATTATTGGCCGAGAGTTCATCCGTTCATTTGAAGCAGCAGCTCGAGATATCGCATCTGGTGGAGAAGTTGAATTTTTGGTCCAAGGAACTTTGTATCCAGATGTAGTTGAATCTGGTGGCGGAACAGGTACAGCAAACATTAAGTCCCATCACAACGTTGGCGGCCTACCTGATGATCTGCAATTTACATTGGTCGAACCTTTGCGCACCTTGTTTAAGGATGAGGTTCGCCAAGTTGGCTTAGAGCTTGGTTTGCCTGAAGAGATTGTGTGGCGTCAGCCATTCCCGGGTCCAGGTCTTGGAATTCGAATTATTGGATCTATTACACAAAAACGACTTGACCTACTACGCGAAGCTGATGCAATTGCTAGAGCGGAGTTAAAGTCTGCTGGGTTAGATCGCGAAATCTGGCAATGCCCAGTTGTTTTGTTGGCTGATGTTCGTAGCGTTGGAGTCCAGGGGGATGGCCGAACATATGGACACCCAATTGTTCTGCGCCCAGTTTCCTCTGAGGATGCGATGACCGCTGATTGGTCACGCCTGCCTTACGAGGTGCTGGAAAAGATTTCTACCCGCATCACCAATGAGGTCCGCGAGGTAAACCGGGTAGTTCTGGATGTCACCAGCAAGCCACCTGCCACCATTGAATGGGAATAAATTAAGGGTTTTCACAGGGTTTCGATTTACCATTGGGGCCATGTCAAGGGGAGTAAATGTGAAGAGAGTACTGATTGCGCTAATCGCAATGTCACTCGTGATTTCACCTTCTGCTTTTGCTGAAGCAAAAGGTAAGTCAACTAAATCAGCAAAGGTTCCAGCTGTTAAGTGCAAAGCAACAAAAGCAGTTGGACATACTCCACCATCTGTAGCACCAGCTGACAAACTTCCTAAGCGCTTGCCTCGCACCTTTACCTTTGAAACAAATTGCGGAAACATTGTTGTCACAACTGTTGGAGCGAAAGCGCCGATCACAATTACACAATTGGCAACACTGGCACGTGGCGGTTACTTCAATAACAGCTTATGTCACCGCTTAACAACACAAGGTCTGTATGTTTTGCAATGCGGAGATCCAACAGCAACTGGTGGCGGTGGACCTAACTTCACTTACCGCGATGAGAATCTTCCAGCGCAGGAGCTGAACAACTATCCTGCAGGAACAGTTGCAATGGCCAACTCTGGTCCCGGAACAAATGGCAGCCAATTCTTTTTAGTTTTCGCTGACACAACTTTGGGTTCTAATTACACAATCTGGGGAAGCATTACTAAAGGCTTGGATATCGTTAAAGCCATTGCGAAAGCTGGAGTTAAAGGTGGCGGAGCAGATGGTGCTCCAAACCAACCCATCGCAATTAATCGAGTAATTGTTTCCAATTAACTCTTTTTAGTATCAAGCAGTATTTACGATTTTAAAAGCTTCAGCGATTCGACCCTCTGGAAGTCCGCCCATTCCTGCATTGCGTTGACCCCACTCGCGAACCATCTTCTCTAACTCTTTGTTGTGTGCAGTTTGTGAGACATGGGCATGCAAAGCGGCCATCTTTAAATCAAAGGTTTCGGTGATATCAACCCAGTGATCTGGTTGAGCAAATCCAGATACCCACACCTCTTTGACCCGCCAAGGCTTTAGCCCTTCATTTTCAAGAAGATCTGTAAATGCAAATGGGTTACGAGCATCTGGATAGACCGCTTGAATTGTTGCTTCGCCAGCAGCTAAGTGATCGGGGTGGCTTGCACCAATCCGCTCCCAGTTACGTTCTGGGCTTTGGCAGACAATTCGATCGGGTTGAGAGATACGAATCTGTCGAACAATATCTTTGCGAAGTTCAATAGTTGGCTCTAGATGTCCATCCACATAATTCAAAAAGGTAATGTCGGTAACGCCGATTGCAGCACCTGCTGCGCGTTGTTCACGTTGGCGGATCGTAGGCATCTCTTCTTTAGTAAAGCCGGAGTCTTCTCCACCCTGATCGCCATTTGTGCAAAACACATATGCAACCTCGATTCCCTTTTTGACCCATTGGGCGATTGTTCCTGAAGCGCCAAAATCTGAATCATCAGGGTGAGCATTGACGACCAAAACTCGCTTGATCTCGGTATCTGCGATCGGTTCCATGTATGAAGCCTAATAGACTCACCCTCATGACTGAAATCGATCCGCTTATCGAGGGCTTAAACCCTCAGCAGGCGGAGGCGGTTACTCATGCAGGTGGGCCACTGCTTGTTGTTGCAGGTGCAGGATCTGGAAAGACACGAGTCTTAACTCGCCGAATCGCATACTTAATGTCTCGCAGACATGTCGCTCCATATCAAATTCTTGCAATTACCTTTACTAATAAAGCAGCTGGCGAGATGAAGGAGCGCGTGGCAGAGCTTGTTGGGCCAATTGCAAAATCAATGTGGGTCTCAACTTTTCACTCTGCATGTGTTCGAATTCTTCGCCAAGAAGCTACACGACTTGGTTACAGCAACTCATTTAGCATTTATGACTCGGCGGATTCGCAGCGACTAATCACTATCGTGGCAAAAGAGTTAAACCTTGACCCAAAGCGCTACCCAGCCCGCCAATTTCAATCAATGATCTCTAATGCAAAAAATGAGCTGCTTGGTCCGCAGGATTACCTCAATGCAACTACCAATCAATTTGAGCAGGTAGTTGCCGATGTTTATGCGGTGTATCAACAGCGCTTGATGCGTGCCAATGCAATGGATTTTGATGATTTGATTTTGAAGACTGTCGAAGTGCTTCAGCGTTTCCCAGAAGCCAAGGCGCGATTCAGATCGCGTTTTCGCCATGTCTTAGTTGATGAGTACCAGGATACAAATCATGCTCAGTACATCCTGGTTAAAGAGTTAGTAGGCAGCGATCTTGAAGGGCAGCCACCAGCAGAGTTATGCGTGGTGGGCGATGCTGATCAATCAATTTACGGCTTTCGCGGCGCCACGATCCGAAACATCTTGCAGTTCGAACTCGATTATCCAAATGCGCGCACCGTCCTGCTGGAACAAAACTATCGATCCACTCAAAATATTCTTAATGCTGCCAATGCGGTGATTACTCGTAATGAAAGCCGCAAGGAAAAGAATCTGTGGTCTGATGCTGGATCTGGCGCACCTTTAACTGGATACGTTGCAGAGAGCGAACATGATGAAGCCAACTTCATCGCTGATGAGATTAGATCGCTGCAAAGAGAAGGTGTTTCAACACCTGGTGATACCGCAATCTTTTACCGAACCAACGCACAATCTCGTGTTTTTGAAGAAGTCTTTATGCGCAGCGCATTGCCTTACAAGGTTGTTGGCGGGCTTCGTTTCTATGAGCGCCGCGAAGTAAAGGATCTGCTGGCCTATTTGCGAGTCCTGGCAAATGTTGAAGATGAGATTTCATTGCGTCGAATCATCAATGTACCTAAGCGCGGTATCGGTGATACATCCCTTGATTACGTAGATCTTTATGCACGGGATAACAACATCTCTTTTTGGCAGGGATTGCTCAGATGTAATGAGATCGCATCTGTTCCTGCACGTGCCGCACAAGCAATTAATGAGTTTACGTCGATGGTAAGCGTCTTAAGTGTATTAGTTGAAGCAAAGACCAAGCCTTCGGTAATTGTTGAAGCAGCTCTTGAGCAATCAGGTTTACTCAAAGAGCTTGCAGATAGCACCGATCCTCAAGATGAGGTTCGCGTTGAGAACCTCAAAGAACTTGTAGCGGTTTCAATGGAGTACGAGGAAAGACCATTTGAAGAGCTTGGTGAGGATGAGGAGATCTCTCTTGCAGGCTTCCTGGAAAAAGTTTCCTTGGTTGCAGATGCCGATGAGATTCCAGAAGGTGAAGATCATGGGGGAGTTGTGACCATGATGACTCTGCACACCGCTAAAGGACTTGAGTTTCCAACTGTTTTCTTAACAGGTATGGAGGATGGAATTTTTCCTCACTCCCGTACCTTGGGTGAAAAAGATGAGATCGAAGAAGAGCGACGACTTGCTTATGTTGGATTAACCCGCGCACGTCAACGTCTTTACATTTCTCGTGCTGAATACCGATCTACATGGGGCGCCCCCAACTACAACCCGCCTTCACGTTTTCTAGATGAGATTCCAGAAGATGTCATTGAATGGCGAAATCAATCTCGCACATCTGTATCGCCATCCTTAGTGAAAAAATCTAGAACCGCGACCGCGCCTCCACCACGAGCAACCGGCAAGAAGAGTGTGGCGATGGAGCTGGCAGTGGGTGAGCGTGTGTCACATGACACATTTGGATTAGGCACCGTTGTCTCTGTGGCAGGCGCAGGGGATAAGGCTGAGGCAACCATTAACTTCGGCCAATATGGCGAGAAGCGTTTGCTGCTGCGTTATGCACCCGTTGAGAAGCTCTAGGATTACCCTCATTAGCGCATCAGAACTGAACTGATTGGAAGCCCAGTGGATCTCTTTGAATACCAAGCCCGAGACATCTTTGAAAAGCATGGAGTACCTGTATTAGCCGCAAGTGTTGCAACGACCGCGGACGAGGCGGAAAAAGCTGCAGCAACTATTGGCGGAAAGGTTGTCGTTAAGGCACAGGTCAAAGTTGGAGGACGTGGAAAGGCTGGCGGCGTAAAGCTTGCTGAAAACCCACAGGATGCTCGCGAAAAAGCTGGAGCAATTCTTGGAATGGATATCAAGGGGCACACAGTTCATAAAGTGATGATCGCTGCAGCTGCACCAATCGAAGCTGAGTACTACCTAGCGATTTTGCTAGATCGTTCAAACCGCACATTTTTAGTTATGGCATCTGTTTCAGGTGGAATGGATATTGAAGAGGTTGCACACACTGCACCAGAAAAGCTTGCAAAAATTCCTGTATCTGCAGTTGATGGAATCTCACTTGCTAAGGCAAAGGAGATTGTTGCAGCAGCGCAGTTCCCAGCAGATGTTGCAGATCAAGTTGCCGAAGTTCTTTTGAAGCTGTGGGATGTTTTCCAGGGTGAAGATGCAACACTTGTTGAAGTTAATCCATTGGTTAAGACAAAGGATGGCAAGGTTATCGCACTAGATGGCAAGGTCACTCTTGATGACAACGCAGATTTCCGTCAACCAGATCACGAAGCTCTAGTTGACCAAGCCGCTGAAAATCCATTGGAAGCAGCAGCTAAGGAAAAGGGTCTTAACTACGTCAAGCTTGAAGGCGAAGTAGGAATCATCGGAAATGGTGCTGGTCTTGTAATGAGCACATTGGATGTTGTTGCTTACGCAGGAGAAAAGCATGGCGGAGTACGCCCAGCTAACTTCTTGGATATCGGTGGCGGAGCATCTGCTCAGATCATGGCCGATGGTCTATCAATCATTCTTGGTGACAAGGATGTAAAGAGCGTATTTGTAAATGTATTTGGTGGAATCACAGCTTGTGACGCTGTTGCCAATGGAATCGTTCAAGCACTTGAACTACTTGGTTCTCAGGCGACAAAGCCAATCGTGGTTCGTCTTGATGGAAACAATGTTGTTGAAGGTCGAGCAATCTTGGCAAAGGCTGCACACCCACTGGTTGAGCAGGCAGACACAATGGATGGAGCAGCAAATCGCGCTGCAGAATTGGCGGCGAAGTAATGTCTATTTTCATCAATGATGCAAGCAAGGTAATTGTTCAGGGTATGACAGGTTCTGAAGGAACCAAGCACACCCGTCGTATGTTGGCTTCAGGCACAAAGGTTGTCGGTGGAGTAACGCCAGGTAAGGGTGGACAGGTTGTCGATATCGACGGTCACCAACTTCCAGTGTTCAACACAGTTGCAGAGGCAATGTCTGCAACCGGTGCAAATGTTTCAGTAGTTTTTGTTCCACCTAAGTTCGCAAAGGCAGCGGTTATCGATGCAATTGATGCTGCGATGCCACTTGTAGTTGTCATCACTGAAGGTATTCCAGTTCATGACTCTGCAAGCTTCTACACTTATGCGCAGACAAAGGGAACAACACAGATCATCGGACCAAACTGCCCAGGTTTGATTAGCCCAGGAAAATCAAATGTAGGAATCATTCCTTCAGATATCACTGGTTCTGGTCCAATTGGTTTGGTTTCAAAATCAGGAACCCTTACATACCAAATGATGTACGAGCTTCGTGATATCGGATTCAGCACCGCGGTCGGTATTGGTGGAGATCCAGTTATCGGAACAACACACATCGATTGTCTTCGTGCATTCCAGGATGATCCAGAGACAACAGCGATCGTAATGATCGGTGAAATCGGTGGAGATGCTGAAGAGCGAGCTGCTGCATTTATCGCTGAGTATGTAACAAAGCCAGTTGTTGGTTATGTTGCGGGCTTTACAGCGCCAGAAGGTAAGACAATGGGTCACGCAGGTGCGATCGTTTCTGGTTCATCAGGAACTGCACAAGCAAAGAAGGATGCATTGGAAGCTGCTGGCGTAAAGGTTGGTCAAACACCAAGCGAAACCGCGCGTTTGTTACGCGCAATTATGGGTCGATAACAATGATGACGCGAGTACTTGGAGCTGCATTGCCCCAAGTCTTGCGCAGCGTTGCTTGGCTTTTACTTCCAACCTCTTTCATCGCTTTACTAGCTTGGGCTACCGCCGGAAGCGCAACGGGCAATACCGGTGATCCATTACGCGCAGCGTTGTGGATCTGGATAGGTGCACACTCAATTCCATTTGATCTATCGCTGCCACCTTCGGGATTACCTGGTTATTTGTCTTACCTTCCATTGGGTGCATTGATATTTCCAATCTTGGCGATCCGAAATGGCGTTGCCCGCACAATCGAACGTTTGGATCATGACACCTCACTTGTCGCCCCAGCTCGTGCGGTATTTGCAATCGGGTACACACTCTTTGCTTTAGCAGCCTCATTCTTTTCAAAGACTGAATCAATTCGACCGGTTTGGTACTTTGCATTGATTTATGTTCTTCCCTTTACATTGCTATGTGCTGCAACTGTTGGAAGAAGGGTTGCATTAGGACAAGGTTTTCTCTACGGCTCGCGAATAATCGCATTGCTGTTGGGTGTCTCATCCATTGTCTTTGGCATCTTGCTTCTGGTTAATATCTCTATGGTCAAGAACTTAACCACGGTGCTACAACCAGGAATCTTTGGCGGCTTGCTCCTGCTCTTGCTCAATATTTTGTATATTCCTAATGCAATAGTTTCAACCCTGGCTTACTTTTCAGGTGTTGGTTTTGCTGTTGGTTCCGGCACCTTGGTCGCTCCAACCTCCTTTAGATTAAACAAGATTCCAGCGATGCCATTGTTAGGAGCACTTCCTGAAGGTAAGTCACTGATCGCATTAATCGGAGTACTTTTCATAGTTGCCGCTGGTGCGCTGTTAGCAACTTGGACTATTTCATTGAGTCAAAGGGTTCTTGTGCAGAGTTTGATCGTTGCGGTATTACTTGCCGCCTTTGTCGGGTATTCAGGTAGTGGCGCCTTGATTACCGATGCCATGTCTGCAGTAGGTGTGTCACCATGGAAATTTACCTTAGC
>JBEDKL010000019.1:0-12200 GCA_041172145.1 Actinomycetota bacterium
TCGTTTGCAGTTCGGTGAAGATCTACAACTAACCTTTGACACACTAATTGGAACTGGCGTTAACGCTAACGTTGCAGCGGTTGTTGTTATTGGTATCGAACCAAAGTGGACACAACGTGTAGCAGATGGAATTGCAAAGACTGGCAAGCCAGTTGCAGCATTTTCAATCGAAGGTAAGGGCGACCTACAAGTTATTCAGGAAGCAAGCCGTGTGGCAGCAATGTTCCTACAAGATGCATCTGGTCTTGTTCGCACAGAAGCTGAAATGGGCGACATGATCATGTCAATCAAGTGTGGAGAATCAGATACAACATCTGGTCTTGGCTCTTGCCCAACAACTTCACAAGCTGTTGACCGTTGGGTCGAAGCTGGTGGAACAGTGTTCTTTGGTGAAACATCAGAGCTAACAGGTGGAGAGCACCTCATTGCTGATCGTTGCATCGATGATGCATGCCGTAACTTGTTCCAGGCAACTTACGACAAGTACATCCAAGTTATTGAAGCAACTGGTGCAAACCTTCTTGGTTCACAGCCAACACAGGGAAATATCGCTGGTGGTCTAACAACTATCGAAGAGAAGGCGCTTGGAAATATCGCAAAGACTGGCTCAGTTCCAGTTGTAGGCGTTCTTAAGCCTGCAGAAATGCCAGATCCAAGCAAGAAGGGTCTGTACTTCATGGATTCATCATCTGCAGCTGCGGAGTGCGTAACTCTGATGGCAGCAGGCGGAGCGGTTATTCACTTGTTCCCAACAGGTCAAGGAAATGTTATTGGTAACCCAATCGTTCCTGTTTTGAAGTTAACTGCAAATATCAAGACAGCTAAGTCAATGACTGAGCACATCGATCTTGATGTTGGATGTCATTTATGACACTGTTAACGGTCGTCTCTGCAAGGCTGAAGTTATGGGTCACCGCGAATTCACATTCACGAAGTTGTACATCTCTGCATAATGATTCTGATTTCTGAAGATGTATGGGGAACTCCCTTCCAAGCACTGGAAGGGAGTTTTCCCATTACTCTGAAGAGCTCAAGGCAGCGCTTAAGGATGCAACAGCTCTAGTTGTACGTAATCGCACCAAGGTAACTGCAGATGTAATTGCAGCTGCACCTAAGCTAAAGGTTATTGCTCGTGCAGGTGTTGGCTTAGACAACATTGATCTGAAGGCAGCCGATGCTGCAGGTGTCGTAGTCGTTGCAGGTCTTGGTGCAAACGCTGTCAGCGTTGGCGAGTTAACACTTGGTTTAGCACTCGCATTACTTCGCAATGTTCCAGGACATGATGTTGCAACCCGCGATGGTGGATGGGTTCGCACACCTGGTCGTGAGCTATCTGGCTTAACCTGGGGTTTGTTGGGCTGTGGAGCAACAGGTGTAGCAACAGCCAAGTTGATACAAGGATTTAATTGTGAAGTTATCGGTTATGACCCGTATGCAAAGAATCTTTCAGGAATTGAATTAACAACATTTGAAGATGTTTTAAAGCGCAGCGATGTGGTCAGCATTCATATGCCATCTACGCCAGAAACAAATGGAACGATTAACGCTCAAACAATTAGCCTCATGAAGTCAGATGCGATCATCGTCAACGTAGGTCGCGGAGAAGTCATTAATGAAGCTGATTTAATGGCGGCTTTAAAGGCTAAAACCATTGCTGGAGCTGCACTTGATGTACGTGCCCAAGAACCTCCTGTAAAGGGCGAGATGGAGCAGATTCCTAACCTGATTCTTACTCCGCACGTTGCAGGAATTACTAAAGAGAGTCAACTTCGAATTAATCAGATTTTGACCGCAAATATTGAATTAGTTTTAAACGCAAAGCCAGCCACACATGCAGTGGGGGCGCTAAAGGAAAGTAGCAATTAAATGCCACAGCTAACTGTTGGATCTGCCATCACAAAGGCGCAATCACTGCTTGAAGCAGCTGGTGTTCCGACAGAACATGCGGCAACAACTGCTCGTTGCATCGTTGCCAGCGATCGTTGGGGGATTGGCAGCCACGGTTTAATGCGTCTTCCCTTTTATCTCGCACGTTTACAAGCAGGTGGAATTAAGCCAGATGCTCAACTAAAGACTGTCACAGATCTACCAAGCCTGGTTGTCTTTGATGGCGATGATGGTTTGGGTCATTGGCAGCTACAACATGCTGCAGAGGTTGCAGCAGAACGAGCGATGGTAAATGGTGTTGCAGCTGTTGGTGTTGGTCGATCTAATCATTGCGGTGCTCTAGGAATTTATGTATGGCCAATGATTAATCGTGGCCTAGTTGGAATTGCTTTCAGCACAGGTCCAGCAGTCATGCCACCTTGGGGTGGAAACAAAGCTTTGCTATCTACCTCACCAATTGCTGCAGGTATTCCAACGAATCCTCCAACAGTTGTTGATCTTGCAACAAGCGCGGTTGCGCGTGGAAAGATTCAAGCCAAAGCACAAGCAGGTGCCGAACTAGAACCTGGTTGGGCCTTTACCAAAGATGGCGCACCAACAACCGATGCCAAAGAAGCACTTGCTGGAATGCTTGCACCATTGGGTGGCGTTAAAGGATATGCAGTTGCAGTTCTTGTTGAGTCATTGACCGGAATGCTGATTGGCCCAACTCTTGCAAAGAACATTCCAGATATGTTTGCAGCTAGCCAAGATGCTCTTCCACAGCAGATTTCCCACTTTGTCCTGGCTATCGATGCTGCCAAATTATCAGTAGATGGCGCCAATAATCGCACCCACGAGTTTGTTTCAGAGGTTAATGCAGCAGGTGGACGACTACCTGGTGCAAACCGCGTAAACCCTGAAAAGCTTAATTTTGATGATGAAATAACCATTACCGATCAAGTCTTTACGCAGCTAGGTTTTTAAATGTTGAAAACCTACGCACCCGGCTTTGGCTTAATTGGCGTATTGGTAGCAATTGCTTTTCAAATCAATCAGATGCAGTCGGCAATTAGCCCACTTGCATTGTGCGTTGCTTTTGGATTCTTGGTAGCAAACTTTGCTCAATGGCCAGCATTTGCGGCACCTGCAACAAAGATTTCAAGTAAAACAATTATGCGTATTGGTGTCGCCTTGTTAGGCGCGCAGGTAAGTGTTGTATCTCTGAAGGAGATTGGTCTCAAGGGAGTAGTCACAGTTGTGATTGTTGTGACCTTTACAATCTTTGGAATTTTAGGGCTGTCAAAGCTTTTTAAGATGTCAGGCGAACTTGGACTTTTAATTGGTGTGGGTTTTGGAGTTTGTGGAGCAACTGCTGTTGCAGCGATCAAACCTCAAACTCGTGCCACAGAAGAAGAGACCTCATACGCGATTGGATTAATTGCACTTTGTGGAACTCTTTCTATCTTTATGCTGCCCCTAATTGGCCATGCACTCAATCTTGACACTCGCGAGTTTGGTGCGTGGGCGGGTGCTGCGGTTCATGATGTTGGACAGGTTGTTGCTACCGCATCTGTGTGGGGCGATGATGCAGACAAGTATGCAATCGTTGTAAAGCTTGCACGTGTTTGCTTGCTTGCTCCAATTGTTTTGATTTTATCTTTGCGCCACCGACGCTGGTTATCATCACAAGGAAAGCAAGAGGTTGAATCTGCAAAGGTTCCGCTTATTCCCTTTTTTGTTCTGGGCTTTATCGCAGTTGCAACTCTGAACAACATTGTCGATATCAATGAGGGTCTACATGACACCATTGTTTTGCTCAGCAAGGTAATGCTCGGAGCAGGCTTAGTCGCCCTAGGTTCAGGCGTCCGTTGGAAGGCGATCCGCGCTATTGGCCCACGCCCAATGGCCATGGGAATGGTGGCCTGGGTAGTTGTGGCTGGCGTGGCTCTGGCTGCGGTGAAGATTACAGGTCTTTGACAGATACCCCCGGGGGTATGGTACTTTTTCCTTAGTCAATACAACTAAGGAGATTAACTATGTGTTCACAAGTCACATGCCATATCTGCAAGAAGGCCACCTGGTCAGGTTGCGGTCAGCACATTGAACAAGCGCTAGCAGGAGTTTCTGAAGCAGATCGTTGCAAGTGCTAACCATGCCAACTAAGAAAATCGCCCATGTTTTAAGTGATGAAGAGCAGATCGCAGCCATCGCCAAGAGAGTAAAACGTGCGCAAGGACAGCTTGGTGCTGTTGCTCGAATGCTAGAAGAAGGACGAAACTGCGATGAAATCGTGACTCAGATGTCAGCGGTTTCAAAGGCGGTAAACACTGCTGCGTTTACCTTGATTTCTGCAAGTCTCAAAGAGTGCATCGTTGAGGGAAAGAACAACTCCGATGCCGTTACCGCTCAATTACAAAAACTGTTCTTAACTTTGGCATAGGAGAAAAACATGAAAAAAGTTATCGCATTAATCGCAGCCGCTCTTTTACTTGCTGGATGTTCATCAAGTTCTAGCGCAAACAACTTAAGCGTCGATGAGTTTTCAGCTAAGGCCGCTGAACCAGGTGTTGTCACCCTAGATGTTCGCACGCCAGGTGAGTTTGCAGAGGGATATATCCAAGGTGCGCGTTTGATCGATTTCCAAAGTGGAAACTTTGAAAATGAGATTGCTACTCTCGATAAGAATGCGACATACGCCGTTTACTGCCGCAGCGGCAATCGCTCAGGGCAAGCGGTAAAGGTGATGCAAGATGCTGGATTCACGAATGTCTTCAATATGAATGGCGGAGTCATTGATTGGGCAAATGCTGGATTACCTTTGGTAAGAAACTAATGCGCGTAATCATTATTGGAGGAGTCGCAGGCGGTATGTCTGCAGCAACACGTCTACGCCGCTTAGATGAATCAGCTGAGATTATTGTTCTAGAAAAGAGCGGCCACGTCTCATATGCAAACTGTGGCCTGCCATATTACGTAGGCGGAGTAATTGAGAATGAGAAGGATCTTCTCCTGCAGACTCCGGCAAGTTTGCATGCACGTTTTCGCTTAGATGTTCGTGTGAGCACAGAGGTTCTTGCTATCAATCCGAGCAAGAAGACTGTTGCAGTTAAGAATCTAATTTCTGGGGAAAGTTCAGAGTTAGATTACGACAAGTTAATTCTGAGCCCTGGCGCATCTCCAGTAGTTCCTCCCATTCCCGGCATCGAACGTGGCATGACCTTGCGCACCGTTGAAGATGTAGAAAGAATCGCTGCAAGTGTTGGCACAAAGCCAGCAAGTGCTGTGGTCATCGGCGGTGGATTTATTGGTGTTGAGATCGCTGAAAACTTAGTTCATAAAGGAATTCCAACCGCATTAGTTGAAGCAACTGATCAGGTCTTAATGCCATTAGATCCCGAGTTAGCAACCCTTGTTGCAAATGAAATGCGTTCAAAGTCTGTGGATCTACGACTCGGCTCGAGTGTTGTAAAGATTTCAGAAGATTCTGTAGAGCTAGCAAATGGTGATGTTTTGCCAGCAGAAATTGTCATTCTTGCGATCGGAGTTCGACCAGAGATTGGTTTAGCTAAAGCTGCTGATCTTGAGATCGGTGCTCGTAACGGAATCAAAGTTGATGATTTTAATCGCACAAGTAATTTAGATATCTACGCAGTTGGAGATGCAGCTGAAAAAACAGATGCATTGGATGGAAACGCAACACTTGTTCCATTGGCAAATCTTGCTAATCGCCACGGTCGCGTAGTTGCAGATCACATCTGTGGTCTAACTGTTCGACCAGTAAAAACTATCGGAACTGCAATTGTTAAAGTATTTGATCTTATGATTGCAACTACAGGTTGGAATGAAAAGCGCCTTAAGGCAGCTAATCGTCCACACCAAGCAATTCATATTCATCCAAACTCTCATGCTGGCTACTATCCAGATGCAAAGCAGATGACTTTAAAGTTGATCTTTGATCCAAAGAGCGGCGAAATCCTTGGGGCACAAGGAATTGGTATCGAGGGCGTTGATAAGCGAATCGATGTAATTGCAACTGCAATGCGTGGTGGAATAACTGCACCAGAGTTAGCTGATCTTGAACTTGCATATGCACCGCCATTTGGCTCTGCCAAGGATGCGGTAAACATGCTGGGCTATGTCGCTGAGAATGTTGTCTCTGGGGTTTCAAAGATTGCTCAATGGAGTGAAATTGATGAGTATCGTGCCAAGGGTTATCAAATCTTGGATGTTCGTTCTGAGGCTGAATGTGGTCGCGGAATCATTCCGGGGGCGGTAAATATCCCTGTTGATGAAATTCGTGATCGATACTCAGAGCTTAAGAATAAGAATCTTCTTGTGAACTGTCAGGTTGGTTTACGAGGACATACAGGCTCAATGCTCCTTAAGGAGCTTGGCTTCAATGCAGTAAACCTTGATGGCGGATATCTCACCTGGAGCAACTCTCCAGCTGCGATTAAATAAGAGAGAAGAAAAATATGTGCAGTAGAACAACATGCCGTAAATGTGGAAAGCCAACCTGGTCAGGTTGCGGACAACATGTAGAAATCGCTCTTAAGGGAGTTGCGAAGAAGGATCGCTGCCAAGGTCATGCAAATGATCCAAAGGAGCCTGGTTTCTTCAGCAAGATGTTTGGTAAGAAGTAATCATTAAGGCAAGAGTTCTGGTTGCGCTCCAGTTTGGCCTCTTAGGAATTCTTTTCCTAAAGCCAGCTGGAGCAATACTTGTTGATTCCAACTCTTTTGCTTGGATTTCATCTGGGCTTTATCTCGGGGCGGTAACTATTTTCGCCTTCGCATATATAGCACTACGTCCATCCTTAAGAGTTTCACCAATTCCAAAGCCAGGTGCACCCCTAATTACAGTTGGCATATATAACTGGTTTCGCCATCCAATGTACCTCGGTGTATTGATGTTTGGCCTAGGAATGCTGATCAACAACTTGAATCTTCTTTCTATTGCAGTTTTTGTAGCTCTTTCAGCCAACATGGTGGTCAAAGCAAACTATGAAGATCGTTTGCTCAGGGCTCGCCATTCCGATGCAATTGAGTACCAACAAAAAGTTCTAGGTTTACTAGGGAGAAAAAGTGCCTAACTGTTTTACATCGCTACTTACCTGGAGTGTAAAGCGCTGGATTGTTGCAGTAAGTGTTGGTGTACTAACCTACTTTGTAATCGCCTTACCTACAGCAGTGGTTGCAAATCCAATATTTGGTCGAGATATCGCCGTAACAAGTTGGTCTGTGACAGTAATTGTGATTTCATCAATTCTTACAGGATTGCTGACTGCAACTTATGTGAAGAATGAATTTTCAGATGAAAATCCAAGACAGCTAAAGATCGGCGGTGCTGGTGCGCTGCTTTCTTACTTTGCAGTTGGATGCCCTGTTTGCAACAAGTTAGCTTTAGTTGCTCTGGGATATTCAGGAGCCATTCAATACTTTGCGCCGATTCAGCCTTATCTTGCCGTAGCGGGAATCGCATTACTCATGTACTCCCTTCGGATGCGTCTTAACAATGAATACTCATGCGCACTACCTTTTCAAACAACAAATAAGTCGATAGGAGAAAACGATGGCAGCAATTAATGTGACTGAAGCGCAGTTCGAGGAGTTAATCCTTAAAGAAGGAACTGTTTTAGTTGATTTCTGGGCTGCTTGGTGTGGACCTTGTCGCTCTTTTGCCCCTGTTTACGAAGCGGCATCAGAGAAGTACCCAGAGCTAACCTTTGCAAAGGTGGATACCGAAGCAGAGCAATCTCTTGCAGCTGCAGCTGGAATTACATCTATTCCGACATTAATGATTTTCCGCGATGGCATCCTGTTGTTTAGCCAACCGGGTGCGCTTCCAGGATCAGCGCTAGATGATCTGATCTCGCAAGTTTCAGCCCTTGATATGGATGAGATTCGCAAGGAAATTGCTGCAGATGCAGCAAAACTGTCCAACCCTTGAGACCCGCCCTTTGGCAACAATCTGGTGGGATATTTAGGCTCTTTTTGCATGGTTGATCGGTCAATTGTGACCCTTTTGTTACCTATAACTCCTGTCAATTAAGCCTGCCCAGGCGTAGATTTCACAACGTCCAAGGGATTTGACCCCTCAAAACCCAATGACCTTCGAAGGCTCAATTAACAGAAAAGGACGATGATGTCAGATCTAAATAATGGCATTTCCCGCCGCTCAGTACTTAAGGGTGCTGCAGTTGGTGGTTTAGGAATCGCAGCAGGTGGATCACTACTTGCAGGTTGCGGTTCAGGCGCTACTGGTCCACTTGCATACGGAGCTCGCTCTGTTGATGCAGGCCCAACAGCACAAAACGAAGCATTGCTTGCTGCGTACACAGCAAAGACAGGCAACGAAGTTAAGTACAACGCAACTGAGTCAAACGCATTCCAGAACAACCTCTCACAGTATCTACAGGGAACACCTGATGATGCATTTGAGTGGATGGCTGGATATCGCATGCAGTTCTTCGCAGAGCAGGGTCTGCTTGCAGATCTAACTGGCGTATGGGACGCAATTGGCGATCAGTATGACGAGAGCTACAAGATCGCTTCAACAGGTCTTGATGGCAAGCAGTACTTCGTTCCAAGATCTTGGTACCCATGGGGTCTTCACTTCCGTAAGTCAATGTTCAACGACTTGGGATTGAATGCTGACAACGTAACAACTTGGGATGAATTCCTAAAGATGCTTGATGGAATGAAGAAGAAGGGTCTTGTTGGTTTCGCTGCCGGAGATAAGGGCGGCTGGGAAGCAATGGGAACATTCGACATTCTTAACGCACGTATCAACGGATACCAGTTCCACGTAGATCTACTTGCAGGCCGCGAAAAGTGGACAGATGCAAAGGTCACAGAAGTATTCACATACTGGGAGCAATTGATTCCTTACATGAATCCAAACGTTCTAGACCTCGAGTGGGATGGAGCTATGCAGCTTCTTCTACAGAAGAAGGCTGGATCAATGCTTATGGGTTCTTGGTTCGGCGGAAACTTCAAGGAGCAGTCAGAAGCTGACTACCTAGATCTTTCAATCATTCCATTCCCAGAAATCAACCCAGAGCACGGTCGCGACACAATCGATGCACCAATTGATGGCTACTGCGTAGCTGCAAACGGTACAAACAACGAGGGTGGAGCAGACTTCTTGAAGTTTGCTGGCGACATCGAAGGTGTAAACGCAATTCTTGGCGCGAAGGATGCAAACGGAGCAAGTATCCCGATGACATCTGCGAACAAGGGTCAGGACACATCTTCATACGATCCATTCCAGAAGGAACAGCTTGCTGTTATGGCAGAAGCCAAGTACATCACTCAGTTCCTTGATCGCGATACTCGTCCAGACTTTGCAGGCCCAGTTGTTGGTCCAGCAATCCAGTCATGGTTCAAGAATCCAAAGGATGTTGCAAAGATCAATTTTAAATTAATTTATTAATTAACAATTAAGTTCAATTAGAGATAGGGTTATAAGTATGAGCTCGACGGCGAAAGACAGAAGTAAGGTCTCTCGCCGTCGAGCCTTTTCCAAGGCAGATCGCACAACACTCAGTGCATTCGTAGGAATTCCGCTTTTCTTCCACTTATTACTTGTATGGATACCAGCGGTTTTAACAATTCTTCTTTCTTTTACATACTGGTCAGGTATTTCAATCAGCCGAATTCAATGGGCTGGATTGGCAAACTACAAAAACATTTTCTTTGATACCCCAGCTTTCTGGGAAGCGCTTAAGAACAACGTCATCTGGCTAGGCTGGTTTGGATTAATTGCGACCCCGCTAGGTATCTTGTTGGCTTATCAAATTGATCGTCAGATCCGCGGACACAAGTTTTACGAAACCGCGTACTACTTACCTGTCGTACTTTCATTAGCGGTGACAGGAATTATCTGGAACTTCTTGCTTCGACCAGATGGTTTTGTAAACGGTCTTATGGGCCGCGATATCGATAATGCGATCTCATTTTTCGGAAATTACGACATTAATATCTATGTAATTTTGACCATCGCCTCGTGGCGACACATTGGTTACATCATGCTTTTGTATTTAGCTGGCCTAAAGTCAGTTGATGCTGCGCTACGCGAGGCATCTGCTCTCGATGGTGCCACTGAATGGCAGACCTTCAAGAAGGTCATCTTCCCTTCAATGAAGCCTGTAAACATCATCGTTGTGGTGATTACGATCATCGAATCACTACGTGCATTCGACATTGTTTACATCATTTACGGCTCTTCGGCAGGTTTCCCAATTTTGGGTACCTTGGTATTCCAGAACATCGCAGGTGAAGGTGCATCCATGAAGGGTGCGGCCTACGCGGTAATCCTCTTTGCCCTATCTATCGGTCCAATCATTGCGTACCTACGCACAACCTTTAAGAGTGATGTCCAATGAGCATTGATCTAGATCTCGCAAAAGCCGCTGCTAAGTACAAGAACAAGCAGAAGGTTAAGGATCGCTTTATTTCGGTGTTCATCGGAATCTTTGCAATTGTCTGGATCTTCCCAATTGCTTGGACAATCTGGACTTCACTTCGTCCATATAAGGAGGTTCGTGCCAACGGTATTTTCTCAATGCCAGAGACCCTGAACCTGAATAACTACAGCGAAGCTATTTCTCGCATGGATCTACCTTTGTACTTCTGGAACACCGCAGCGATCACAATTCCTGCAGTTTTCCTAACATTATTCTTTGGTTCGCTCATCGCATTCGTAGTTAGCCGTTATTCATTCAAGTGGAATGTTTCACTGCTTCTACTGTTTACAGCTGGAAACCTTTTGCCTGCTCAGCTTGTCTTTATTCCCGTTTTCAAGATGTACATCACTTTAGGTAAAGCTCTTGGAATGCCACGTATCTTGTATGACTCACCTTGGGGTGTTGTTTTAATTCACGTTGCCTTCCAGATGGGCTTTGCAACATTTGTTCTTTCAAGTTACATGAAGACTGTTCCAAAAGAGATCAGCGAATCAGCAATGGTTGATGGCGCTAGCGTGTTTACACACTACACAAAGGTGATGTTGCCTCTACTTCGCCCAGCGCTAGCTTCTTTGGGTGTACTCATGACAACTTGGATTTACAACGACTTCTTCTGGGCCCTTGTTCTGATGTCCTCAGATTCAAAGCGACCGATCACATCTGCCCTGGGTCGACTGCAGGGCGAGTTTGTAACGGATTACAACCTCTTGGCAGCGGGCGCCACGATCGCGGCGCTACCTACCCTTATCGTCTTCTTTGTACTGCGTAAGCAGTTTGTTTCAGGCTTAACCCTCGGCTCTACTAAAGGATAAAGAGAATGAAAGCAATTCAGATCACCGAATTTGGTGGTCCAGATGTCATGCACCTTGTAGATCTGGAAGATCCAAAAGCTGCCGAAGGTTTTGAAGTTATTGAAGTATCAGCAATCGGAATTAACTATGCAGATACACACCAGACAGAAAACTCATATCTTTCAGCACAGAAGCTTCCACTAGTACCTGGAATCGAAGTTGTTGGTAAGACTTCAAAAGGTGTTCGCGTTTTGGCGCCGGTTGATGGTGGGGGATACGCGCAGAAAGCGGTTACCCATTCTTCAACCATGATTCCAATTCCTGATGGAGTTTCAGATGAGCAAGCGCTGTGCATGTTGGTTCAAGGATCAACTGCGTGGCACATTTTGAAAACCGTTGGTCATCTGCAACCTGGTGAAACAGTTGTTGTACATGCTGCCGCTGGTGGCGTTGGAACAATCGCTATTCAATTGGCAAAGATGTGGGGTGCAAAGGTAATTGCAGTTGCATCCTCTGAAGGAAAGCGCGCACTTGCAACATCACTCGGAGCAGATCTTGTTGTTGAAGCAACACATGAAAACTTGGGCGAGGCGATCAAGGCAGCAAATGGTGGCAAGCGCGTTAACTTGATTCTTGAAATGGTTGGCGGAAAAACATTTGATGACAGTCTCGAAATCCTTGCGCCATTTGGACGTCTAGTTACATATGGCATGGCATCACGTGTTGCACCAACGATGATTCAGCCAGCATCTCTTATGGGTGGAAGTAAAACAATTACAGGTTTCTGGTTGTCACACTGCTTCGGCAAAAAAGAGTTAATGAATGATGTTATTGAGAATCTCTTTGCGCTAGTCGTTGAAGGAAAGTTGAAGCCTGTAATCGGTGCGACATATCCTTTGAGCGAGGCGACCAAGGCCCACAAGGCGATGCTTAGCCGCGAGACCACCGGCAAAATCACGCTAAATCCAGCCCTATAAGAAGGTAATTTTTCCAAAGTGGAAGTAAGCGGGTAGGCTCAGCACTCGATCAACGCCCCCCTAGCTCAGTCGGTAGAGTGTTTCCATGGTAAGGAA
>JBEDKL010000020.1:0-8316 GCA_041172145.1 Actinomycetota bacterium
ACCAGGTTCACCTGCGGCTAGTTCAAAGAGGATTGGTAAATCTTCAACACGTTGGCGAAGTCCAGATAACTTAGCGATCTCGGATTGCACACGAGATAATCGGCTTGTGATCTTCTGTGCAGCCTCAGGATCATCCCAAAGATTTGGGACTCCAGCTTCTACCTCAAGCTCCTCTGCCTGCTTACGAAGCTTGGGTAGATCTAAAACCTTTTCAATTGAAACAAGGGTCGCGTCAATGGCATCTATCTCTAATTGATACTCGCGAGCGGCCATGGGGTAAGGATAGCCAACTCAGCAAGTGCAAGCGAATAGGTGATTTTTGACAGTTAAAGGAGAGTAGATCAATAACTTTTAATCAAGGGCATCTCAAACAAAGATCAAAAGCAATCGATCGAAGTAGTTAACCGTAGTCGGCTTCAATCAATACATTAGAAGGTACTAATAAAGCCGAACCCCAAAGAGATAGAAACCCTCTTGAACATTGTTTGTAGTCCCTGCTGTTGCTGTTAAGGAAACTGAATCAGTTGATGCAAATGGAAGTTTGAAGGGTAGTTTCATCTCGGAACGTGTGCTGATTTGAAGGGATTTTCCATCACAGGAAAACTCCGTCAGTTCAATGCCTTTTAACTGTCGCCATTTCATATCGCTTTGATCATTACTCCATGAATTCAATTCGAGCAGTACCTCGACACCTCCACGTGTGCAATCAATTGGAATAGTTGGATGGTCTCGGCCCGTTGCAACTGCCAAGGGAACGGTAAATATGTTTCCTTTTCCTTGGTAGTACTCACTCTTGTCAAGTGTATGTACTCCACGCTGGGCAGCGGCTTCAGTTGCCTGAACGAGTGAACGCTTGGCAACTATCATCGCTGAAACATCTGTCATCACCATAAGGGAAGCGATTGTGATGACAAAGAGACCAATTACGACAACGGAGATTGAACCTTCTTCTGAGTGAACTCGGTTGATGGTCCTATCCTGTAAAGGTTCAGAGCCAAGGACTGAGATGTTCTTGTGCACTCGCAGATACCTTTCGTTGTGTTTCATCGTCAACAAATGAAAGGGTTAGTTTGATTCGGCCATTTGCGCTTAGACAAGGAAAGTGCGAGCAATCCATGGTTGTTCTTAGTGTTAGCTGCTCCGCTTCACTCAAATTCCATTGTCTGGCTAGCAACTGAGCGGCTTTAGCAGATAACCCTTGTGCTGCTCCATCGCTTTCACTTATGACATATACCCGCAAAACTTCGCGGGCCATAGAGCGGGCGATAGTTTCATTCGCACTGACTGAAGAAAAGCTATTTAAGTAAATGAAAATAGGAATAAACAGTGGGATGGCAAGAACCGTAAACTCAACTATCGCTCCTCCATCTTCACGCGCAAAAAGCGACTTTGCTGATCTCAGTCGACTAACTAAATTGCCTTGCACTTACCCCTCCTCTTCTTTCTCTTCTTTCTCTTCTTTCAATTGAGCTAACTCACTTAACCTCTGGCGCTGTTGGGCTCAATAACAGCCACTCCAACCACATCAGTGACGGGTACGCCGCCCATGAGCTCAATCAATCCTGGTACTAGTTGAGGCACAGAGTGAGAACGATGCGTTACAAGTAGGCGAAGCTTTTCAATGCCTCCACCTACTTCAAGAATTTGATCGCCCGGTTGAAACTCTTGAGAAATCGCACGTGCAGCTGCATCTCCCTGTGCGATTGCCAAGTCCGCATTTCGCATATTGGTAGCAGCAATTACCTGTGCACCAGTTAGGAATAGGATCAATAAAGGAATAATGACTAGCGCGCTTTCGACATTGCCATCCTCTCGCGCTAAATGAGCGCGAATTCGTGCCAACAATTAACGAATTCCATTCATTGAATCTAGCGAGTTCTTAAGAATTGCAGTCAGCCGTGGCGCTGCAATTGTCCAAATTGCTGTGACGAGACCAGTCGTCATCAATACAACCAAGACCCATCCAGGAACATCGCCGCGATCATCCTTTAAACGCGCAGAGAATGAATCCTGTGCCGTGATTAGCTTTTGTCGAAGCGCAAGCTCTGCTGCAAAGGCTTTTTCCATAACTTTCTTCATTGCTACCTCTTTCCTAGATTTGATGCGGTTGATTAACTAAATTTCTTTTTCCATGTTTCAGAGCTAAATGGTTCTGTGGCAAGAGTGTTACTTTCCGTGCTTTCCGTGCTTTCCGTGCTTTCCTAGTTTCTAATCTCTTCCATCAACCACTTTTCCTAATTCTCAAACTGTGGATATCTAACTTTCAAAGCAGGTCCTATGAGAATCCCTACATCCATTGACATGAGCACTTTGGATGACGCGCATACCGTGTTACAGCACCTCTAACTGGAGACAGATAATCAAAGGTCAGTTGAGTGCCGACGAACTCACTGTTACCTGTATCAATGAATTGCAAGACGGAGTGTGTTGCAACTCCAGCGACTTGGTATGAAATTGAAACTGGCAGTTCATCAAGATGTGAACTCAAAGGCTGAAGCTGATCCATTCCAAATCGTTCTGCAACTCCCAACTCAACACAACCTTTGCACGGTGACTTGGTTGGAATGACTAAAGGGCCACATAAAGATGCTCCGCCCACTATTTGCCCAACAAAAAGATGATCCATACCATCACGCATCAGTTGATCAATTAGCTCCATTGGATACTGCCCAACAATTATTCGAAGATTTCTCTCTGGGATTGCCGCATTGATGCTCCCCTTCACATTTTTTGATGGAGTTGGAAAAAGAGACCACTCACGTGAAAGCTCTTCTAATCGATTTACATAATTCAATCCATAATCTGTAGTGCGAAGCACCCCTGTTCCAAGATCGTTATCGCCAATCGCCCCATTACTCCTGCGCGAGGTTATGGAAAAACGTGTATTTGTAACCCCGCTGGCCAGTAAAGCGTTGTAAATAAGGGTGGCAACCCGGTTGCTTCCATAGATTTCAACACCGAAGTTTTGCCGCGCAGAAAGCAGCTCAACTCCCCCATCTACAACACCATCTACCCAGGTGGTCTGGCTTAGCTCTGAAATCATCCGCTGTTGAAGTTGGCGATATGAAGCATCATTGCTCTGATCTTGTGTGTTAGCAGCTCTTTCGGCGATGGGTGAATGAAACCGGTTGTGCAAGCGAACTTTGGACTTACTCACATCTATCAAATGAGCGTTTAGCAACTGTGCAATCACCTTCTCAACAACATCAATCGGGGCGTTGATCTCTTGGCTAATTTCATCTGCGCTATGTTCACCATCAAACTTTGCGATTATCGCCCGCGCACCCGGATGATGAATTGTGATTGCATGGTGCGCGGTTGCGATGATTAATGATGTTTCAACCTCGGCGATTGGGGCGCTTAAGTGAATTCCGTTTTTTAGTCGAGGCTTTATTGGTGCAGCGACCTCTTCTTGGGAATGCTCTATCGAGATCCGTGTGACTCGTGCAGGTCTAGAACCGCGCACATACTTTCGACGAACTATTTGAGATTGGGTTTGAACTTCAGAACTCTTGTTATTTTTTTGGCCGTCATTATTTTCTTCAAATGAATCCATATCGGGTGAATTAGTACTAGGTGAATTAGTACTAGGTGAATTAGTACTAGGTGAATTAGTACTAGGTGAATTGCCCTTTGTTGAACTTGGTTTACTTTCCAAGGTAACTTCAAGTGATGGATCGATTGATAGCTCTGTGAATGTGCTCATGCCCGAACAATGCAGATGGCGAGCGCAATTAATCGGCAGGGCTGAGAAAACTGTGGAGAGATTGGGAAATGGGTTACTCAGCGGATTTGCCCCAGTACCGAGAGGAATGTTGGCAAATTTTGCCAAGGGCGTTGATGGGGCAGGAATCGCTACTTAATTCAGCATGTGTGATTGGCGCCTCCTCCAATCAATAAGTTGGTGGAATAACCTGAGAAAGCAAAAGACCCCCGCACCGGATAGTGCGAGGGCCTTTTGTAACGCTAGACGTTTGCAAGTGAACGAGAGCTCACTTACACGAAACGAAATTTAATTACTGTGCTTTGCCAAGGATGCGATTGACCTTGGTGCCACACACTGGGCAGATGCCTTGTGCCATGCGACGACCAGAGTCTGAGACCTTTACGGTTCCCTCGAATTCACGCTTCTCTTTGCACTTAACGCAGTAAGCGTCACCTTTGTATGTCTCTGCTGTCATGCTCTTCCTCCTATCGACGCTTGCAATCCCATTGGGATGCTCCCCGTATGGGGCAGGCGTTCGAGTATGAGATTACTCGCCAACACGCTCAAATGAGCCTAACTACACCCCTTTATTTAGGAGTTTTTTTAGAGCCTCAGGGGCGGTCAGGGCGTTCTCGGCCGCCTCATACCCGCTCAAATACGCCTCAGCCCGCTCCTCTAGGGGGAATCTGGCTAGCAGCGCCTTGAACTCGGGGCCATGGTCAAAGAATTGCAGGTGGATCGCCTCATGGAAGAGGACATAGTCCAGGACGTAATCCGGCGCCCCCTTGAGTCGGTCAGAGATCCTGATGGTTCGGTCTGTGCTGGTGCAGGAGCCCCAGCGCTCGCGCATACCGCGCCAATTAATAGAGGAGGGTCGCAGGGTGATCTCAGGGGCAAGCTCGCTGAGCAGCTCATCAACCCTGGTTGCAAGGGCTTCCTCGCTCATAGTGGCGGCAGCCTCTTGTGCACGGATCTTGGCCACCATCTCAGGGACCATCGCCCGCTCATCAGCCTTGCTCATTCTGGCAGGGATGGAGACAACGATCCTTCCACCTTGGCGATAAGCCGAGATATTTTTCTTTCGACGGGTAGATCTAATGACGATGATCTCGCCCTCTGAGATTCCAGGCAGGGTTTGGCCATCCAAGGTTGGTTCAACAAGTGAACCTTCATCGTGAATGGTCATTGAAAAAGAGTAGGTCATCTCTCAACTAATCCTTGAGAGATTGCACAATCGCAGCGGCGATTTCTTTTTGTCTCAGTGAAAAACTCTTGTCGCAGTTTTAGTGGCGGAGACCGTGGGCGATTTTTTGATGATTATTGGGCTCCAAAAAATCTCCACTATCGGAGAAAAATACCCTTTGTCAACGTCGTGCTCATTTGATAATCAGCCTAGAAAGACTTACTTTACGACCACGAACTCCTCGGATAACAGTTCTACGTCAGCAAGGGGAAGGCTGACTTAGAGCAAGTGACCGGGGAGTTCGCTTTTCTATTTCCAGTCAGCTTTTAACACCATTTCAAAGCTGATTTAAATTATTGACTCATTACCGAAAAAAGTATTAACCAGATTAAGGCGCTGCATCTCACCGAGCCGTGATTGCGTACAAATAGTGATTAGTTATTAAGAATTAGAGCAGCCCCGATAGGTCATCTGGTACTTCAAGACTCTTCAAGTAACTCTCAGGAACCAATAAATCATCTGCTGTTGGAAGAATTCCACTCCACAAACGATCACGTGCTTCAACATCCTTTAACTCTCGAACCTGCTTCCAGAAAGCGGTCGCTTCACGTGCAAGTCTTGGTGAAACCTGCAAACCTAATAGTGAAGAAAAGAGTTGCTGCGCAGGTGCAGATGTTGCACGACGACGACGCAATGTTTCTTGGAGTGCTGCAATATTTGGAAGACGATCTCCAGCAGCAAGGGCTACGACCTCTTCGCTCCAGCCATCAATTAATGCAAGAACTGTTTCTAGTTTTGTTAAAGCTGCACGCTGTGCTGGTGACTCCTGAGGTGTGAAAATTCCATCATTGAGCGCAATAGAAACACTTTCAGGGTTTGATGGATCAAAGCCATCACCTGTTTCAAAGGCGCGTTGTGCTTGCTCCTGAATCGCATCCATATCGATGTTAACGCCCTTGCCATAATCTGTAATTGCGGTGCGAATATATGAAACTAACCAAGGGTTATGTGCAAACAAACGTGCAACTGCAGCTTCACGTAATGCATGGAAGATTCGAACCTCATCCATAGGAATATCAAGATCTGTTGCCCATTCCTTAATGTTCTGCGGGACAAGGGTTGGATAGGCGGCATCAATCAATGGCAATCCGACATCATGAGCGCCGGTTACCTTGCCTGAAAGCCCGCCAATTGCCTGACCAAGCTGTGTTGCAATCAAAGATCCAATAAATGAGTTGAGCAGGGCAGAGATCATGCCGATGGGAAGCTGCATACGCTCTTGGCTCGTTGGATCATCACCACCGAGTGCGGTTCCATCACCAGCAGATGCCTGATTGAGCAAATCACCAATTGCAGAGGACAAACCAATTGCTAATGGTTCAACAGTTGTTTGCCATCCAGCTAAAGTTGAATCAACCCAATCGGTGCGAGCTAGCGCAACATTTCCGGTGTTGGGTGATTGTGGGAAAAAAGTTGCATCATTGAGCCACAGCTCAGCGATTGAAAATGCTTGCTCGACATCAGAGACATCATTTGCACCAATCGGTGCTGAGCCTTGAGCTGTAGCAAATTTCTTGGCGGTGTCTCGGACAATATTTTTTGGCAAAGCTTCAGCTGATCCACCAAATCCTGTGGAGTTGATTCCTAGCTTTGAGAACTGCTCCTGAATCTGTTGCTGCATCTGTTGCATCATGGCAGCAAAATCAATTGGCTCCTCAGAGCCATCTGAGTTTCCTGGTGTGAAGCCAAAAGGTGTCATAGATCAATCCTCCCAGTCTTGAAACAACTTTGCACTCTCTTTCATTCCCAGACACCGGTCAGCGATTGGCACTGGTAACTAGTAGGCTGGCCCCATGTCTAACGCATTTGCAGCTTTGATCTGGTGGGTAGTTCCCGCAGCTGGACTCATTGGTGCCTTCGGGTACGTGCTGTGGGTTACCAAATTTGAAGGAAAGTTCCAGCAAGAAACTCAGCGTTCAGTCGGACAGTTCCAACGTTTTCAGGATTCTCTCCGTGATTCCCAAGCACGGGATGCTGCAGGTGGCGCGGTAATAATTACCTCAGCAACCGGGGCTGATTCAAAGGGCGATAGTTCAGATGATGCTGGCCCAATAGATTCATCAGCCTTTGATGCTGGCTTTGATGCCGGGTCTTCTAACTAGGTTTACAACCATCTAAGGCGAGATTAGATAACTTTCAGATGATGAGATTCTCGCGGCTTCCTCGATTAGTAACAGCAACTTTAGGAATCTTCTTTTTACTTGCAACCCTTGCCCCACTTCCCTATGCAATTGTTTTGCCGGGTGAGGCGCAAAATATTTTTAAAGGTGTAATTACATTTAAAGGGCTTACAAACTATCCACCATCTGGACGTATCGATTTAATGTCGATCAGAGTTACAAACCCTGATACATGGATCTTTGGTCCCGAGGTTATTTACTCATGGATTGATGCAGATCGCGCCGTCTATCCAAAATCTGCGATCTATCCACCAGGAACAACGACTGAGGAAGAGAGCAAGCAGGCCAAAGCAGATATGGTGAAGTCCCAAGACAAAGCCATTGTTGCTGCAGTTAATTATCTGCAATCACACCCTGAGATTATGGGCGAGACAAAAGCTATTGGTGCACAACGTGCTAGCCAGTTAGATACCAAGAAGATTGCATTCAAGGTTGGCGAAACCGGTGGCCCCAGTGGTGGACTTGTTTTCTCCATTGGATTAGTTGAGCTTTTAACTGAGCGAGATCTTCTTGAGGGTCGCCATATTGCAGGAACTGGAACAATTACAGAGCGGGGAATCGTCGGCCCCATCGGTGGCATCAATGAAAAAATCCACTCCGCCAAAAAAGTCGGGGCGACCATCTTCTTTGCACCCGTCGATAACGCCGAAGAGATCAGCAATGTTCCAGATGGCATAAAGGTAGTAACTGTCGCCACATTGGCCCAAGCAATCAACTATTTGGGCGGTTCTGAGAAGTAGTTTGAACCTTAGAGGCTGCTTAGAAGCCTTGAATTGGTGGGGCAATTGCCCGTGCGATAACTTTGCCCCATGACGAATAACCCACAGTTTCAACGCCCAGCCTTCCAATTCAACGCTCGCAAGAGTCCTCTGGCAATCACAGTAGGAATTCTTGTAATCACAGCTGCGCTCTTTACAGCGCTCAGTGGTTTCTATGCTGATTGGTTGTGGTTCAAATCTGTTGACTTCACAAGTACCTGGTCAACAATTTTGATCACCAAAGCAACACTCTTTGTTGTTGCTGGTTTAGTCACATCGCTCATCGTGATGTTCAATGTTTTATTGGCATACAAGCGTCGTCCGCTCTATGTTCCAATGACAGTTGAGGCTGACAATCTAGAACGTTACCGTTCACAAGTTGAGCCAATTCGTCGTCCGCTCTTTATTGGTTTGAGCATTGCACTCTTC
>JBEDKL010000021.1:0-8512 GCA_041172145.1 Actinomycetota bacterium
CGAGGATGCCGATCTACAAGAAGGTCGTGCAGCTCACCAAGGTCCAGAGGTAGATGGCACTACAACCTTTATTGGCACCGATTTCAAAGTTGGCCAGTATGTTGATGCGGTTGTCATTGATTCAATGGGTGCAGATTTGGTGGCGAAGCCACTATGAGGTTGCCAGCCTTCATAACACCTAATTTCATCACTGTGATGAGATTGCTTTTTGTACCAGTTGGCGCTTACACCCTCTTTAAAAACGGAGGAGATGACACAACCTGGCAATACATTTCATGGTGTGTATTTTTTGCATTGGGTATGTCAGATGTTTTAGATGGCAAGCTCGCTCGCAGCCGTGGCACCATTACTTGTCAGATGTTTTAGATGGCAAGCTCGCTCGCAGCCGTGGCACCATTACTGAGTTTGGAAAGTTCCTAGATCCTGTTGCCGACAAGTTCATGATCGGTACAGCGATGGTCTCCTTGTCGATTCTGGGAAGAATGCCATGGTGGATGACGATCGTAATTTTGAGTCGCGAGATTGGTATTACGATCTTTAGGTTAGCTGTGATTAAGCGTGGAGTTATTCCTGCCAATCGTGGTGGCAAGATCAAGGCCATGATGCAAGGCTTTGGAGTCGGATTTTATGTTCTGCCTTTAGATGAGAGTCTGTACTGGTTCCGTGATGGCTTCATGTACATAGCGATTGCGCTGACTATCTTTACCGGTGTTTACTATGTAAACTCTGCCCGTACTTCCAAGATGAAGTAGAAGAGAGCTCTCTGATGGCGTTATCAAATGAGATTGTCGGTTTTGCAGCCGAGATCGTTGAGCACCTGCGCCAACGCGGAGAAACCATCAGCACAGCAGAGTCACTAACTGCGGGAGCTGTAAGTTCAGCGATAGTTACAATTTCAGGTGCATCAGATGTTTTTGTTGGCGGAGTGACCGCTTACCGCGATGAGATCAAGGTCTCTCATCTAGGAATCGACCCTGAGTTAATCGAGAAGTACACAGTCATCAGCGAAGAGGTTGCTGTTGCAATGGCCAAGGGTGCGATTAAATCCTTTGGAACAACATGGGCAATTGGAACAACCGGGGTGGCAGGACCCAACCCATTAGATGGGCATCCTGTGGGTGCGGTATGGGTTGCGATCGAAGGCCCAATAAGCCAGAGCATTGAACTTTCATTGTCAGGCGAGCGTGAATCTGTGCGAAACGCTGCTACATCGAGCGCGATCGCCACCTTTGCGCGTATTCTTAGACATCGCAGTTAAAGATTACATCGATACTTTTACAGGGATAGGAGGAAATGACAATGGTTCTAGTTCGTGAAGCTGTTGGTCAGACCCTCCGCGCTGCTCGCACATCTCAAGGTCGCACCTTGCGCGATGTCGCCCGTGATGCCCGTGTTTCTTTGGGGTACTTGTCTGAAGTTGAGCGTGGTCAAAAAGAGGCATCTTCAGAGCTTCTTAATGCAATCTGCACAGCGCTAGGTCTAACTCTTTCAGGTGTTTTCTCTCAGGTCGCTTCAGAGCTCAAGAGCCGTGAGGGCGTCACTCTCACTGTTGTCGATGCCGCTTAACAAGTACGCGCCACAAGTAGCAACTCACCGCCGTACACAAAACGCAATCCTTGAAGCTACTAAAGGGTTGATAGCAACTACTGGTCTGAAAAAAATGTCGATGATTGAGATCGCAGATGAATCTGAAGTTTCCCGTGCAACCTTGTACAACCACTACCGTGACAAGGAAAGTGTTATTCGCGCATTGTGCGAATCCGAGCTTGCTCGATTAGTAGAAATTGCACAGAACGCTCCTGATGCATTATCGGCCCTTGAACAGATCTCGATTGCAGTCTCTTCGGATTCAGCGCTCGCAGCAATGCGCAGACAAGATCCTGAACAACTATCAATTGCATTAACTCACCACGATGATCAACTGTGGAAAGCATTTGCTATTGCAATTAACCATCTATTGGGCGAAGCTAAGGGCGCCCTTGCGCTTCGTTGGTTATTGGGACAGGCGTTACATCCTCTAACTCCCGAACAATCTCGCTCTCAAGCTGAAGGCATTGCTGGCATTGCGAATCTCTGATCTACGCGAACGCATCACCTTGTCATTTGGTGATTCCTGGGCGGCATCCTTTTCATCAGATATCGCTCTTTCAGATCTTGAAAGCAAGAGCGTTAATGAGGCGTTAGCTGCAGGGTATGAGCCTGATGTTATTTGGAAAGCGGTTTGCAAGGCTCATCCGACAGAGACAGAAAAGTACAAATACTAAAATGCCAATTGGCTCTCACAGGTACACCCAAGACCTCAACAACCCTGCACTAGTTCTTGTACATGGATTGGGTTCTGCAGGAAGTATCTGGAAGAGCCTTGTGCCGGAATTATTAGAAAGCTTTACCGTCTATGCGATCGACCTTCCAGGACATGGTGATGCTCCACTGCATAAAGATGAAGAAATGGACCCACGTTCTTTAGCTCAAGCGATAGTTGATTACATGGTTTCTGAAATAAAGGTAGAGAAGATGCATGTGGCCGGCAATTCATTGGGTGGGTGGATTTCACTAGAAATGGCAGCGGTTGCTCCCGATAATGTTTTGAGTGTTACAGCGTTGGCTCCAGCTGGCTTATGGCATCAACAACCACCACGAAAGCTTCCTCCAAGTCTTGATGCACGAATACTTGCGAAGATTTCACAGTACTTCATGAAGACGGCTTATCGAATTCCGGCACTAAAAGCTATTGGTTATAAGAAGATCACACATTTGTGGCGTGAGTTAAGTTTTGAGTCATGTCGCGATTCAGTAATTGCGATGGCGCGTTCAAAGGGATATATGCCGATGTGGCATGGAGCAAATGGCCGCAGATTTGATTCAGTTGTACCCGAGAAGGTAAAGCTTTCAGTAGTTTTTGGTGACAACGATCTGACCTTGCCAGAGGAGATTGCGCAAGAAAAAAGTGTTGCTCCTGCACATTCACGATGGATTGTTGTCGATAACTGCCCTCATGTGATTATGTGGAACTATCCAACATTGACCGTTGAGCTGATTAAGAAGACAGCTCTTATTGCATCGTAGCTTCGCCTTAGCAAAACACCTCTAGCACCCACGGCTCTTTATCTGTTGCTTCCATTAACTCGCACTCAAATTTCTCTTTAACAATTTCATGTAACTGCTCAGGCGTGATGATCTTCTGCCCATTTTGAAGAATATGTCGTGTGACTTCACCACGGGTCTTTTTGGACATGTGGGTGATCACCTTCTTTTCTCCATTAACAGTTGTGAAAACTTTAATTTCAACTGTTTTTTGTGTGGGGGATTGCCATACCGTTTGATAGGTCGAAGAGCGGCAATCAATGATTAATTCGCTTTTGATTGCATCTAGAACCGTAGCAACCTTCGGGGCCATCTCCTTGTTAACGATTTTTTCCTTGTACGGCTCGATTAAATCCAAGGGTCGGACCGCTCCGTACTTTGCTGAAATGATGACGACCGATGCCTGAGCTAGCTTTTGCTGCGACTTGGTCAGGGTGCCCCATCCCAATGCGGCGTAAAGAACCCCCGTATAAACCTGGCTCGCAGGACCTGGGGTGGGGGATTTCTTCTCAGAAGGGGGCAGCAGGATCAACACCGCCCCAGTATGGCTGGGCGACACGCGTATTTCTTGTCAGTAGCGCCTGATACCTTTCGAACAGATGTTCGGATAAACTATTACCGTACAACCAGAGCGGTTCCAACCTCCGCCTGTAGCGCTTCTCCACACTCGTTGTGGGGGTTCTACAGACCGTCGTTGGGTCTCCGTACCTTCTGGGCCGCACACCAAACGAACTGCATATCGCAGGACGTTCTATCGAAAGGAATGTACGTGGCTACTGAAAAAAGTAATAAAGCTAATGATGCAGCACAAGACAAAGCCAACAGCGAACGCCAAAAAGCGTTGGACACAGCCCTAGCCCAGATCGAACGTCAATTTGGTAAAGGCTCAGTAATGAAGATGTCAGAGCGACAGAATGCAGTTATCGAAGTTATCCCAACTGGTTCAATCGCACTGGATATCGCACTAGGTATTGGCGGACTCCCACGAGGTCGCGTTGTTGAAATTTACGGACCAGAGTCTTCAGGTAAGACAACCCTTACATTGCATGCAATCGCAAACGCTCAAAAGGCTGGCGGAATCTGTGCATTCATCGATGCAGAGCATGCATTTGATTCAGAGTATGCAAAGAAGCTTGGTGTAGATATTGATGCGCTACTAGTCTCACAACCAGATACAGGTGAGCAAGCGCTAGAAATTATGGATATGTTGGTTCGTTCTGGTGCACTTGATCTTGTTGTTGTTGACTCAGTTGCAGCCCTTGTTCCACGTGCAGAGATTGAAGGCGAGATGGGTGACTCACATATGGGTCTACAGGCTCGTTTGATGTCACAGGCGCTTCGTAAGATTACCGGTGCGCTTCACCAATCTAAGACAACAGCGATCTTTATTAACCAGCTGCGTGACAAGATCGGTGTCTTCTTCGGCTCTCCTGAGACCACAACTGGTGGTAAGGCGCTTAAGTTCTACGCATCTGTTCGTCTTGATATCCGTCGTATTGAAACCCTCAAGGATGGCCAAGAATCTGTTGGTAACCGTACCCGCGTTAAGGTAGTCAAGAACAAGATGGCTCCACCTTTCAAGCAAGCTGAGTTTGACATCATCTACGGAACAGGAATCTCTCGCGAAGGTTCATTGATCGACATGGGTGTTGATATCGGCATCGTTAAGAAATCTGGTGCTTGGTACACATACGAGGCTGATCAGCTAGGACAGGGCAAGGAGAATGCTCGTTCATTCCTACTTGATAACCCAGATCTAGCAAATGACATTGAGAACAAGATCCGCGAACACTTTGTACCGGTTGAGGTTGATCCAGCACTTGTTGCTGCGATCGATGAGGCCGCCGCAGAGGTGGATTTCTAAGCTTCAATGCTTGAATATGCCAAATGTTGAAATATAACAGCGTTGATCAGGATGCTGACCCTTACTCAATCGCAAACACCATCGCATTAAATGCTTTGGTTGCACGCGCAAAGAGTAAGGGTGAGCTACTGACACACCTTAAAAAGCGCGGGGTCGAGGATGATGTTGCAAATGCAACTGTATTTAGACTCCAAGAAAAAGGGTTGATCAACGACTCTGAGTTTGCCAAGGCGTGGACACAATCACGTCACACCTCTAAGAAGTTATCAAAGCGAATCATCGCCTCTGAACTTCGCACAAGGGGAGTTGATCAACAAAGTATTGATGAAGCTCTGGATGAGATCGATGATGAATCTGAGTACCGCACCGCTTTTTCATTGGCGATGCGAAAGTACAGCACGATGAGTCGATTAGAGCCGGAGGTTCAGGTTCGCAGAATTCAATCTCTTCTGCAGCGAAAAGGTTTCTCCTTTTCAACTATTTCGCGGGTTATTCGCGAGCTAGGTGTTCAGTCAGACGAGCAGCGGTAGCAACCACTGCAGCGGCATGAATGCGGCCTGGTTGACGTCCTAGACGTTCAATCGGGCCGCTAATGCTTACCGCGGCAATTACCTTGCCATTGGGTGCACGGACAGGTGCCGATACAGAGGCAACACCTGCTTCACGCTCTCCAACAGATTGCGCCCAACCTCGACGACGATCAGCTGATAACTGCGCAGCTGTAAATCGCGCATTTGTTAACCCTCGATGAATCTTTTCAGAGTCCTCCCAGGCCAATAAAATTTGTGCAGCAGATCCCGCCTGCATTGTTAAAGCGGCGCCAACAGGAACAGAGTCACGCAAACCTGATAAACGTTCGGCAACAGCGACACAGATTCGTAGATCACCTTGACGTCGGTACAACTGCGCACTTTCTCCGGTTGCATCACGAAGCGCCGATAGGGCAGGAGCGGCAGCTGCTAGCAAGCGATCCTCACCAGCTGCAGCACCCAGCTCTGCAGAACGAGGGCCTAAAACAAAACGTCCCGTTAAGTCACGGGTTACTAAACGATGGAACTCAAGGGCAACAGCCAAACGGTGAGCTGTAGGCCGTGCAATCCCTGTCGCTGCCACTAGCTCTGCAAGTGAGTGCGGGCCTGCCTCTAAAGTGCTTAGAATTGCCACCGCTTTGTCTAATACGCCAACTCCGCTATTCTTTGTGTTCACAGAGTGATATTAGCATCTCAGTATCTGATACAGCAACTGGGATGGAGAAAAAGGAGCACCAAGGCCGTGGGTAAAACTTTAGCTGAGAAGATTTGGGCAGAGCATGTTGTTCGCCAAGCAGATGGCGAGCCAGATCTGATTTACATCGATCTTCACTTAATTCACGAGGTAACTAGCCCACAGGCCTTTGATGGTTTGCGCCTTGCAGGTAGAACTGTGCGACGACCAGATCTAACCATTGCAACTGAAGATCACAACGTTCCAACTTTAAATATCGATAAGCCAATCGCAGATCCTGTTTCAAAGTTACAGGTAGATACCTTGCGTGCTAACTGTGCTGAGTTTGGTCTGCGTATTCACTCATTGGGCGATAAAGATCAAGGTGTTGTTCACGTTGTGGGACCACAGCTTGGAATTACTCAACCCGGAATGACAATTGTGTGTGGAGATTCCCATACATCAACCCACGGTGCTTTTGGCGCACTGGCCTTTGGTATTGGCACATCAGAGGTAGAGCATGTGCTTGCAACTCAAACCTTGCCCCTGCAGCGCCCAAAGACGATGGCGATCAATGTAGAAGGAACTCTTAAGCCAGGTGTTACTTCAAAGGACATCATTCTTGCCATCATCGCCAAGATCGGAACCGGCGGTGGACAGGGGTATGTCATTGAATATCGCGGAAGTGCAATCCGTGCATTATCTATGGAGTCTCGAATGACTGTCTGCAACATGTCAATTGAGGCAGGCGCTCGTGCAGGTTTGATCGCACCAGATCAAACAACCTTTGATTACATAAAGGGCAAGCCTCACGCACCTGAAGATTTTGACGCAGCTCTTGCTTACTGGAAGACATTGTTTACCGATGCAGATGCAAAGTTTGATGTCGAGGTAAACCTCAATGCAGATGAGCTAGAACCATTTGTCACATGGGGAACAAATCCAGGACAAGGACTTCCACTGAACTCTGTTGTCCCAAATCCCGCAGATTTTGCTGATTCTGAACAGCGCACCGCTGCAGAACGCGCACTTGTATATATGGGTCTTGAAGCTGGAACACCTTTGAAGAAGATAGCGATTGACACTGTTTTCTTGGGCTCTTGCACCAATGGTCGCATCGAGGATCTTCGTGCTGCAGCAGATATTTTGAAGGGAAAGAAGATCGCATCATCTCTTCGCATGTTGGTAGTTCCAGGATCAGCACGTGTTCGCCTTGAGGCAGAGGCTGAAGGATTGGACAAGGTTTTTCTTGATGCAGGAGCTGAATGGCGTAATGCAGGATGCTCTATGTGTCTTGGTATGAACCCTGATCAACTTGCTGTTGGAGAGCGCTCAGCATCAACATCAAATCGTAACTTTGAGGGACGTCAAGGTAAGGGTGGAAGAACCCACCTAGTTAGTCCACTGGTCGCAGCTGCAACCGCGCTGCGCGGCACACTTTCTTCACCTGCGGATCTATAAGGGGTAAATGACAATGGATAAATTCATCACTCATGTTGGAACAGGTGTTCCACTTCGTCGCAGCAATGTTGATACAGATCAGATTATTCCCGCCGTATATCTCAAGCGAGTAACGCGCAGCGGTTTTGAAGATGGCTTATTTGCTGCCTGGCGCAATGATCCAGAGTTTGTTTTGAATCAACCTCAGTTCAAAGCTGCAACGGTGCTAGTTGCCGGTGCTGATTTTGGAACTGGCTCATCGCGCGAACATGCGGTGTGGGCGCTTCAGAACTATGGCTTCAAAGTAGTTATTTCTAGCCGCTTTGCAGATATCTTCCGCGGAAACTCGCTTAAGGGTGGATTGCTTACGATCATCCTTGATCAAACCGAGGTAGAGGCTTTGTGGGAGACAATTGAGGCGCAACCAAGTACATCAATCACAGTAAATCTAGAAGAGCGCACAGTCTCATATGGATCAAAGAGCTTGCCCTTTGCAATTGATGATTACACCCGTTGGCGCTTAATGGAAGGTCTCGATGACATCGGTCTAACCTTAAAACAGACTGATTTCATTGACTCTTTTGAGAAAAATCGCCCAACATATAAGCCTGCAACCCTTCCGATTCGTTCGTAAGCAGCTGAAAACAAGCGTAAATCAGCGGTTTTGGGGCAGGGTGAGGCAAACCCTACTCAACTCTCAATCTAAGATTTAGGGTTTTCTACGCATAAAAATCGATATTTTTGTGAATTTTGCATGCAATAAAAAATTGCGACACGCGCAATTCAATAGCGTAATCACCCCTAATGAGCGCGTAGGTTTACGAACACGTTAAGCGGTTGCTTAACATTTACGCGTAAATAAGGGGAATTCAATGAATAAGGCCCAATTCATTGCTGCGTTAGCACCACACTTCAACGACA
>JBEDKL010000022.1:0-8194 GCA_041172145.1 Actinomycetota bacterium
TCCGAACCATTCCGATAGGAGAAGTACGTGGCCGCAGCAAAGAAAGCAGCACCAAAGAAGCGCAAGAAGGCAGCAGCACCAGCTGCACCAAAGAAGCGCAAGAAGGCAGCTGCAGTAGCAGCTCCAAAGAAGCGTCGCAAGAAGGCAGCAGCTAAGAAGGCAGTAGCAGCTCCAAAGAAGCGCAAGAAGGCAGCAGCAAAGAAGGCAACTGCAAAGAAGGCGGCTCCAAAGCGTCGCAAGAAGGCAGCAGCAAAGAAGGCAGCTCCAAAGCGCAAGAAGGCAGCAGCTAAGTCAACTGCAAAGAAGGCAGCTCCAAAGCGCAAGAAGGCAGCTAAGAAGGCTGTTGCGAAGAAGGCAGCTCCAAAGCGTCGCAAGAAGGCAGCAGCAGTTACTGCAGCTCCAAAGAAGCGTCGCAAGAAGGCAGCAAAGAAGGCTAAGTAAAGCCCTCACGCTTATTAAAAAAACCCGCCACTTTATGTGGCGGGTTTTTTTATGCTGTTTTACTTAATCTTTAATCAATTACTTTTCTTCCAAGGTTTCCTTGCGCAATGATTCCTCAATACGTTCAAAGATTTCAGCCAGAGTTTGTTGATCGCTTTTTGATAGGTGATCCATGAAACGGTTGCGCACACTTTCCACATGATCGGGTGCGGCGGTAACAATCGCCTTCCAACCCTTAGGTGTCATCACCGCGAAATACCCTCGTTTATCACCTGGGCATGGCTCTCGACGGAGCCAACCCTCTTTCTCCATAACCTTCATTCGGTGAGAAAGGCGAGATCGGGATAGCAGGGCGTTTGCCGCCAACTCGCTCATCCGCATTCTGCGATCTGGGGCATCACTGAGCTGAACCAAGATTTCATAATCAGGCATTGATAAATCATGGGCATCTAGATCAGAATCCAACGCCTCCAGAAGACGACGGCTGGCAATTATGTAGCGACGCCAAGCCTTCATTTCAGTGGGGTTGAGCCACCTTGGTGCGGTAGCGTTTTCACGTGCCATGAGTGCAGTCTACGGCAAAGGTTGAAGCTTCAACTACTTTTAATTTCTGTCAAAAAGGAGCCTTTCGTGAGTTTAGAAAAAGCTGGTCTGGATCTTGCCCATAAGGATGAATCTGTTCGCGTACAGGATGACCTCTATCGCCACTTCAATGGTGGCTGGCTCAAGACTGCAGTCATCCCAGCCGACCGAGCAACTGATGGCGCCTTTATCAAGCTTCGTATTCAATCTGAAGAGCGCGTGCGTGAAATTATTGAAAGCGCAACTGGATCAGATGAAGCTACCAAGATCAGCAATATTTATAAGTCATTCATGGACGCCGGTGCGGTCAACGCTAAGGGCGGCTCTCCCATTGCTGCAGAGCTTGCCGAAGTTGATGCGATCTCAACAATCACCGATTTCACTTCGACATTGTCAAAGCTAGAAGCCCGTGGAGTTTCAGGAGTCTTTGGAACCTTTATCTATGCAGATATGAAGGATGCTTCAACAAATATCTTGTACTTACAGCAGGGTGGAATCTCATTGCCTGACGAGGCGTACTACCGTGAAGAAAAGTATGCAGATATTCGAACCGCATATGTCGCACATGTAGAAGCTATGTTCACCTTGGCTGGGGTTGCAAACCCTGCAGAAAATGCTGCCAAGGTCATAGCCCTTGAAACCAGTATTGCTAGCCATCATTGGGACCAGGTCAAAGATCGCGATGCGACCTTGACCTATAACAAGATGAACCGCACCGAGGTAAAGGCTTTGATGCCTGCCTTTGATTGGGAGCTCTACCTAACCGATGGCGAGATCCCATCAATTGTTCTGGACTCTGTAATTGTTCAGCAACCATCATTTTTCGAAGGCCTTGGAACCATCCTTGCTGGCTTTGATTTACCTGCCTGGAAGGCCTGGTTGAAGTGGCACATCATCAGCGGTGCTGCTCCATACCTTTCAGATGATTTCACCAATGAGAACTTTGCCTTCTTTGGAAAGACCCTTAGCGGAACTCCGGAACTTCGCGAGCGCTGGAAGCGCGCAGTCTCGATGATTGAAGGATCACTAGGAGAAGCAGTCGGCAAGGTTTATGTTCAAAAGTACTTCCCTGCTGAAGCAAAGGCCCGCATGGAAAAGCTGGTTGCCAATCTCATCGAGGCATACCGCATCAGTATCAATGAGCTGGAATGGATGAGCCCTGACACCAAAGTGAAGGCTTTAGAAAAGCTTGGAAAGTTCCGCCCAAAGATTGGGTACCCAGACAAGTGGCGCGACTACAGCGCTCTGCAGACAACCCCTGATGATCTCTATGGAAATGTTGGACGTGTGGTTAAGTTCCAGCGAGATCACGAACTTTCAAAGATTGGAAAGCCGGTTGATCGCGATGAGTGGCACATGGCTCCCCAGACAGTTAACGCTTATTACAACCCAGTTATGAATGAGATTGTTTTCCCTGCAGCGATTTTGCAGCCACCATTCTTTGGTTTGGATCATGATGATGCGGTTAATTACGGTGCTATTGGCGCGGTCATTGGCCATGAAATCGGCCACGGCTTTGATGATCAAGGTTCAAAGTACGACGGAGATGGCGCGCTCAATAACTGGTGGACCGACGCAGATCGCACCGCCTTTGAAGAGCGCACCAAAGCGCTCATCGCTCAATACGATGTTTTGAGCCCTGAAGAGGCCCCAGATGTAACTGTTAATGGCGCTCTTACAATCGGCGAAAATATTGGTGACTTAGGTGGCTTAACCATCGCTTATAAGGCCTACCAAATTTCATTAGGAGGAAAACCTTCCCCTGTTATTGAAGGACTGTCTGGCGAGCAACGATTGATGCTGTCATGGGCACAGGTATGGCGCGCAAAGGTTCGCCCAGAAGAGATGCGGCGACGTGTCGCAACCGATCCGCACTCCCCTGCAGAGTTTCGTTGCAACCAAATCGTAAAGAACTTCACACCTTTCTACGAGGCATTCGGAGTCACCGACAAAGACGCCTTGTGGCTAGAGGAACAATCACGAGTTCAGATTTGGTAATGCCTTGAGTTTTTCATTTGATATCAAACATGCAGAAAGCAATTCGCTTGCTCGTGTTGGAACAATCAATACCCCTCATGGGCCGATTCAGACCCCTGCCTTTATTCCGGTAGGTACAAAGGCAACGGTTAAATCTGTGCTGCCAGAATCCATGAAGGATCTTGGTTCACAAGCTCTGCTTTCAAATGCGTACCACCTGTACCTACAACCAGGCTCCGATGTATTAGATGAGGCTGGCGGGCTTGCGAAATTTATGAACTGGCCCGGGCCAACCTTTACCGACTCTGGCGGCTTTCAGGTTTTGTCTTTAGGTGTGGGCTTTAAAAAAGTTTTAGCAATGGATGCGCAGACTTTTCGTCGCGACGATGTAATTGCAGGCAACAAGGATCGCCTGGCACATGTTGATGATGAAGGCGTGACCTTTAAATCTCATTTGGATGGATCGATGCATCGATTTACTCCAGAAGTTTCTATGCAGGTCCAACATCAAATCGGCGCAGACATCATGTTTGCCTTTGATGAGTGCACGACCCTGCACAACACCCGCCCGTATCAAGAGCTAGCTATGGATCGCACCTACGCCTGGGCGATCCGTTGTCTGGATGAACATAAGCGACTTACAGAGGAGCGAAGCAGCAAGCCTTACCAAGCCCTTTTTGGAGTAATCCAGGGGGCTCAATACGAGGATCTGCGAAAGAAGGCGGCGACTGATCTTGGGTCGCTGGAATCTAATGGCCAATCCTTTGATGGTTTCGGAATCGGTGGAGCATTAGACAAGGGACAGCTGGGAACAATTGTTTCCTGGGTCAATGAGATCTTGCCTGAAGATAAACCCCGCCACTTGCTGGGCATTGGTGCCCCAGAAGATCTATTTGTTGGCGTTGAAAATGGTTGTGACACCTTTGATTGCGTTTTAGCGAGCAGAATTGCACGCACAAGCGCTGTCTACACGATGGAGGGGCGTTTTAACCTATCTAACAGCCGTTTTAAGAGGGATTTCACGCCCATTGATAGCGAATGTGACTGTTACACCTGTACGCACTACACACGGGCTTATATGCACCATGTATTCCGTGGAAAAGAAATCATTAGCGCGACCCTCGCAACGATTCACAATGAAAGATTTATTGTTCGATTGGTAGATCAGATGCGGCAGGCGCTACTGGATGGAAACTTTGCCGAAATGAAGGCGGATTTCCTTGGCCGGTACGCCCACCGAAGTGGGCAGTCCCGAGATTAAGGGTTTTTTACAACCTTAGGCAGGTTCCAGTTGTACTTAATGGAAAGTTCGCGGACCAAAACAACCACAAGACCTGCGATCGCCACAACAGCGGCTTCATTGAGATCCAGGGCATCTAGGGCCAAGTAGACAACAGCGCCAGATAGACAAGCTGTTCCTATCGTTTCGCGGTGCAGCAAGACCGGCTCTGTCTGGCACATGATGTCTCGGAACAATCCACCCGAGACCGCACCGATTAATCCAAGCACCGCAGCTGCAACCAATGGCGCATCATTAGAAAGTGCGAACTGAACACTAGAAACAGTTGCAACTGCCAGCCCCAAGGTATCTAGCGATAAAGCAAAACGTCCAACATCTTGGGTTTTTCCCATCGCAATTGTGATCAAGAAAGCGGCGATGATCGGTGCAAACAACCACGGATATTGAATCCACGGTGGTTGCTGCCCCATAAATAAATTACGTAAGGTTCCACCAGAAATTGAAGCGATTGCGGCGATAAAAAGAATGCCACCAAAATCTAGGCCCTTACTGGCGGCCACCCTTGCTCCAACCAATGCAAAGGCAAAGGTTGAAACAAGGTCAAGGCCAAAGACCAGCAGGTCTAGATCCATGCAAAGTTACTTCTTGTTTGCTAAGCGAGCCTCGCGACGGATCTTCTGCTCCTTTGGATCTGGAACAGGAACCGCTGAGATTAGTCGCTTGGTGTAATCATTCTTTGGATTCTTCAGAATCTGATCACGATCGCCAACTTCGACAAGCAGACCATTTTGCATAACTGCAATTCGGTGCGACAAGATGTCAACAACTGCTAAGTCATGCGAGATGAACAAACATGCAAAGTTCAACTTGCCCTGAAGTTCTTGTAGAAGCTCAAGAAAACGAGCCTGAACAGAAACATCGAGTGCAGATGTTGGTTCATCGGCGATCAATAGATCAGGTGTCAATGCAAGTGCACGTGCGATACCTACGCGCTGACGTTGTCCACCTGAAAGCTCATGTGGGTAACGGTTACGGTAGCTACGTGGCAGCTCGACCTGGTCAAGAAGCTCTTCGACCTTGTGCGCAAGATCGGCACCCTTTGCCAAACCTGCCAAGAACAATGGCTCTCCAATTGATTCACCAATTGGGAGACGAGGATTTAGTGATGAAGCAGGATCCTGGAAAACAATTCCGGTATGACGACGAATCGCAAAGAGCTCCTTTTGAGTTGCATGGCTGATGTCCTTGCCAACAATCTCTAATGAACCTTCCTTGATTGGAAGCAATCCGATTGATGCACGACCAACGGTTGTCTTTCCTGAACCAGATTCTCCAACAAGACCAACGATTTCACCTGGATAGATCTCGAGGTTGAAGTTCTTTACCGCAACGAAAGCTGGGATACGACCACGCTTTGGATACTCGATGGTGACATTTTCCAACTTCAAAACTGGAGCAGGCTTTGCGCTCTCCTTGTAAGGAAGTTCGCGCTTCTTGCTTGAACCAAGCTTTGGAACTGAGCCCAGAAGCTGCTGGGTGTAAGGATGTGATGGCTTGTTAAAGATTTGATCTGCAGTTCCAGATTCAACGGTGATTCCATCCTTCATAACAAGGATCTCATCTGCCATATCTGCAACAACACCCATATCGTGGGTAATCAAAAGAATTGCAGAGTTGAGCTTGTCCTTTAATCCACGCATCAAATCAAGGATTTCTGCCTGCACAGTTACATCTAGCGCCGTTGTTGGCTCATCTGCAACTAACAATCCTGGATCACAAGCCAAAGCTTGCGCGATCATTGCGCGCTGGCGCTGTCCACCTGAAAGTTGGTGTGGGTACTTATCAATTGATTTTTCAGGATCTGGAATATCAACCATTGTGATGAGCTCTAGTGCGCGAGCATGAGCCTCTTTAGGTCCCATATCAAAGTGGTTACGAAGGGTTTCCATGATCTGGAATCCAATTGTGTAAATTGGATTGAGCGCAGTCATTGGCTCCTGGAAGATGTATGCAACTTCCTTACCGCGGAACTTTCTTAAGGTAAGCGCCTTTGCATTGAGCATCTCTTGATCTTTTACCTTCACAGATCCAGACATGCGAGCATTTGATGCCAAGAGAGACATCAAACCAAGTGCAGTCGTTGATTTACCTGAACCTGATTCACCAACGATTGCGGTTACTTTTCCTGGCTCGAGTGAGAGGTTCATGCCAATAACAGCTGGGTACCAGACTCCATCTACCCAGAAATCAACATTAAAATCCTTGATCTCTAAGACTGGCTTACTCATTTGGTTGACCCTATCTGTGAGAAACTTGCTGAATGACGAATAGTGAAAAGTTCAGACCCGGAAGCGCAATAGCCAGTGGCTGGATTCTTATCGCCTTCTTTATCGGATTCATTGTGCAAACCGTTTTCTACGGCGGTGACATTGTTGTGACCGTTGGCATCTGTGGAGCGGGCGCTTTTGGTGCCTACCTGCTCTTCCTTAAGCCCTACGTTCTTCTCTTTGATGAAGGTATCAAGATCGTTAACCCAACCAAAGAGATCACCGCTACTTGGGATCTTGTTGAAGAGATCGAAACCAAGTACAGCATGTCCATCCAGATCAGAGGCGAGAGCTACTTCGCTTGGGCTGCTCCAGCTCCGAGTGGTCGACACAGTAGAAGAATGCATCAAAGTGATCTTCTTCCCGGAGCGGATGACCCGCGACGAGTGGGTGACTCTCTTAAGAGTGACTCTGGAGTCTGCGCCTACATGGCCAAGATCCGAAAGAAGAACTTTGTCTCCGGTAGCGCTAGTGAGTTTGAGATCATTAGCGACAACAAAGGATTGATCATCCTGGCAGCATTGTTGCTGCTCGGGGCAGCAGCTGCTTTTATCTAAACTCTTAATCATTGGCCTGCGCTAACTTCTTTGCGGTCGCTGATTCCTGACGCTCCTTCTTGCTGATGCGACGACGCTGACGTGGGTCAAAGGCATCACGCAAACCATCACCAATAAAGTTGATGCTCAGAGCGATTGAAATAATAAATAGACCTGGGTACCAGAACAACCATGGACGTGTTGTAAATGAGTCCTGGTACTGGCTGATCAAAAGTCCTAGTGATACATCTGGTGGAACAACACCAAATCCGATGTAGCTAAGGGCGGTTTCTAGCAAGATCGCACCCGATAGCAACAAGGTCACAGAAACAATGATCACGCCAACCGCATTAGGAAGGATGTGCTTGAAGATGATGCGCTTGTTGGTTGCACCTGCAACACGAGCTGCATCCACAAACTCACGTTCACGAAGCGACAAGAACTCACCTCGCACAAGACGTGAAAGACCTGTCCAAGCAAACAAACCAAGAAGAACAGCTAGGAATACCGCACCGAGATTTCCGTAACGGTAACCAACAACTGAACCAATGATGATTACTGGAATAGTGATCATGAAATCTACAAAGCGCATCAAGATTGCATCAATGCGACCACGGTAGAAGCCAGCGATTGAGCCAACAACAACACCAAGTGTTGCTGCGATGCTACCGATGACGACCATTACTGAAAGAGAACGCTGAGTTCCCTTCATAACCAATGCAAAGTAATCGCGACCAATGTCATCCTGACCAAATGGGTGTGTTCCTAAACCAATTCCTTCGCCACCTAAGAACTTTGGACGAAGTGAGATTGTTGGACATCCGATTGTGTCATTAGGACAATCTCCAAAGCGGAGCTCTGGAAGATCTTCAGGTGTCCACTTCCACCAACCTGGAACCTTAATTACGCCAAAGAGTTTCCAGTCAAGGGCAGAGAATGCAAGGGCAACGATTGATGTAATCGTGATCAAAGATGCAACCGCTGCACGGTGACGGAAAAATCGCTTACGAACAATCTGACCTTGGCTTAAGCCTTCGATCTCCTTGTTTTGAATCGCGTTCTCACCGCTCAAGACCTCTGTAGATTCAACG
>JBEDKL010000023.1:0-8322 GCA_041172145.1 Actinomycetota bacterium
ATCGGCACCGATGAGTAGAGCCGCTTTGATTCGTGGAGCACAACGTTGAACGACTGGCTCGATATCAGCGCCCTTTGCCAACCCACCAGCAATCCACACGACAGATAGATGTGACATCAAAGAAGCAGCCGCTGCATGTGGGTTTGTTGCCTTTGAATCGTCAACCCATGTGACGCCATCTGATTCATGAATAGTTTCGATACGGTGGCGACCGGGGCGAAACGCCTTAAGCGCTCTTTGAATATCTTCATGGGAGACATTGATTGCACGCGCCATCGCTGCGGCAGCCAGAGCGTTTGAAACGTTATGCGGGACGGTGGGAACTATGTCTACTAGCTCGCAAATCATCGCTGCCTCTTGAGAATCGGCTACAAATGCTCTTCTACAACACCTATTTCGCCAGGTGCAGGGGTATTAAGGGAGAAGAAGACTTTGCGGCCCTTAAATCGATTAGCTCGTACAACTACAGGACCATCATCAGCATTGAGAATGGCGGTCTCGGCCCGATCCAAAATAGAAAACTTCGCATCTGCATAAGCATCAAAACTTCCGTGCCAATCCAAGTGATCATCGGCGATGTTTAGAATTGCAGCAGCTTCAAAACAGGCTTTCCTCGCCCAATGCAACTGGAAGCTTGAGAGCTCTAAAACCAATAGATCGTATGCATCATCACGATCAACCGCGTCAATTACGGTATCGCCAACATTTCCACAGGCAACAGCTTTGATCCCAGCGGCTTGCAAAATAGCCGCGGTCATTTCAACGGTTGTGGTTTTTCCATTTGTCCCGGTTATCGCAATCCACTTTTGATGTGGAGCACGTTTGCTTCGGATATCCCAAGCGATATCTACTTCATTGAGTAAATTAATGCCGCTTGTGAGAATCTGCTGGACTAGATGGTGGTCTTGTCGCCATCCAGGAGAAATTACAACCGCATCCTGGCCATCTAGCTTTACATCTGCCGACTTTGTTGCACCTGCCGCGTTATCGTCCACCAATGTGATCTGTGCACCACAAGATTCAAGAAAGCGTGCAACTGAAGTTCCAGTTACCCCAGCCCCAAGAACCAGAATATTTTTGTGAGCAAAATCAGTTGTCATGAATTATTTGGCGACCCATTGCGCATAGAAAAGTCCAAGGCCAACAGCTACGCAAAGTCCGGCGATGATCCAGAAACGGATGACGATTGTTATCTGCTCCCAACCAACTAATTCAAAGTGGTGATGAAGCGGTGCCATCTTAAAGATGCGCTTGCCACCAGAGGCCTTGAAGTAAAGAGTTTGAATCAAAACAGACATTGTGATGATTACAAATAATCCACCCAATGGAATAAGTAGAAGCTCCACACGTAAAGTGGCTGCAAGCCCTGCAATTGCGCCACCTAAAGCAAGAGATCCTGTGTCACCCATAAAGATCTTTGCTGGCGGTGTGTTCCACCACAAGAAGCCTGTGCATGCTGCAGCAAAGGCCGCTGCAAGCACTGCAAGATCTAGCGGATCGCGAACCGCATAACATCCTGCTGCTGCGTTAAGTGAACAGCTTTGTCCAAACTCCCACACACCAATTAACACAAAGGCAAGGAATGTCATGATGGATGCACCAGTTGCAAGTCCATCTAAACCATCTGTCAGGTTTACGCCGTTACTGGCTGACATCACCATGATGATGATAAAGATAATGACAAGTGCAGGTCCAAGATAAATTGTTGTCTCTCGAACACCGGATAGGTATTCGGATATTGGTGTGAGGGAATCATTGTCGGCAAACTGCAGACCAAGGTATCCAAATACACCTGCGGCAATCGCTTGACCTAAAAGCTTGTAACGTCCTGGCAACCCTCGAGAGTTTTGACGTGAAACCTTGAGCCAATCATCGAGAAAACCAATAAATCCCAATGCAACAACTAATCCAATTACCAGAAGCGCGGAAACAGTAACCGCGTTGCCCGTCACTAAGTGTGCTGCGAGATATCCAAGGATTGCTGCAACGATAAAGATGATTCCGCCCATAGTCGGAGTACCACGCTTGATGTGATGAGTGCTTGGACCATCATCACGAATAATCTGACCGTAACCCTTTTTGGCCAATGCACCAATCAAAACCTTGGTTCCAAAAAGTGAAAAGATCAGAGAGAAGGCTCCCGCGATAAGAATCTGTCTCAACTTTCAACTCCACTCTTGTCTAACCAAATACTTTCTAACTTTTGGGCTAAAACTTCAAAACCTTCTGAGCGAGATGCCTTTACCAAAACAACATCACCGGCGGAGAAATGCTCTGCAATACTCAGAGCTTCTTCAATGCTGGCGAAGTGATGGATGACCATCTCGGCCTGGGTAGCTCCGTATTCGGGAGCCCCGATAGCAACAAGGTGATCGATTCCGATCTCTTGAGCAAGGGTGCCAATGGATGCATGGCGGGCGGGGCTTGACTCGCCGAGTTCATGCATTTTTCCTAAGAACGCCCAGGACAATCCCCCACGCTCCTGCGCAAAGTGCACAAGTGAGCGAAGAGCTGCGCTCATAGATTCAGGGTTAGCGTTGTAGGCATCATTAATCAATAAAAGCCCAAAGAGATCATGGAGCTCCATGCGCCATTTGCTTGCATTTTCAGCGGTCGATAATGAGTTTGCAATGATCTCAATAGGTAAATCTAGAGCTGTACCTACAGCTGCTGCTGCAAGTGCGTTTGCAATATGGTGCTCGCCAACAATTCTCATGCCAACTGGGTTGCGCCCTGAAGGAGTAACTAAATCAAAGTGAGGCCTTCCTTCTCGGATCTCAACCTCAGCGGCCCGAACCTCACAACCATTTCCAAAATTAATGACTCTGCCTGAATGCAAAGCTGCCATGGCAATTGTGTGTTTGTCATAGCTACCCAAGATTGCAATTCCATCTGGCTTTAAGGTTTGAATAAGTTCAGATTTGGTTTCAGCAATTGCTTCAACAGATCCAAACTCGCCCAGGTGCGCGGTTCCAACGGTAAGAACCACACCAATATCCTGTTGTGCAATCTCGCATAGTCGAGCGATATCGCCTTTATGACGCGCACCCATTTCGAGAACACAGAACTGAGTTTTTTCATCACATTCCAACAAGGTAATTGGTAAACCTAAATCATTATTAAAGGAGCCTGCAGGTGAAACCGTTGGACCCACCTGAGCCAACATATGCGTCAATAAATCCTTGGTGCTTGTCTTGCCTTGTGAGCCAGTAATACCAATGACTTTTAGGTTGGTCAAACGTTTGCGCACGAAAGCGGCCAAGATCGAAAGTGCTTCGATAACATCCTTCACAACTATGCAAGGACCATCGATCCGTTTGGTAGTGATTGAAAACATTGCACCTGCTCGATATGCATCAGCTGCATAATCATGTCCATCGGCAAACTCGCCCTGTAATGCAAGAAAGATGCAACCCGGAGTTGCTTTACGAGAGTCAAAAACTGGAGCCTTTGAAACCAACAAATCTTTATCGCAATGGATCTCTCCGCCGATCAAAAGCGCTATTTCTCCGGCAGTTAATGTGATCATTTCTTATCCTCGATAGCTCTTGCGAGCTCTACGCGATCATCAAATGGATGAACAACCCCGTTGATCTCCTGGCCCTTTTCATGACCCTTTCCTAAAACAATTACTAAATCTCCATCTTTTGCTTCATTAACCGCAGCCTTGATCGCCTCTGCTCTTTCCTGAATAACCGCACTAGGTTCGGTGATATCTAAACCAAGGGTCATTTGCACCAAGATCGCTTCAGGTTTTTCACTGCGTGGGTTATCGCTTGTAAAGATAGCCACATCTGCACCTTCATGTAACGCCTTACCCATAAGCGCTCTCTTTGATGCATCTCGATCTCCGCCACACCCCAGCACCGCAATAACTCGGCCATCGCTAATTTCATGTGCAGTCTCAAGAACCCGTGCCACCGCATCGGGAGAGTGTGCATAATCAACTAGCGCTGTGAAGTTTTGCCCCAGGCGCACAGATTCAAGACGACCAGCCGCTCCAGTTAACTGCGGCAAAATTGCAGCAATATCAATGGGATCGATTCCGCTTTCAGTTGCAATCGCCACAGCCATTAATAGATTGTCGAAGTTATATCCCCCATGCAGGTGGACCTTGCCTTCAATAAGAATTCCACCGCTGCCTCTGATTGCAACATGTGCCCCAACATAATCCTTTGAGATTGTTACGTAGTGCCAGGTGGCTTCGTGGTTGTGACGCGAAACAGTCATGACGGGCAGCTCAGTTAACTCCTTGAGCTTCTGGCCATAAGAATCATCGATGTTGATAACTGCCAAGTCGGCAAACTCGTATGTAAAAAGTTTTGCCTTTGCTTCAAAGTAGGCCTGCATTGTTTTATGAAAATCCAAGTGATCTTGTGAGAGGTTTGTAAATGCCACAAGTGCAAAGTGGCTGCCGCGAATTCTTTCAAGTGAAATGGCATGACTTGAAACCTCCATCACTAGGTTTCGCATATGGCGCTCACGCATTACCGCTGACAGCGCCTGTAGATCGCTGCTTTCAGGGGTAGTTCGCTTGCTTGCAATTATCTCTTGCCCGATACGAGTTTCGACGGTGCCGATGAGCCCGCTTTCACGCCCTGCAGCCGACATTATTTGATGCAGCAGCGTTGTAACTGTCGTCTTACCATTTGTACCTGTAACACCTACAGAGTAAAGATCTCGCATTGGTTCTCTGTAAAACCATGCACTGATTACTCCAGCTGCGCGACGGGGATTGCTACTAACAATTGTCGGAACCCCCTGTGCCTTCAATGCACCTGCTGCATCGGTTAAAACTGCAACGGCTCCCCTAGACAACGCATCTGCAATGAACTCTGCTCCGTGGGTCTTTTCACCAGGCAAAGCGATGAATAGATCACCTTCTTGTACATCTTTGCTTGAAAGTGTTAATCCGGTAATTACGATAGATGCATCACCAATCAGATCTGCGCTTGCAATTGCCGCCGCAGATTCAACAGTTCTATTGAACTCCTCAACTGGTCTTGTCACTTGCTGCCTTCTTTTTTTCAAGCAATTCTTTCTCAAGCAGCTTTCTTTGAGCAACCAGTTGCTTTTCAGTCAAAGGAATTGGATCAACTACTGCGCCAGTTGGTGCGATTCCCTTGGATTGAAGAACAAAGGACATAACCTTCTTGAAAACTGGGCCTCCGAGATATCCGCCCCAGTGCAAACCCTTTGGATCTTGGATTGTTACTGAGATTACATATGCTGGCTTGTCAGCTGGTGCAAAGCCGATAAATGATGCTGTGTACCCTCGGTAGCAGCCACATGTGTCATCAATACGTTGAGCGGTACCTGTCTTACCAGCTACGCGATACCCAGGAATAGCTGCAGATGGCGCTGTTCCATTTGCCGATACAACGCTCTCCATCATCAATCGCATGTTGGCAGCGGTTTCAGCGCTAATAACTCGTACATTTTCACGGGTTGCAGATGGTGTGTAGTTGCCACTTGAATCACTTGTTCCAGCAATTACTGTTGGGGAAACTCGAACACCATCATTTGCAATCGTTGCAAAGACGCTTGTCGCTTGCATCGCAGTTACTGAGTAGCCCTGACCAAATGCAACTGTTGGAGCCGTTGTTCCGGACCAATCAGCTACCTTAGGAAGAATTCCGCGAGATTCACCTGGCAAACCAGAGCCTGTTTTGGTTCCAATTCCAAACTTTGTTAGGTACTCGTATAGCTTGTCATTAGAGATCATCTCACCGATCTTGATTGATCCTGTGTTACTTGAAACCGCAAGGATCCCGGAGGTAGTCAATCGCTGAGTTGGGTGTGGATCATGATCGCTAAAGACCTTTACTGAGCGCTTAAGCTTGTCAGGTACAGTCAAAACCGTTGTTGGTGTGATTTTCTTTTCTTCCATCGCAGCTGCGACAGTCATAACCTTGCCCGTTGAACCTGGCTCGTACACATCCAATACAGATGGATTGCGCATCGCAACCAAGGAAACCTTTGTTGTGTCATTTGGATCAAAGGTTGGCGCAGTTGCATGAGCCAAGATATGACCTGTCTTTGGATCCATAACAATTACAGTTCCGCTTAAAGCGCGAGATGATTTAACAGCATCTGCAATCGCCTTCGAGGCTACCCATTGAATATCTCGATCAACGGTCAGACGTACTGAGGTTCCAGATTGTGCAGGAATAATTTCAGATTGTGATCCAGGAATTTCAGCCTTATAACCATTTGCATACGAGTACTTGCCATCGATGCCCTTGATGGTTGAGTTCATACTTGATTCAAGTCCTGTCGCACCGACACCATCGTGATTTACAAAACCAATCAGTGATGCGATCAAACTGCCCGATGGGTATTCGCGGACATAACTGCGCTCTGGAAAGAATCCAATAATGCGCTCTGGGCTCATGGCCTTAAATTGTGCGTTGTACTGATCAATTGCTGAAGTCAGCTTTAACCATGTGGCTGGCTTTGCATTTCTAGCCACCATACTCCACTTGCGTGTTCCAGTGAGAGACTCTTGAACCTCTGAAACCTTCATGCCAAGAATTGGAGCAACAAAGGCTGCAACCTTTGCTGGATCAATAATCTGTGTTTGATCGACAACAATGCTTGTTGCAGCAACGCTGCGGGCAAAAGGCACACCATTAATGTCGGTGATATCTCCACGTGGTGCCTGAAGAGTCTTTACCTTTTCCATCTCATTGACCGCACGCTCGCGATAGCTGCCTGCCTGTAGCGCTTGGACCTGCACAAGGCGCAATCCAAAGACAAACATGACAACTGCAAGGATGAGAACCAAAACTCTGATTCTTGTGTGCGCTAAGGAGAAATTACCCATTCTTCACCGGAACCTCAATAACCGGCTTATCTAGAGATAAGAAGGTCGGATTTTCTGAAGGCTTCATGCCTAACGCTGTTGCAGATTTTGCAAGAGCTTCTGGGGAAGAGATCTTGTCTATTTGTCGTGCGATTGCTTCGCGTTCATCACTTACTAGCTTTGCCTCTAGCTTGAGATTTGTTAACTCAAATGCATCTTGTGCCAGCAAGGTATTGATCAGGAGAAGAAGCATGAGACCAATACCGCCAACAACAGATACAAAGATTGCAAAGAACTTACGATCGGCTTGCTTTCCGTCGGAAAGATCGGGCACAAGCTTGAGAGCAACTTGTGATGTCTTCTCGGCGAAAATTTCTTTAGAGCGAGTAATCGCTGGAGCTAGTGCTGTCATAGCCATTACGCGGCCACCCTTTCGATTGCGCGAAGACGTACTGATTGAGAACGTGAGTTCTCTTCAAGTTCGGCATCGGTTGGTGTCTCGCTTCCGCGAGTGATCATTGAAAACTTTGCAGCAAATTCAGGTAGATCAAATGGCAGTTCGCGTGGAGTTCCGGATGTAGTTGATGCAACAAATAGCTGCTTAACGATGCGATCTTCGAGAGATTGGAATGACATGACAACTAAACGAGCACCGACATTGAGCAGCTCTAGCGCTGCAGGAAGTGCGCGAGTAATCGTGCCCAGTTCATCATTAGTTTCAATGCGTAGTGCCTGGAAGGTGCGCTTTGCAGGGTTACCGCCAGTGCGACGAGTAGCAGCAGGTATAGCCTCTTTTACTAGGGTTGCTAGCTGGGCCGTTGAATTCATAGGAGCAATTGCACGTTGTTTAACAATTGATTCGACGATGCGTGTAGCAAACTTTTCTTCACCGTAGGTGCGAAGGATGCGAACCAATTGACCTGGCTCGTAAGTATTGATGATCTCCCCCGCTGTGAGCGATTGAGTGCGATCCATGCGCATATCAAGGGGTGCATCTTGTGAGTAAGAAAAACCACGTTCTGCTTGATCAAGCTGCATCGATGAAACACCTAGATCAAAAAGTGCTCCATCGATCTTTGTGTAACCAAAGCCAGCAACAACATCTGCAATGCCATCAAAGGTTGAGTGTGCAACCTTGAGACGATCTGCAAATGGCGCAAGACGCGCTGTGGCTTTTGCAATCGCATCTAAGTCACGATCAATTCCGATAACAGTTAGATGTGGGAACTTTTGTAGCAATGCCTCTGTATGTCCACCAAGACCTAATGTTGCATCTACAACAACTGGATTGCTTGAGGCGGCAATTGCTGGAGACAAGAGATCGACACATCGATCGCGCATTACAGATACATGTTCAGTCGTGCTTGTCATCTCTTCCCCCTTTACCTCTAGTTGTTGCATTACTTGCTTCTTTCCTTGCGACTCTCATCTCTGGTCACTGCCGGCCGACGGATCTTTGTGTTGCAACGGCGCCGGGGAAGGGGCGTCGCTACGTTCGAAGGGTCGGCAGTGGCCAC
>JBEDKL010000024.1:0-11789 GCA_041172145.1 Actinomycetota bacterium
GCATTAGCTTGATCAAAGAGATCAACTTCTAGTGCGCTGTTAATAGATGTCATCTTTGCTTGTCGAGCAATCTGACTTGGATCATTGGTGCGCTCGGTACGAAGCATCCGAACCTTTTTATTCAGATCTAACCACTGATACAGCTCTTGGCTGCCGAAGATAAATGAGGCGGTAATTAAAACCTCTTCATCTAATGTCCCCGCCTTTGAAAGCTCTAAAACGCCATCGGAAAACATCTCGGTCCAAATGCGCAAGCCCTTGCGATCCTTAAGCGCCCAATACAGCGTCGGGGACTCCACCGATTCCTAACTGCAAGGTTGAGTGATCCTCTACTAGCGCGGCTATACGAGTTCCGATTTCAGCTTGAATATCTGTAATTTGACTTGCTGGCTTTTCTTGTAGGGGTTCATCAACTTCAACTAAATAATCGATTTCGCTCTCATAAATTTGCGCGTCGCCGTATGTATAAGGCATCTGCTTATTGGATTGGGAGATAACCAATCCCCCATGTGCACGTGCTGTTTCAATTGCACGGGGCAAAATATTGACTTCGGTGCCAAGACTTACTGTGTCAAAGCGTTGCTGCGATGTGTGAATGAAAACAACATCAGGGCGATAAAAGTTGCGGATCAAGACTGGCAAAAGAGAAAGACGGGATGGAATGTATTCCAGACGTGGGTGATTGCGCATGGCAGGACCAACGAAGGCGGTTTCGTATGTGACGCCTTCGCGATCTGGGATTCCAGCACCGTGAGCGTTGAGCATGTGAAGTTTGAACTCAGGGATGGCTTCATCTGCAATCGCCAACAATGTGCGCGGAGTTGAAAAATTACCTGAAGCGATGATTCGAGGATTGCTCGGTAAGTTGGCGAGAATGCTCTTTAGTTGTTCTGTATTGATTACTCGCATGGCTTAAATCTAGCGCTGTCTATAAAACAAAAATCTCTCTTCTCGCACATTTGCTGTGTGAGAAGAGAGATATCAGTGGTAGCCCCGAAGGGATTCGAACCCTCGTAGCTGGCTTGAGAAGCCAGAGTCCTAGGCCGCTAGACGACGGGGCTGTATTACTAGGACAGATATTCAGTTGTCTTTCTTTACTGCGCTGGGGTACCAGGACTCGAACCTAGACTTACTGAACCAGAATCAGCAGGGCTGCCAATTACCCCATACCCCAAGGCTGTGGAGCCTTGTACTGCAATGGCAAAGAATACCAGCGGATACCAGCGGTTTTAGAGCGCCAATCCCGCGTTAATACGCAGTAAACAGGCCTCTTTACCCAGTAATTCCATTGATTCAAATAGTGGTGGCGAGATAGTGCTGCCGGTAGTTGCAATGCGAAGAGCGGTAAAGGCGATGCGTGGCTTGAGCGCCATCTCCTCGATCAAGGATGCTCGCAGAACCGCTTCAATGTTTGCATGGGTCCAATCGGAAACTGTCTCTAGCTCCTTGATTGAACGCTTCAAAATCTCCTTTGAGGCATCATCTGAGATCTTTGAAACAGATTCTGCATCAACGGCAAAGCTCTTGGTGAACAAGAACTTGAGCATCTTTGGAACTTCATTGAGCATGATGATGCGCTCTTGGATCAAAGGCAGCGCCTTCTTAACAAGTTCGATCTCAGCATCGCTACCTGTGATGACATCTGCCTTAGTCAAGAATGGCAAAGACCACTTGAGGAACTCATCCAAAGTCAAAGCACGGATCTTGTCACCATTGATTGCTTCAAGCTTTTTCATATCGAAGCGTGCAGGTGAAGAATGAACCTTTTCAACTGTAAACATCTCGGTCAGCTGCTTCATTGTGATGTTTTCTAGATCATCACCTGGAGACCAACCAAGAAGAGCTAAGTAGTTACAGATCGCCTCTGGTAAGAAGCCCATCTCGCGATACCAAGCGATTGAGACCTCGCCGTTGCGCTTTGAAAGCTTTGCATTGTCCTGACCCATAACAAATGGAAGGTGAGCAAAGACTGGGTAATCCTCAAGCTTGACGCCCATTGCCTGGTAAACACGAATCTGGCGAGGTGTTGATGAGAGTAAATCTTCTCCACGCAGCACATGGGTTACCTTCATCAAGATGTCATCGACTGCAACTGCAAGTGTGTACAAAGGCGATCCATCTGCGCGAACCAAAACAAAGTCAGGAACAAAGTTATGATCAAAGGTCACATCTCCGCGGATTAAATCGGTGAAGGTTGTGCTGCCATCAGGCATACGCATACGCACTACCGCCCCACGGCCTTCCGCCTTATATCCAGCGATTTGTTCAGGGGTTAGATCGCGGCAATGTCCGTTGTAACCAGGTGCAACATTGGCTTTGCGCTGTGCTTCGCGAACAGCTTCTAACTCATCTGGTGAGCAGTAGCAGTGGTAAGCATCCTTTTGATCTAGAAACTTTTGCGCCCACTGTGCATAGATATCTAAACGTTGAGATTGCAGGTAGGGACCATTTTCGCCGCCAACCTCTGGACCCTCATCCCAATCAAGGCCAAGCCATTTCAAGGTATCGATCGCTGCGTTGATGTACTCATCTGTTACGCGGGTTGTATCGGTGTCTTCAATACGGAACAAGAAGGTTCCACCTGTGTGACGTGCATAAGCCCAATCAAAAAGCGCTGTGCGGATGTTTCCGACGTGCAGATCTCCAGTTGGAGATGGCGCGAAGCGAACCTTTACTTTCTTGCTCATTACTTTGCACTCACCTTGTTAGTTAGTTCGCCGAGTCCTTCAATAGCAATTGTTGCCTTTTCGCCGGCGACCATTGGGCCGATTCCAGCTGGTGTTCCGGTCAAGATAATGTCACCTGGCAACAGGGTCATGACACGAGAAACAAAGTTAACAATTGTTGGAACATCAAAGATCATGTCGCTGATCTGTGCAGATTGCTTTACTTCGCCGGCAATAGTTGCGGTGATCTTTTGTGTGCCCGGAATAAAGTCGGTATCAACCCATGGACCAATTGGGCAGAAGGTGTCAAAGCCCTTTGCACGGGTCCATTGACCATCTTTTTTCTGCAAATCACGAGCGGTTACATCATTTGCGATTGTGTATCCAAAGATCACATCGTTGACGCGTTCTACCGGAACATCTTTGCAAATTCTGCCAATAACAATCGCAAGCTCTGCTTCATGATCAATTCGCTCTGACATTTCTGGCCACACGATTGTGTCATTAGGACCGATTACAGATGTATTTGGCTTTAAGAAAATGATTGGCTCTTCTGGAACTACCCCACCCATTTCAGCTGCATGATCGGCGTAGTTTTTACCGACACAGACAACCTTTGATCTAGGGATGATTGGTGCTAACAGGCGAACCTTGTTGAGTTCGATCTTGGCAGCGGTCTTTTGGATACCTGAGTAAATCGGATCTCCGCTGATGATGCTGATGGTTGCATCATCTTCTAGGACGCCAAAGAGTGGATCTTGGCCTAAGCCAGCGTCTGGACCGGGGGTAAATCGAACAATGCGCATTGTTCAATTCTATCGTTACTCGGCGTCCTCAATCTCCTCGGCAAGGCGTTCAACTAAAACAGATGAGATTCTGCGACGGCGGCCTTGTGGGCGCTCTGAAGTAATTGCCCAGCCCTCCCACGAGATTGTCGATCCAGCGATTGGAACACGGCCGAGCTTTTGCGCCATTAATCCACCAACGCTATCGATATCTTCATAATCGCTTTTTTCAATTTCAATCTTTAACTCATCAGCTAAATCTTCAATGTGCAAGGATGCTTTAGCGCGAGCCTTATCTGGGGTGAGCCAGGTGAACTCATCATCGCCGTCATCAAACTCATCTTCAATTTCGCCGACAATCTCTTCGATGATGTCTTCGATAGTAATGATTCCAGCGGTTCCGCCGTACTCATCAACCACGATCGCAAGGTGAATCTGATTCTTTTGCATCTCTTTGAGCAAATCATCAGCCATCTTGATTTCAGGAACAAAGTTGGCAGGACGCATGTGCTTTTCAATGGTCTCTGATTGCTCTGCCTCGTGGTGATCCAAGACTCGCTTGGCAAGGTCTTTTACATAAACAATTCCGACGATGTTATCGATGCTGTCGCCGATAACTGGAATACGGGAATAACCGCTGCGAAGTGCAAGAGATAAACCTTGACGCAGAGTCTTATCCTTTTCTACCCACACCATGTCGGTACGCGGAACCATAAGTTCGCGAACCAAGGTGTCTCCAAGTTCAAATACTGAGTGAATCATCTCGTGCTCATCAGATTCCACAAGACCACGCTCGTGTGCTTGGTCTACTAGGTCGCGCAGCTCTGCTTCAGATGTAAATGGACCAGAACGAAAACCCTTACCTGGGGTCAAAGCATTTCCGACTGTAATCAGCAGCTTTGTAACTGGGCCCAATAAGAAAGCCATCCCGTAGGCAACGATAATTCCGTAACGCGCGTACTTGTGTGGTTGTTGCTTACCCAAAGTACGAGGCCCAACTCCAACAACTACAAATGACAGAACAACCATGATTGCAACGGTCAACGCCATCGCCTGAGCAGATGAGTAGTTGCGAAGCAGAATCACCGCAAGTAGAACAGTCGCGGTAAATTCGCAAAGCTTACGAACAAGCAGAATCACATTTAGGTAGCGAGCAGGTTGAAGGCTGTATTTGCGAAGCAAGGCTGCCCCGCGCTTGCCTTCGAGCTCTTCAATCACAACGCGAGAGATAGAAGTTAACGCTGATTCGCTGGCGGCAAGAAATCCTGCAAAAACAAGCAGGGCGATGATGCTGACTATTGCTATCGGACTCATGATCTCTTTTCCCAGTCGGAGACGATTTTTTCCTGAAGCTCAAACATTATTTTCTCATCTGCCTTATCGGCATGGTCGTAGCCAATGATGTGCAGCAAACCATGTGTGGCCAAGATGAAAATCTCATGCTCAGTTGAATGTCCTTGTGCCAGCGCCTGAGCAGCTGCAACTACTGGGCTAATGACTATGTCCCCCAGGGTTACAACCTCACCTGGCTCTTCTGGCATATCCATTGGAAATGACAAAACATCGGTAGTTCCGGGCTCATCCATCCATTTAATGTGTAGCTCGGTCATGTAATCATCTTCGACAAATGAGATATTCAAATCGCACTCTGGGTTTAGATCCAACGCATTCATTGCGTGTGTCATCAGGGAGACCATTTCAGTGGTTGGAACTAGCTGCCCTGAAGTATTAGTAACTTCAATTGTCATTTATTGCCGAATCGGACGCAATGCTTGTCGTTGTTCATCAAATTTGTCATATGCCTTGACAATGTCGCCAATCAAACGGTGGCGAACAACATCTTCAGCGGTAAGTTCTAGGAATGCTATGTCATCAATATCTTTCAGAATATCTCGGATTACGCGCAGTCCTGAGTTTTGGCCATTAGGTAAATCGATCTGAGTCACATCGCCTGTAACAACCATCTTTGAGCCAAAGCCAAGACGGGTTAAGAACATCTTCATCTGCTCAGGGGTTGTGTTTTGAGCTTCATCCAAAATAACAAAGGCATCATTTAATGTACGTCCACGCATATATGCAAGAGGTGCAACTTCGATCACACCAGATTGCATTAAGCGCGGAATCGAATCAATATCGATCATGTCATGTAGTGCATCAAACAATGGGCGCAGATATGGATCAATCTTTTCGCTCAATGTTCCGGGCAAGAAACCTAGGTGCTCCCCTGCTTCAACTGCCGGACGGGTCAGGATAATTCTGTTGATCTTCTTTGCATTAAGTGCAGCAACAGCCATAGCCATTGCTAAGTAAGTTTTACCTGTACCAGCGGGTCCAATTCCAAAGGTGATTGTGTGATCTTCAATCGCATCAACGTAACGCTTCTGGTTTGCAGTCTTTGGGCGGATCGTTCTGCCACGGTTGCTGACAATATTTAGAGACATTACCTCTGCTGGATGATCAACAGGCTTGTGCTCCAACATCTCGATGGCACGGGTAACAGCATCAACATTCAAAATATTGCCGCTGCGAATAACAACCATCAGCTCGCCAAAGAGGTTTTCTAAGCGTGTGCAATCTGCATGGGGACCGCGAAGAGTGATTTCATTTCCGCGAACGGTGATGTTGACCGAAGGAAATGCCGCTTCGATTGTTCGTAGATTGTCATCATGCGGACCAACGACAGCAACCATCGGAATGGCGTTAGGTACGGTGATTAGCGTTCGCTCCATATGAGGGTAAATCTATCTTTAACCGGGTGGCCATGCCATTGGGCGCCCGCCCAATAGATGCAGGTGAGCGTGGAAAACACTCTGACCAGCCTCAGCACCGGTGTTAAAAACGGTTCGATACCCATTGAGGCCCCGATCGGTGGCGATCTGATCTGCTGCCAAGAAAAGGTCGGCGGTGATGGTGGCGCTATTGCGTGCAACCCCAACGGCGTTTTCAGTGTGCAAGGTAGGTATCAATAAAACATGTGTGGGTGCCTGCGGATTTAAATCATTAAATGCAACAACATTTTCATTGCGAAAAACAATATCGGCAGGGATTTCACCTTCAATGATCTTACAGAAGATGCAGTTGGGATCTAAAGCCACGTAATTACCATACCTTCAAAAGCGCAGAAACTGCAGAAACCGCTGCGATTCCAGCATGAGCCGAACGCAAAATTGGGCGGCCCATCAAAGCAACCTTTGCACCCGCTGCCTCGAAGGCTGCAAGCTCCTCATCGGTTAAGCCACCTTCGGGTCCAATGATGATCAAAAGATGCGCAACATTATGAGATGAGATTTGTTCAGAAAGTTTTTGTGTAGCGCTCTCGTGAAAAGCAATCGCTAAATCACTGATGTGAATCGCTTCGCAGATCTGCGCAGTTGTAGCCAACTCTGTAACTTCAGGGATTCGAAAACGTCGAGATTGCTTACTTGCCTCGCGCGCAGTGATAGCAAACTTATCTGTGCCTTTACCGATACTGCGACTTGCTGCCCACGGAACAATACGATCAACGCCCGCTTCAGTTAATAGCTCAATCGCCTCTTTTGAACGATCTCCCTTTGGCAGCGCCTGAACAACTGTGATCGTCGTTGCTAGCGCTTCCTGGAAACCGGTTTCAATAACTTGAACCTGCATCGATTTCTTTGATACCTCAATCGCCTTTACCTGCGACCAAGCACCATGACCATCGCTGAGCATGAACTCTGCACCAGCTTGCATTCTCAGCACACGAATTGCGTGGTTAGCATCCTCATTTGAGAATTCGTAGTGACCACCGACTGTTGTTGGCAGATCATCTACGAAAAAGAGTGTGAACATTACTTGTTAAACACTCCCTTGATCTTGCTGAAGATCGAACCATCTTGACCCTTGACATGGGCATCACTGGATTTTTCTCCACGCAGATCAGCAAATTTACGCAGCAGCGTCTCTTCCTCTTTACTCAACTTTGTCGGTGTATGAACCTCTACATGAACAATTAAGTCGCCGCGATCTCCGCGACGCAGACGGGTCATTCCCTTGCTCTTAACCACAATAGGTGTTCCGCTCTGTGTTCCAGGCTTTATCTGAATATCTACCGGACCATCGAGAGATTCAACTGTGACAGTTGTACCCAATGATGCAGCAACCATGCTGATATCTAAGGACATGTGCAAGTTGTCTCCATCGCGAACTAAATACTCGTGAGGTTCTTCTACGATTTCAACGTAAAGATCACCAGCTGGGCCACCGCCTGCGCCAACTTCTCCGCGTCCTGTCATCTGAATTCTGTTTCCAGTTTCGACACCGGCAGGAATCTTTACTTCAATTGTTTGACGACTTCTGACACGTCCTTCACCTGCGCATTCGCGGCAAGGGCTCTTAATGACACTTCCATATCCATTGCATGTATTACATGGACGAGAAGTCATAACCTGGCCAATAACTGAGCGAACAACCTGTTGAGTTTCTCCGCGGCCCTTACAGACCAAACACATCTCTGGGTGATCGCCATCTTGGCAACCAGTACCAGTGCACTTAGGGCAAACAACAGCTGAATCAACGGTGATCTCTCGCTCTGTTCCAAAGCATGCTTCATTGAGATCAACTTGAATACGGATTAATGAGTCTTGACCTGCACGTGTGCGAGGTCGTGGACCGCGAGAGCCACCGCCACCAAAGAATGCATCCATGATGTCGCTAAAGCCGCCACCAAAGTTTGCTCCACCAAATCCCCCACCAAAACCGCTGCCACCCATGTCATAGCTTTGACGCTTTTGTGGATCACTTAAAACATCGTAAGCCTCGGTAACCTCTTTAAACTTTTCTTGGGTATGAGGATCAGGGTTTACATCTGGATGCAGTTCGCGAGCAAGTTTGCGGTAAGCCTTTTTAATCTCATCTGCGGTTGCACCTTTGGTAACACCTAAGGTCTCGTAATGATCTGCCACTTATGCACCTTCACTTATGAATCGTCCGACATAACGTGCAACGGCATCAACAGCCGCCATCGATCCTGCGTAATCCATACGAGTTGGCCCCATGACTCCCAAGCCACCCAGTGGTGAGTTTGCAAGGCCGTAACCAACTGTGACTAGCGAAGTTGTCTGAAGGCTTGCATCAGATTGCTCGCTACCGATTCGAACATTGACGGTCGAGTTAGCTTCATTGAGCAACTTCATCAAAACAACTTGCTCCTCTAACGCTTCAAGAATTGGTGAAAGAGTTAAACCTAGATCTTCAGCAGAACGTGCCAAATTAGCTGTTCCTGAAATCGCCATCTTGTCGCGGTTATGTTGTTCTCCCAAAATTGGATAGGTAACAACAGCAACCTGCTTGGTGATATCTGCCAATAACTTTGCAGATTTTCTTAATAGCTCTTCTAGATCACTTGATCCTTCAAGAAAGGTTTCAATTGCGCGGCGCTCTGGTGTCGATAAAGGCTTAACTGTTGCCAACTTGTCGACGAAAACACGATATCCGCGATCTGTAGGAATACGTCCTGCGCTTGTATGAGGTTGGGTAATCAACCCCTCATCTTCAAGGACTGCCATCTCATTTCGAATCGTGGCAGGTGAGATCCCAAGCCCATGGCGTTCTGCGATCGCCTTTGAACCGACAGGCTCTTGGGTCGCAACGTACTCATCGACAATTGCGCGGAGGATTTCTAGACGACGTGATGACATTTGTGCCTAGGGTACTAGATTGTTATTTGGCCCGCTGGGCTCAAAATGATGCGATCTTCCTGCAACTGAACAAAACCATTCTCACGATAGACCGCTAAAACCTCTAGCTGATGCGGCTCTAGCAGCTCAATCTGTAAACCATCGCGCATGCGAATTCCAAGCAAAATTGATTCATCTTTAATCTGTTCGGCGGTTAATTGTTCGCTGTCTAGAATTGGAGTTTCTCCCGCAAAAAGCTTTTGCTTATATGTCGTTGGGTGCTTCACATTCCAGAAACGCCTTGCATCAACATGTGAGTGCGCTCCAGGTCCTAGCCCCCACCAATTCTTGTTCTCCCAGTATGCAATGTTGTGTCGGCATTGATGTCCTGGCTTTGACCAGTTTGATAGCTCGTACCAGGTTAATCCCTTGGCTTCACACATTTGATCGACCAGCAAATACATATCCGCCATCAAATCATCATTGGGCATTGTTAGCTCACCGCGCTTGATCTGAGCCGCAAGCTTTGTTCCGGTTTCAACAATTAACGCATATGCGCTTATATGGTCTATATCTAGCGATAACGCGCTTTCAACGGTTTCACGCCAATCATCTAAGGATTCGCCTGGAGTTCCGTAGATCAAATCTACGCTGATTGATTTAAAGCCTGCTGCGCGAGCCATGGTGATTGCTTTTTCAACATTTGCTGGATTGTGGGTGCGATCAAGTGCGGCAAGTACATGTGGCTTTGCTGATTGCATTCCAAAGGAGATTCGGTTGAAGCCAACCGCTAGATAGTTTGCAAGCTTTTCTGCCGTTACTGAATCAGGGTTTGCCTCTAAGGTAATTTCGCAATCTGGGGTTAAACCATTGCGAGCCTTTATCGCTGCGATCACTCGACCCAGGTCATCTGCAGGTAGTAGCGATGGAGTTCCGCCACCAAAGAAGATTGTTGGAACTTCATCGGTAGGGGCTGCCTCTAATTCACGCAAAACCGCATCGATGTAATCATTACTAACGATCTCTAGGGTTGCACCATCTTGAAGCTCGCTAGGTGTGTAGGTATTAAAGTCGCAGTAACCGCATCGCTTGATGCAGTACGGAATATGTACATAAAAAGAGAGCGTCATTGCCCTGCTTTACGCGCAGCCTTAATCTGTTCGATATCCGCATCGGTGGCAAGGGCTGCTACGAATGCCTCCTGTGGAACTTCAACACGTCCCACCATCTTCATGCGCTTCTTACCCTCTTTTTGCTTTTCCAAAAGCTTACGTTTACGTGAAATATCTCCACCGTAACACTTAGCTAAAACATCCTTACGGATCGCACGAATACTTTCGCGAGCGATGATGCGAGCACCAATAGCTGCCTGAATAGGAACCTCAAACTGTTGACGAGGAATTAGCTCGCGAAGTTTTCCGGTCATCATTACGCCATATGCGTACGCCTTGTCGCGGTGAACAATTGCGCTAAATGCATCAACAGCTTCACCCTGTAACAAGATATCGACCTTTACCAAGTTGCCCTCGGCATCGCCCTTTTCTTCGTAATCTAAAGATGCATAACCCTTGGTGCGGCTTTTCAGTTGATCAAAGAAGTCAAAAACAATTTCAGCAAGTGGCAGGTCATAACGGATCTCTACGCGATCTTCAGAGATGTAATCCATACCTAGCAATGTGCCGCGACGATCTTGGCAAAGCTCCATGATTGTTCCAATGAACTCTGATGGCGCAAGAATCGTTGACTTAACAATTGGCTCAAAAACTGCGGCAACCTTTCCATCTGGGAACTCTGATGGGTTAGTAACGCGAACCTGCTTTCCATCCTCCATGTTGACGTTGTAGACAACGTTAGGAGCTGTAGAAATAAGGTTAAGTTTGTGTTCACGCTCTAGACGTTCGCGCACGATCTCCATGTGCAGCAATCCCAAGAAACCACAGCGGAAACCGAAACCAAGTGCTGCAGAGCTTTCTGGCTCGTAGACAAGGGCGGCATCGTTGAGCTGTAACTTATCTAGCGCTTCGCGAAGAATTGGAAAATCTGCACCATCTAATGGAAACAGACCTGAAAAAACCATTGGCTTTGGATCTTTGTAACCAGACAAAGCCTCTTTAGTTGGGTTGTTGTAGGTCGTGACAGTGTCACCCACGCGTGATTGACGAACATCCTTCACGCCGGTGATTAAGTAGCCTACCTCGCCTACTCCAAGCCCCTTTGATGCGATTGGTTCAGGAGAAATAACGCCGACTTCTAGCGCCTCGTGACGAACACCAGTTGAAAACATCTGGATCTGTTCACGTGGTGATAAGTGTCCATCGACTACGCGAACATAGGTAACAACGCCGCGGTATGAGTCGTACACAGAGTCAAAGATAAGTGCGCGAGCTGGTGCGTTTGCATCAACGATCTGGTCCAGTAATTCTGCAACGCCATCGCCTGTTTTTCCAGAAACTCGCAAGCAATCTTCTGGTTGGCAACCGATTAGCTTTGCAAGCTCTGCTGCAAACTTTTCTGGCTGTGCGTTAGGAAGATCGATCTTATTGAGAACTGGGATAATTGTTAGATTGTTTTCCATTGCAAGGTAAAGGTTTGCAAGGGTTTGCGCTTCAATTCCTTGGGCACAGTCAACAAGTAGAACTGCGCCTTCACATGCTGCTAGCGAGCGCGATACTTCGTAAGTAAAGTCAACGTGTCCAGGTGTA
>JBEDKL010000025.1:0-7798 GCA_041172145.1 Actinomycetota bacterium
GCCCTTGCCCTTGATGATGTCACCAACGATGCTGGCAGGGGTTGTTGAGAGAAAAGCACCACCAAAGCCCAGGATGATCATCGACAGCAAATACATCCACGAATTAACTGCGAAGGTCAAAACTAGGATTCCTAAAAAGACAATGTTTGCACCAATGATCGAAGCGGCGCGACGACCTTTTTGATCGGAGTAACGACCAGCCTTTAAAAGCACCGCGCCTTGAACCATCGCTGAAATTGCTAATCCATAACCAACGATTGCAGTTGTTGAACCGAGCTCTTCTGTAACAAAGACGGGCAGAATCGATGCACGCATTCCAAAGAAGACCCAGGTTCCGATAAATGCCAGTACCAATGCGATCCGGTATGGACGCATAGCAAGTGCTTCCTTAACCGTTGTAGCACCATCATTGGAAACAGTTTTATTCTTTGCACCAATTGAATCTCCCTTAAGGAAAAAGAGTGCAACTAATCCAGAGCAGAGCAACAAAGCGGAGTAAACAAAAAATGGTGCACGAAGCGAGATAACAGATAGGACTCCACCGACTGCAGGTCCTGCAATGCCACCGACGATAAAGGAGCCTTGATAAACAGATTGGGCATGACCACGTTGATCATCGCTAACAGATCTCAAAATAACTGAACTTGCTGCCACTGAAAACATTGATGAACCAAGACCACCAGCTGCTCTGAAAAACAGGAGCTGCTCATAGCTTTGAGAGATGCCTGCTAAGAATGTAAATGCAGAGACCATGAAAATTCCAGTTGAAAAAACTGCACGTTCTCCAAAACGATCAACTAAAACACCTGAAATTAACCCAGAAGCAAAACGGGTAATTGCAAAGGCAGAGACCATCAAGCCAATCGCTGCATTGTTTACCCCAAAGGATTTTGCGAAAACTGGAATAGCTGGCATAACGATTCCGAAGCCAACGGCAACAAAAAATGATGCGGCAATAAGGGATGAAACCTCGCGGGGTAGATCCCTAAATGGTGAACGGATCAACCTAGTGACTCTCCTGCCGCTTCATCACGTGCGGCTGCATACTCCTGGTTAGTGCGAAGCGGAGTCTCGCGAAGCTTGAGAGCCAAGAAGAAGCCGATCGCAGTAATTGGGGCTGCAGCCCAGAAAACAATATGGAATGAGTTAACAAAGGCGTTGAGCGCAGTTGCCTGAATCTCTGGCGGAAGCGTCTTCAAAACCGCTGTGTTGTTACTAATGCCCTCAAGCTTTGTCATATCAAAGCCCTTGAGCGCATCAGGATTACTTGTTGCCAGTTCATCAAAGTTACTTTGAAGGTAGTGACCCACACGATTGGTCAAGATACTTCCAAATATGGCTGTGCCAAATACAGAACCCAATGAACGGAAGAAGGTATTGGAGCTTGTCGCCACACCCATGTCCTTGTAATCAACTGAGTTTTGAAGAGCGATAACAATTGTCTGCATCGAAAGGCCTAAACCTGCGCCAACAAAGATTGCATAGATTGCGATCTGCCAAAACGGTGTATCGATCTCTAAGCGGGTCATCATCAAGATGCCAACGGTCATAAGCGCTGTTCCCATGATTGGGAAGCGCTTGTAATGACCATGCTTTGAAATAAGTTTTCCTGAAATGATCGACGTTGAAACAATTCCGAGCATCAAAGGAATCAACTTAAGTCCAGCAGAGGTTGCGGAGTCTCCCTTTACAACCTGAAGGTAGAGCGGCAACATCACGATCGCGCCAAACATTCCAGCACCGATTACCGCTCCTAATAAAGAGGTAAGTGAAAAGGTGTGATTCTTAAATAGATGCAGCGGAAGAATTGGCTCCTTTGCGTGCTTTTCCCACATTAGGAATAAGACGGTAAGAATAATTCCAACGATTAAGTATGTAATTGTGCGTGAATCGCCCCAACCATTTTGTGGACCGTATACAGCTAGTGAAAGCAGAACCAAGGTCACTGCAGAGACCATCAACAGTGCACCCAGGTAATCGATTGTGTGATCGCGCTTAACCTTTGGAAGGTGAAGTACCGCTGAAGTAATAACCAAAGCTGCGATTCCAAATGGAATATTGATGTAGAAAATCCAACGCCAACCAGCTACACCCAAGATCTCGGCATGGTCTGAGAAAAAGCCGCCAAGTAAAGGCCCCGCCACAGAGGACAAGCCCCAGACCGCGCCAAAGTAACCTTGATAACGCCCACGTTCACGGGGAGACACAATGTCGCCGATGATGACAAATGTCAGCGCCATTAAGCCGCCCGCGCCAAGCCCCTGCAAAGCACGAGTAGCAATGAGCTGCTCCATATTTTGTGATGCACCAGCTAGAAATGAACCGATCAAAAAAACTACGATCGCAAATTGAAAAACAACCCGACGTCCATAGATATCTGAAATCTTTCCGTACAACGGAGTAGATGCGGTTGAAGTTAATAGGTAGGCGGTTACAACCCAGGTGTAGTGATTCAAACCATCAAACTCTTCAACAATGCTCTTCAGCGCGGTCGAAACAATGGTTTGATCTAGGGCTGCCAAGAACATTCCCATCATCAACCCACCCAAGATGACCATAATTTCTTTGTGAGTGAGTTGATTTGTACCTTCAGTTACGGGCTTCTCAGTAGACATGAAGGTAAGGTTACTCTGTGAAATCAGTTATAGCCGAACACTTAGTTAAGACCTATCGCAATGGCGAGGTTAAAGCACTCAATGATTTGTCATTAGATGTCGAAGAAGGCACTGTTTTAGGCGTACTTGGACCTAACGGCGCAGGCAAGACAACAACTGTGAGAATTCTCGCAACATTACTTAAGCCTGATTCTGGATCAGCAACTGTTGCAGGTATTGATGTTATTAAGCATCCAGACAAGGTGCGCGAACAAATTGGTTTATCAGGTCAGTATGCAGCTGTTGATGAGACATTAACTGGCTGGGATAACTTGGTGATGTTTGGCCGTTTGTATCACTTAGGTCGACAAAGCTCGATAGATCGCGCAAATGAGTTATTAGAACGGTTTGATTTAACTGAAGCTGCGAGACGCCCAATCAAGACTTATTCAGGTGGAATGCGTCGCCGCCTTGATTTAGCGGCATCTTTAATTGTTAAGCCAAAGATTCTCTTTTTAGATGAGCCAACAACTGGTCTGGATCCACGTGGTCGCCAAGATATGTGGCAGGTAATTCAGGAGCTCGTAAAGGGCGGCGTTACCTTGCTTTTAACAACTCAGTATTTAGAAGAAGCAGATCAATTAGCAGATGAGATCGCAGTTATTGATCGCGGAACGGTAATCGCTCGCGGTACATCTGATGCTTTGAAAAAGCAGGTTGGCGGAGAACGCCTAGAAATTACTGTCGAGCCTGAGGATTTAGATAAGACAAAAGAGATCGTGGCAAAGATCAGCGGCCAGGCAACACATGTTGATTTGCGAACTGTAAGCGCACCCGTGCTCCATGGATCTAAGGATTTGATGGATGCTTTGCGACAAATGGATGATGCCAAGATCCACCCATTGGATATTGGTTTAAAGCGACCTTCTTTAGATGATGTGTTTCTGTCATTGACAGGCCATGTTGCCGAAGAAACAGTCGATGAACCAGTGGCTAAGAAGAAGAGAGGGGGCAAGAAGTGAAAAATGCAATGAACGATGCATTAGTCATCACCAAGCGCCAATTACTTCAGTTAGCCCGTGTTCCAGAGCTACTTGTTTTCTCAACAATTCAGCCGGTTATGTTTGTGTTGTTGTTCCGCTATGTATTTGGTGGCTCAATTGATACAGGTCAGCCTGGCGGGTATGTGCAGCTCTTAATGCCCGGAATCTTTGTGCAGACAGTTGCCTTTACCTTGGCATCGACTGCGATCGGTTTAGCAGAGGATATGAAGAAGGGATTGATTGATCGCTTTAGATCTCTTCCGATCTCACGCGGCGCGGTAATTATTGGTCGCACCTTTGGTGATGCACTGCTCAATATTTTGGTTCTGGTTGTTATGGCACTTGCTGGTTTTGCAGTGGGATGGCGTCCAACTTCAGGAATCCTTCAAACCACTTTGGCTTTCTTATTCCTCTTTATGTTTGGCTACGCCCTCTCATGGATCGGAATTTTGGTTGGTCTGTCAGTCAAAGAGGCTCGTACCGTTCAAAGCGTTGGATTCTTGGTTACCTTTCCGTTGACCTTCTTATCAAACGCTTTTGCGCCAACTACCGGAATGCCTCGAGCCTTGCAGTACTTTGCCGAATGGAACCCGGTTTCAACGATGGTTGCAGCTTGCCGTCAATTGTTTGGTCTAGAAAATGAGTTTGGTGCAACAGCTAATTCATGGCCAAGTCAGCATCCATTAGAGACATCATTGCTCTACATGGTGATCTTGATGGCGATCTTTATTCCACTAAGTATCCGTAAGTACAAAAACTACTCCAGCTAATACCTGGTTTTTGCTTTAGATATTTAAGCGTAAAACTCAGCTGCAACAATCTCTACTGAGATTTCACGACCATTCGGTGCTGTGTAAGAAACCTTTGCGCCAATATCTTGACCAAGAACAGCAGCGCCAAGAGGCGATTTCTCGCTATACACATCGAGATCACCTGAAGATATCTCACGTGAGCCAATTAAAAACTTCATCTCATCGCCTGCAATGATCGCTGTAACAACCATTCCTGCACCCACCTTGCCATCGGCACTTGCTGGTGGAGTTCCGATGTGGGCGTTTTCTAGCATCTGCTTTAACTGACGAATGCGCGCCTCCATCTTGCCTTGCTCATCACGAGCTGCGTGGTACCCGCCATTTTCCTTGAGGTCACCTTCAGCACGTGCAGCTTCAATCTTTGCTGTGACATCTTTGCGACCAGGGCCCTCTAGTTGCTCCAGCTCAGCACGCAACCGATCGGCGGCTTCTTGGGTTAACCATGTCTGTGTCATAAGAGGTAACGGTACTGGCTAATTACTGGAGGCGACAACTGGATACATCAGCATTTACCGCTTGGCTACGCGTAGGAACAATGGTGACCAGTTCAACCTTTGATTGACCTGCGGGGATTTCATGATCAATCTGTCCCACAATACTTTTATCAAAGTCCCGAGCGATCAAGGTGCAGACCACAACTCGCTGTCCATCACTTCTTTCAATGGAGTACCGAACCGATGCTTCACGATCGTTGGGAATTGTGAAAGAGATCAGTTGAGAGCGAAGCGGTGGATTGGAGTGATACAAAGCGGTCCACATCAACCAAGAAACTCCCAGAATCGCAACAACTAGGGCGATAACAGGCCAGCGAGTGGCCTTTGAAGCGCCGTATCGCTCTTCGTAGTTGAACGGCTCTGGAGATTGCATGACATGATTATCTCATGGAACAAGAAGAAATCTTCATGGGAGCAGCTGGCTCAGTAACAGTTAGCCTTTTAGTAATTGCGGTCGCCCTTTTGTTGCGCAATTTTTATAAGCGCTTCATGGCCATAGATCGAAGCGATGACACAACCGAGTAATTTTCTTTACAAGTTTTTCCAAGCAATCGCAGTAGTTGCTATCGCTGCATTGTTTGTTGGTTTAGGTTTTTGGCAGCTAGAGCGTGCTGCGGATTTAAAGGCAAGTTTAAAGGTCGCCCGAACAATTGATACAAATGTTGTTACATTGCAATCGGTGGCACAACCCCGTGTAGCGCTAGATGCGAAAGCTCTTAACAGAACTGTTTCCTTAACTGGAAAGTACATCGCAAATTTCAGGGCACCAAACCAAATTGATAGTGATGGAGTAGTCGCAGATTGGGAGGTTGCATTAGCCCAAGTCGATGAAGGCTCTGCAATTTTGGTTGTGCGAGGCCTATGGTCAGAGCGATTGAAAAATCCAGATATTGCGCAATCAATGAATATTGATATTGAAGGTGTTTTAGTGGCCAGCCAATTTACAGATCGCGCAGATAACACCCCTGGAATCATCTCTAGATTAGATAGCGCGGTAGTTGTTGGGCTTACAGATCTAGATTTATATGATGGATACATCCAGGCTCGATCTGAATCGGTACGAGGCATCGAACTAGAGCGCACCCGTATTGCTGAAGAAAAGTTGAACCCCAAGATCCCTGGCTTCTATTGGCAACACCTTTCTTATGTAGTCATTTGGTGGCTCATGGCCGCCGTTGTGGTGTTTCTACCCTTCTATCGCCGTAGAGTTACCCCATGAGCGGAGCAATTAAGCGGTACCGATTTATGGCGCTAGTAGCCGGAGTTATGTCCCTTCTCTTGTGGTTTGTGGATCTGCCTGTGGTGTATCTATTTAACAATCCCGAATGGAAGGAAGCGGTTGCCTGGATTCCCTTTGTCCATGGCTGGATTTACGCCCTCTACGTTCTGGTTGCTATTCAATTCTCGGTCAAAGCCCGCTGGCCCATGAAGAAGATCATCTGGCTTATCTTGGCCGGCACCCTTCCAATCGCATCTATCGCTGCGGAGCGCAGAGTTGTTCGCCAATATTCGTAAAGTACTTAAAGCTCTGATCTACCCGCTGTACGAGCGGCGTTTGGTCGGATCTCTCGACTTTTCCAAGACCCCTCACCATGTTGGTGTAATTCTTGATGGAAATCGTCGCTGGGCTAAATCAAATCCAACCAACAATGATCCTCACGGCCACAAAGCAGGTGCCAGCAAGATCATTGAATTTCTTGGCTGGTGTGATGATGCTCAGGTCAAGGTCGTAACTTTGTGGTTGCTTTCAACCGATAACTTCAAGCGATCACAAGATGAGATCGATGAGCTGCTTAAGATCATTGGCGACACCGTTGATGAGTTAGCCGCTACTGGTCGTTGGAATATCAAAGCGGTGGGTGCGATGGATCTACTTCCACCCTGGCTTGAAGAAAAACTCAGTTCGCTCAAGCCAATCCGCAACGATGGCATCGAAGTCAATGTGGCCATTAGCTATGGCGGTCGCCGCGAAATCGTAGATGCGGTCAAGAGTTACTTAAATGAGGAAGAAGCCGCTGGGCATTCCATCAAGGATGCACAAGAGAAGTTAACAACTGAAGATATTTCAAAGTATTTATACACCGCAGGTCAGCCAGATCCCGAGCTATTGATCCGCACCTCTGGCGAACAACGTCTTGGTGGTTTCTTGTTGTGGCAAAGCGCCCTGTCAGAGTTTTACTTCTGCGAGGCCTATTGGCCAGATTTCCGCCGGGTCGATTTTCTGCGCGCCCTTCGCTCTTACTCTGAAAGACAGCGTCGCTTCGGTTCATAAATCGATACCAAGATTTAACTTTTCAATCTCGCGTGTCTGCACACAATTGCCCGCCGGCGGTTCTACCTTTTCACTTATCCGAAGCACTTTCCGGCGACAACAATTAAATCTAGGAGCGTTCATTGGCAGCTAAGGGTCAAAAAGCTAAGAAAACCTTTGTTTTAGATACCAGCGTATTGCTCGCAGACCCCGGAGCGCTCTATAGATTTGCCGAACATGAAGTCATCATCCCGATCGCAGTTATCGGAGAGCTAGAAACCAAACGTGATCACCCTGAATTGGGCTACTTCGCCCGCGCCGCTTTGCGCGCCCTGGATGATCTGCGGGTAAGTCATGGCCGCCTAGATAAAGCTCTGACAATTACCCCTGAAGGCGGAACCCTTTCGGTAGAGCTCAATCACACCGATCTTTCAACCCTGCCTCATGGCTTCCTTCGTGATGGAACCAATGATTCACGAATCCTGGCGATCTCAAAAAATCTGATGTCAGATGGCAAGGATGTTGTCCTTGTAACCAAGGATCTGCCGCTTCGCGTCAAGGCATCATCGGTCGGAGTTGAAGCTCAAGAGTATTTAGCAGAGCT
>JBEDKL010000026.1:0-7605 GCA_041172145.1 Actinomycetota bacterium
TTAAAACGATGCCGAGCATCTCTGCGAGATCTTGGTCGTCATCGACGACCATAACTAAAGTCATTAGCTACCGTGCTCCCAAGAGTTCAGGTACATATCTTGTGCAGGTGTAAGAACATCGATACGTCCACCCATGCTGATCAACTTGAGTGAAGCAACTTCCTTGTCGATGTATGTAGGAACTTCATGTACACCTGGCTTGAGATTCTTTGCTTCCTTAACTAGGTACTCAGCTGTTAGCGCCTGATCTGAGAATGACATATCCATAACAGATGCTGGGTGGCCTTCTGCAGCTCCTAGGTTAACCAAGCGACCTTCAGCTAGAAGTAGCAAACGACGCCCGTCTGAGAGCACATACTCATCTGTCTGGTGACGCATCTTTGCGTTCTTTGTCTTTGCATTCTGCTCAAGCCAAGCCACATCGATTTCAATATCAAAGTGACCTGAGTTAGCCATGATTGCGCCATCCTTCATGACCGCAAAGTGCTCATCGCGCAATACATCGCGGTTTCCAGTAACTGTAATAAACACATCGCCGAGCTTTGCAGCATCGATCATTGGCATCACGCGGAAGCCCTGCATCATTGCATCAAGTGCCTTGGTTGGATCGATTTCAGTAACGATTACATCAGCGCCCATTCCCTTTGCGCGCTCTGCAACACCCTTACCGCAGTAACCAAATCCGGCTACAACAACTACACGACCTGCAAGCAAGAAGTTAGTTGCACGGAAAACAGCATCAAGTGTTGACTGACCTGTTCCGTAACGGTTATCAAACATGTGCTTTGTATCTGTGTCGTTCACAGCGATCATTGGGAACTGAAGTGCGCCATCCTTTGCCATCTGGTTCAGACGGATAACTCCAGTTGTTGTCTCTTCGCAACCACCTGCAATGTTAGGGATTAACTCTTTACGAGTTGTGTGCAATGTATTTACAAGATCGCAACCATCATCAAATACCTGGTGAGGTTCGATATCTAGGGCTGCATTGATGTGCTTGTAGTAGCCATCGCGATCAACTGCGTTACGAGCAAAAACTGAGATGCCGTACTCATGTACTAGAGCTGCAGCAGTGTCATCCTGAGTTGAAAGAGGGTTTGATGCACAAAGAGCGATCTCTGCTCCACCAGCCTTAAGCACGCGCATCAAGTTCGCGGTCTCAGTTGTTACGTGCATACATGCAGAGATGCGTACACCTGCAAATGGCTGTGACTTTTCAAAACGCTCGCGGATTTGAGCAAGCACTGGCATGTTGCGCTCTGCCCATTCGATCTTGAGGCGACCTTGCGCTGCAAGTGAAGCATCAGCGATGTCATGCTTTGGAAGAGTTGAAGTTACTGGAACGTTCACGTAAATCTCCTTAATTGGTAATCAAAGTATTAATTGGATACCTAAGGCGTAGGGCTCTACTGTGCTAGGCGGCTATAGGCATAGGTTACTGCCCCCTTGAGAAAAGCTTGTAATGAAAAACGGGTGTTAGCCGCGGATTAGCGAGAGAACCGCATCACGTACCGACTCCATTTGAGCCTGAGTAGAAGCCTCAACGTTAAGTCTTAGTAGAGGCTCAGTATTTGATGGGCGCAGATTGAACCACCAGGTATCGGCGTTGACGGTAAGGCCATCAAGATCATCGATTTGAACATCACTTGATTGATAGCTCTTACGAACTAGCTCAGATGCCTCTTTGGTATCTGCAACCTTTGAATTGATCTCACCACTTGATTGATATCTAATGAAGGGGGCCAATAGTTCAGACATCGTTGCAGGGCTTTCGCCAAGTGCAGCTATTGCATGCAGCGCTGCAAGTGCGCCGCTATCTGCCATCCAAAACTCTTTGAAGTAAAAATGTCCTGAATGCTCGCCGCCAAAGATCGCACCGCTTTCAGCCATCATCTTCTTTATGTATGAGTGCCCGACTCGGCTACGTAAACCCTTGCCACCGTTTTCTTCAATAACCTCTTTTACCGCGCGTGATGAAATCAAGTTGTAAATAATATTTGAACCAGGGCGCTTCTTGAGCTCGCGCTGTGCAATCAAAGCTGTAAGTGCCGAAGGATTAACTGCGACGCCTCGCTCATCTACCAAGAAGCAACGATCAGCATCTCCATCAAAAGCAAGACCTAAATCTGCTTTCTGATCGATCATGGCTTGCTTTAAATCCTTTAATGTTGATTCATCTAGCGGGTTAGCTTCATGGTTTGGAAATGATCCATCTAACTCGAAGTACATTGGGATTACTTCGCAGTTAAGTCGAGCAAATATCGCAGGCGCAGTATGTCCAGCCATGCCATTTCCGGCGTCAACGATGATTTTTAGGGGACGAATTGCCGATACATCTACCAAAGTTAAGAGGTGATCTACATACTCTTCCAACATGTTGCGTTGCTTTTCGACGCCAACACTTCGGTATGCAATCGGTGAACCTTCACGAACAAAATTCTCGATAGTCAACAATCCAGATTCTTTACCAATTGGGCGGGCATGGCTTAAGCAGAGCTTAATTCCGTTGTATTGAGCTGGATTGTGGCTTGCTGTAAACATCGCACCGGGTAAACCTAATTTTCCAGATGCAAAGTACAACATGTCTGTTGATGCCAATCCGATACGAATTACATCCATACCCTGCGACATTGCACCTGCAGAGAAAGCATCAGCAAGCTCTGGTGAAGATGGGCGCATATCTTCGCCAATGACAATAGTTCCTGGCTCACGCTCTATTTGTAGGAAACGGGCAAATGCCATTCCTGTTGCAAAAGCAAAATCGGCATCGATCTCTGTATCTACTAAACCTCTAATGTCGTAGGCTTTAAAAATGTTGGGTATCTGATCCATGATTGGTTATGAAGGAACTGCGCGAAGATGGCCGCGTCGACCAATTTGTTGTTGAGCAGAAGTTGATTGAGTTGCTGTGATTGGCTCTATATCTTTTGTGCCGACCTCGCGAACGGCATCTGCAATCGCCATCAAATCATCTTCGCTAGGACCGGTTGATGCACCATCTAGTTCTTGCTTGATGACGCTCCAACCATGTGGAACCTTCAAGCGAGTTCCGTGAACTGCGCAGAGATCGTAAGCATGTGGCTCTGAAAATGTTGCTAGTGGGCCAACAACTGCCGTTGACTCAGAGTAGATATAGGTCAAGGTCATGGTTGCATGAGATCTGCATCCAGCACGGGAGCAGCCGCGACCACCTTGAGTTCTCATATATGAAACATTAGTGGGAACAGGTACAAAAAGTTGGGATTATCAAGGATTCAAAATACGAATATTTGAGTCCGGAATTTCAACCCGGGTGAGAATACTTCCGGGGGCTATTGGAAAATACCCATAACCATTCACCGATGTGACCAAAGCTCCTGCATACGTATCATCGCTGACCTTTGTTATCTTGATTGATCGAGCCGCAGCCGGAACCTTCCAGGTGACAATGTCAGTTCCTTGGACTGCTTTGCGAATCACCTTGCCATTTACCAAAGTAAGATCAATAGCCACATTGATTTCCGGAGCTGCAAATGCGATCAATGGTGATAGCCCAGTCAGAGCAATTGTGAACTCAGATAATGGTGGCGTTGGCGTACTCCAGACAAAATCTTTTCGAGACCCCACGGGCACGGTGGATTCAACCGCTGCGACGATTGGTTCAGTCGCCGTGATTTTGATGGCAAAAGCGGCGGCGGAAATCTTTGGTGAGAATGCGAACTCTGAAACCAAACCAGCCGAGATGCTACGTGAATTCAGACCAACTGGAATGAATACCCCATCTGCAGAGAGAAGTTCAACTGTGATGCTTGCATCTACATCACCTGGTGTTAAAACGCGCAGGAGATGAACCGCGTCAGATCCTTGTGTGCCTGACTTTGTGCGATTTGGAATCGCAGGAATAACCAGAGTGCGACTAGGGGTGTTGATCGGATTAACAAAATCTCCACCTAAAGCGCGCAGACCTTTGCCTTGTTCATCAATTAAAAAGGAGTTTACTCGGCCTGATCTTGTAACAATATTTACTGTTAGTTTTTTATCTCCAGGTGCCAATGAGTCAACAGAAATAACCAAGTAATTTTTAGAAGGTACTGTCAAAACTCTTTGAGGTTGTCTTCCATTTTCAGTAAAGACTTCAACATCTACAACAGCATCGCTTAACCCGCTATTGACGATGACTAACCGAGCCTTTGTAGTGATATCGGCGCTTGCGCCCACAAACCATTGAGATGAAACAGGTCCAGAACACAAGGTTCCTCCAGCCCAGTTACCTGAACGACTCTGCCAAGCAACTGGTGTTGAGCCCTCTGCATTGAAAAGAAGTGAGTCCTTCTGAACTGGCAGGCGCAATACCTTTACAGGCAAGGTTGCGGTGCTTCTGTTTTGCAGACGCTGAAACTGGGTTTGACGAGAAGATAAAGAGATCTGCGACGAGAGCCCAGGCAAGGTTGGCGGACAGACAACTGCCGGATAGTTCTCTGAATAGCTTTTCTTTGTCACGGCAACATTCAGCACCGAACCCAAGATGATTGCAACACCAACAAAGGCTATAAATCTCAAAGGACGAGAAAGTTTCATGCAAGCTCCTTCTCTGAGATTTCACTCTTGCGGCGGCCTGCAGGAAGTGCCATGACAAGAACAACTACAAAGAAAATCAACTGAAGTGAAAGCCAGCCTCTACGTACCGTTCCATCGTGAATCAATGAGATCTCACCAGGTTCGGTAACTGTAAAGACAGGCAGTCCTTGTTCATTCTTATCTCGCTCGAGGCGGTAACCATTCTGAACTATCTGCCATGAGCGGTTGTAAGTTTCAGTTAATACAAGGGTTCCGGCGGTAGGAATATAGATACGTGCGCCAACTTCGCCCGCTTGCAACTCTTTGCGAACACCATCTGCACCTATAAACATAAGTCGTGAAGCAGGAGCACTTACCTTCCAAACAACACCTAAAGAAGTGGCGGAGGTTCGAGAGAATCCACCAAGGCCATCGATGGTGCGAATGATCTCTCGCTTAAATGGAGTCTTCACAAAAAGGTACTTCACGCCATAGTTGCTTAATGTCGTACTACTTGTAACCCCTGATCCGTCAATCAAGCCACGTGCTGCCTCTGCGATGGCAGCGGTTTGTGAAGGTGCCACATCTGGTTCGCCTAATGAAATATCTTGTCCGCGCGAAATGTAGTACTGAATCTTCTTCTCATTCTTATTGCCAACCTCACGTAACACAAGAATCTTTGTGTCAGCTTCAACACTTAAGAAGGCGGGCATCACCGTTTCTTTATTTGCCTGAACCAAGGAATCTGAACCCTTTGAAACAGACCATCCGATCGCCAACACTGAGTAAGCAAAAGTTGTAAACAAGAGCAACGCGGAAAGAATATGGCGATAGTGAATATGGCTAAGGACCAAAGTTTCACGAAGTCGATCAAGCAGAACTGTTCCTGATGCAACCGAGGCCAAGGTAACCAATACCAACACCGGACCAGGCCAAACCTTTGATGAGGCTTCATTTCCGTGGGTAGAAATTGAAAGAGCTGAGAGAATGACCCCGAGTACCAACGCACCGATGCCGTACTCGGCAATGCGTCGGGCATGGGTTGAAGAGAATAGCGAAACAAGCAACACCAAGAGAATTGGGCTTACTAGCCAAACCGGAAGTGCATTTGCACCACCTGGATTGCCAAACAATGCATTCAGTGGACCCCCGCCTGAAATCAGTAGCCCTGGTTCAACCAAGAAACGACTTGGGCGCGCGATCGCCTCTAGTGAGTACGGAGCGTTCATTACAAATGGAATGAAGATAAGAGCAGCTCTTTTTTGCAGACGCAATGAGTACAGAGGTGAATCAGCTTGTTGAGCATGCTTTTCATAATCGCTAAGGGTTGAAATGATTCCAGCGACCAGGCCGATGACAAAAATCATCAGTGAGAAACCGTAAAGAAGTGCCAACAAAAGTGATATCCCGGCAATCTTTCTCCAGGTGAAATCTTGGATTTTTTCAATATCGCGCAGCAGCAAAGCAACATATGGCGCCAGAATCATGAAAAGAACTGTTGCTATGTGACCGGTAGAAACCGCTGCAATTGCAACAGGTGAGATTGCATAAAGAAAGGCCGCAGGAATTGAAATCCATGCGTTACTAGTCAAACGCTTAAGTAGCGTCGATGCGGTAAACATCATGACAACAGGTGCCACCAAGAAAAAGGCGGTAATCAAGAACTGAACCTTGCCCAGGAAGAAAATAGAAGCGGTTGCTGTGATCGCTACCCAGGTTGGGGTAGCAACAGTTGATCCCATACCAACTTGGTGCCAAGACTCAAAGTAAGTTCGCCATAAATCAGTTGCACCTGCTGGTGAAATCGGAAGGGCGCCACCAACGAGAGCTCCAAAACGATTACGAGAGTTGAGCAAACTGATCAAGCAAATCAAAGTAAAGCCAATTACCTCTGGGCGCTTAAAAACACTGAGCCAATTGTTGGTGTTAACCGGTGACAGTAAATCTTCATCTTCATTGGTATCTAATACAGAAGATGTAGACACCTGATTATTTTCAGGGAAAACCCTGGCGCGAACCTTGTCTACTAGGCCTTCAGTTGCAAGGCGTATCTGTGACCATCTTGGAGGAATGAACTCTGCAATAACTCGAGCCGATACAAAGCGTTGTTTCTTTCGAACCTTACGAGCAGCAATAATCACGCCGGGCTTTACGATTACCGCACCAACCGCCAAAATCTCATCGGCTGCATAGCCTGGAAGTTTTGCAATTAAGTAACCAATAGCTCTAGCAATTGCCGTTCCCAGTAACTGCACCGCAAGCCACGGCAAGATCCACCATGAAGAGTTAGCAAGCAAAACATATGCAGCGTTGCGTCGATCTAAAAGCAATGGACGATGTAGAAATGCACCGTCAACTTCAACTGTACGACGTTCTGTTGCTGAAGCTTGAGCATGAAAAGCAACGGCGGCGGTTGCAACCATTACTGAATGACCTGCGGCACGGGCACGCCAGCCAAAGTCAACATCATCTCTAAACAAAGTTAAGTTGGGATCTAATCCACCTAGCTCCTCAAAGACATCACGACGGATCAATGCTCCAGCTGTACTAACAGCTAAAACATCGTGGTCGCCATCATGCTGACCCTGGTCATACTCCAAAGGTTCAAGCCCAGTCCAACGGGCACCATTTCCTGCAATGCTGACGCCAGCTTCAAGTAAATGTGTTCGATCATGCCAACCCAATAACTTTGGACCAACCATTACAACTTGTGGTCGATCATCAATTGCAGCTAATAACTCTGCGAGCGCTGTTGGTGCTGGTGCGCAATCATCATGAATCAACCAAATCCATTCATGTTCAACCGCGTTAGCTAACTTACTAACAGCTAATGAAACAGCTTGACCGAAACCTGTTTCAACATCTGCAGAAACAAATGGGATGCGTGCAGATTTTAGAAGTTTTGTAGATGCATCCTGCGATCCAGTATCAACCGCGGTGATGAGATCAATTGGTCGAGTTTGAGAGGTTAGCGCTGCAACAACTTCGGGCAACCACACCGCTCCATTGTGGGAAACAAGAACAGCGGTTACACGATGCTTATCGACTGCGGCTTGGGAAGCCATAGGT
>JBEDKL010000027.1:0-16146 GCA_041172145.1 Actinomycetota bacterium
GGATAACAAGTGCGGTTTCGCGTCCAGATTCAGTTAAACGAACATTGCGGGATGACAATGCCAAACCATCAAATTCACGTACCGTCGGAACTGCAACAACTTCAACCTTGCTCTTCATTGCCTTAATGATTGTTAGCTGTTGAAAATCCTTTTCACCAAAGATCGCCTTGTCCGGCTTTGCGATCGCAAACAAGCGATCAACAACTGTAACCACACCATCAAAGTGACCAGGACGTGATGCGCCTTCGTAGATATTTCCTAGCGATCCTGCACTTAATGTTTTAAAGCCTTCGGGGTAAAGATCTTCATATTCAGGAAACCAGACTTCATTTGCCCCAGCGATAGTTGCGATCTCTATGTCGCGCTGCGGAGTGCGTGGGTATTTCTCAAGATCATCTTTATTTTCAAACTGCAATGGATTTACAAAAATACTAACGATGACATCTTTATCCAGTGTGCGAGCACGCTTAATCAACGCTTGGTGGCCTTTATGCAAGGCGCCCATAGTTGGCACTAATACAGTCATTTCAGTGGCTCCAGTCCTTTCAGGTACCGGGCGAGATGTTGCAAAGTTTACCTCTAAGCAGGCAATTGCTCCAAAAGTTCTTTGATTGAACCATGTGTAAGCAGGATTGCATCAGGCTCAATTTCAAACCATGGCTCTAGAACAAAGCGACGTTCATGTGCGCGTGGATGAGGAAGCCTTAACTCATCGGCCTTGCTTAATAATCCCCCATACTGAATCAGATCCAGATCAATAGTTCGTGGGCCCCAGTGAATGGTTCTTTCTCTGCCCATGCTTTTCTCGATGCCATGCAACAGTGAGAGCAAATCCATTGCTGGTAAATCACTTTCGATAATGCACACCGCATTTAAGTAATCTGGTTGCTCTGGACCACCTACGGGTGCAGTTGAGTAATAGGTTGAAACCTTTTTAACATCTGTAGCTTCTTGCAGTAAAGCGATCGCTAAATCCAGATTTTCTCGTGGGTTACCAATATTGGCACCTAGCGCAACGACAGCTTTCATCGACTTCTGTTTACAACAACAGCGATATCTTTAAGTTGTGCTGCAACCGGTGCCTGTGGCTTATGAACAGTGACTGAAACTTGTTGGACCTTGAGATGCTGATTAAGCACTCTTTCTGCAATTCTTCCTGCCAACTTTTCAATCAAGTTAACCGGATTGCTTGTAATCTCTTCAACAACTAAATCTGTAATCTCACCGTAATTAACTGTGTCTTCAATCGCATCCGAGTTAGAAGGTGCGGTTAAATCAATAATTAAAGTTAAGTCCACAAAAAAGTCTTGTCCATCTTTTCTCTCATGATCAAAGAGGCCGTGGTACCCAAAGCCATGAATTCCGGTCAAAACAATCTGATCCTTCATTAGCCAAGCACCTCCTTATGTGGCTTCACACTGTGAACTCTAACCGCCCACACACCTGTTGTGCCAAGCCGCTTAGTCAGTTGAATTGTTGCCTGTTCACGTTCATCTGGAGACTCTCCCCCCAGAAATCTTTTCCGTGAACCGCCCACCAAAACCGGATAACCCATAGCGACAAAACGATCAATTGAATCAATGATGGCCCAGTTGTGTTCGGCATCCTTTGCAAAGCCAAGACCTGGATCGATGATCAACTTATCTTTTTGGATTCCAGCAGCTAGCGCCGCTTCGATACGGACATTGAGCTCTGAAATCACATCACTAACTACATCTGCGTAAATAGCCTTGGAATTCATATCTTTTGACTGACCACGCCAATGCATTGCGATGTAAGGCACCTTTAATTCAGCGGCGGTTTGAAGCATTTCGGGATCTGCCAATCCTCCGCTGACATCATTAATAATTGATGCACCTGCTTTAACCGCTGCATGTGCGGTGCTTGCACGCATTGTGTCGATGCTAATTGGTGTTCCATGTTTAGCTAGCTCGGCAATAACCGGAATCGTTCGAGCGATCTCTTCTACTTCGCTGACTCGATCTGCACCTGGTCGGGTTGATTCTCCCCCAATATCAATGATGTCTACACCTTCTGCAATCATTTCAAGGCCGCGAGCAATAGCGGCTTCAAAATCGTTGTGTCTTCCACCATCGGCAAATGAATCAGGCGTTACATTCAAAATGCCCATCACCAACATGATTTATCCCTTGGTGATTAAGGAAATTGCTTCTGCACGAGTAGCAGGATTTGTTAAGGCACCACGAACCGCTGATGTTGTTGTGCGAGCGTGTGACTTCTTTACCCCGCGCATTGACATGCACAGATGCTCGCAATCAATAATCACAATCACGCCAAGTGGATCAAGAATATCGACCATCGCATCAGCGATCTGAGTTGTTAGTCGTTCTTGTACTTGTGGACGCTTTGAGTACATGTCAACAAGGCGGGCTAACTTTGAAAGACCGGTTATTTTGCCGCGGGGGATGTAACCAATATGTGCAACACCATGAAACGGGGTTAAGTGATGTTCGCAGTGAGAAAAGACTTCGATGTCGCGAACAATTACTAGCTCTTCATGACCAATATCAAAGGTTGTTGTTAATACATCTTCTGGTGATTGCCACAATCCCTCAAAGTTCTCTTTCATTGCACGTGCAACACGTGCAGGAGTCTCCTTTAAGCCTTCACGATCTGGATCTTCGCCAAGTGCCAAGAGCAGTTCGCGGACAGCCTTTTCTGCGCGTTCCTGGTCGTAGGGACCAGATGCACGACCATCTGTAACAGTGACCTTATTTACCGTCACTGGCGGCCTTCTTGCGTCGTGCCGGCTTCTTCTTTTCTTCAACAGGTGCTTCAACGACTAAACGCTCTGGAACATCAACAGGAGGTTGCTCCGATGGAATGCGTGTAGCTGAACCTGTCCAAGCAGGACGCTTAGTAACAAGCTTTACCTTTTTGAAGATCTCGGCGATCTCTTCCTTATTCAGAGTTTCCTTTTCAAGAAGTTGAACCACCATCTCATCAAGAATCTTGCGATTAGCAACCAAAATATCAAATGCCTCTTGGTGAGCATTTTCAATCAATGTACGAATCTCGCGATCAACAACTGCTGCAATGTTCTCGCTGTAATCACGTTGATTGCCGTAATCGCGACCAAGGAAAGGTTCGGTTGAACCTCCACCAAGTTTGATTGCACCGATAGCTTCAGTCATTCCGTACTGAGTAACCATCGCACGAGCAAGCGCTGTTGCCTTCTCAATATCATTTGATGCTCCAGTTGAAGGATCATGGAAGATTAACTCTTCTGCAGCACGGCCACCTAGTGAGTACGCCAATTGATCTAACAATTGGTTACGTGTTGTTGAGTACTTATCTTCATCTGGAAGAACCATTGTGTAACCAAGTGCACGCCCACGAGGCATGATCGTTACCTTATGTACAGGATCTGTATGTGGAAGCGCATGTGCAACTAGTGCGTGACCTGCTTCGTGGTACGCGGTAACGCGACGTTCATCATCATTCATCAAACGTGATTTGCGTTGTGGGCCTGCCATTACGCGATCGATTGCTTCATCAAGTTCTACATTGCCAATGCTCGCCTTGTTATCTCGAGCAGAAAGTAGCGCCGCTTCATTGAGAACATTTGCTAGGTCAGCACCTGTAAAACCAGGTGTGCGACGTGCGTAATCAACTAGCTTTACCTCATCGCTAATTGGCTTGCCCTTTGCATGAACCTGCAGGATCGCTTCGCGTCCCTTGAGATCTGGACGATCAACTGCGATCTGGCGATCAAAGCGACCTGGTCGAAGCAAGGCTGGATCTAAAACATCTGGGCGGTTAGTAGCTGCAATCAAAATGACCTTTGAGTTTTCCTCAAAGCCATCCATCTCGACAAGAAGCTGATTAAGGGTTTGTTCACGTTCATCATGACCGCCACCCATACCAGCACCACGTTGACGTCCGACTGCGTCGATCTCATCTATAAAGACAATTGCAGGTGCATTCTCTTTTGCTTGAGTAAATAGATCGCGAACACGAGCCGCACCAACACCAACAAACATTTCTACAAAGTCAGAGCCTGAGATTGAATAAAAAGGAACACCAGCTTCGCCAGCAACTGCGCGGGCAAGAAGAGTCTTTCCTGTTCCTGGAGGGCCAAACAATAAAACTCCCTTAGGAATCTTTGCGCCCAATGGTGCGTACTTTTCTGGCTTTGCTAAGAAATCTTTAATCTCATCGAGTTCGGCAAGGGCTTCATCTGCACCGGCAACATCCTTAAAGGTTGTCTTAGGAACATCATTGTCTTGAAGTTTCGCGCGAGATTTTCCAAATTGAAAGACTCTGTTACCGCCTTGTGCCTGACTCATCATCCAGAAGAAGAGGAAGCCGATCAACAAGAAGGGAAGAATTGAAAATAGGAATGAAACAAAGAGAGATTGAGAAGGAACCTTTACATTCCAACCCTTTACTGGCGGATTACCAGTTAGTGCATCAACAATTGTTGGCTCTTGGCGTGCAACATAAAAGGCTTCTACCTTTGAGGAGCCCTTAATTGTGGTGCCAGGGTTGAGTATTAGGCGAATCTTTTGGTCGCGATCAACTAGCTCTGCAGATTGCACCTGTGCCTTAGAGATCGCATCTAACGCCTGTGAAGTTTCAATTTGTGTGTAGCGATTTCCTGCTGAAGAGATCTGTCCAAATACCGTCACCGCAAAGATTGCAGCAATGATCCAGAAAAGTGGTCCACGCAATAAGCGCTGGCTTTTTGTAGGAGCTTTCTTAGATGGTTGCTTGCCTGAAAAACTCTTTTTAACCTGCTTCTTCGGCTTTTGTACTTGTGACATGTATGCAGACTCCTGAGATTATTCGTACATGTGCTTAGCAAGCACTGCGATAAATGGAAGGTTGCGGTACTTCTCGTCAAAATCTAGTCCGTAACCGATTACAAAATCCTTGGGAATATCAAAGCCGACATACTTAACATCGACCTCAACCTTTGCCGCTTCTGGCTTACGCAAAATTGAAAGAATTTCTACTGAGCCAACTCCGCGTGATTCAAGATTTGCCTTAAGCCATGAAAGCGTTAGACCTGAATCAACAATGTCTTCGATAATCAAAACATTTCTGCCGGTGATGTCGCGATCTAGATCTTTAAGGATGCGAACAACACCGCTGGACTTTGTGCCGGAACCGTATGAAGAGACCGCCATCCAATCCATGTCGATATGGCGTTGTAGTGCGCGTGAAAAATCTGCAACAGCCATAACAGCGCCCTTTAGAACTCCGACAAGAAGTAAATCCCGGCCTTCGTAATCTTTTTCAACCTGTGCAGCAAGCTCCTTAAGACGTGCTTGCAACTGCTCTTCGGTCACGATTACGCGTTCGATATCGCCCTTGACTGCTTCTAAGTCCACGGTTCTCCCTAAGGTCGGTGATGTGAGAGCGAAAGTCTGCCCGAAATCCGCTCAACCTTCACACCGCCCGGCAAATTGAGCGCACCTTGGCCGCTCCAAGCGGAGATTAGGGCCTCAACCCCGCTTACATGCTCCATAGTCACCATCCCGGCAGGTGCACCGGCGGCGTAGATCGCCGCCCTGATAATCCGAGTTCTGATCGCTCGGGGCAGGGTTTCTAGGTGGGCACAATCCAGATCTGAAAGATCTAAATGAATTTGTTCTCGTTTTGCCCAGTGATCTAAAGCGTCAGCATCATCACGCAACAGGTGCGCACTTCGGGCTAGCGCTTCTGCAATTCCTGGACCAATACTTTTTTCCAAAACCGGAAGTGCTTCGGTACGAACTCGTACACGTGAAAAATCTGGATTCTCGTTGTGTGGATCATTCCAAAACTCCAACTTCAACTCTTTGCAATACTGTTCATTTTGTACTCGAGTAATCTCTAACAATGGACGAAGATAGAGTCCATTGTGGTGAGCCATTCCGGAAAGTGAACGTGTTCCAGAACCACGCGCTAGCCCCAACAAAACTGTTTCAGCTTGATCATCTCTTGTGTGTCCAAGAAAAACTGCCACCGCATTTTGTTCAGCCGCAACTTCTTGCAAAGCTTCATAGCGGGCTTTACGTGCAGATGCTTCTAATCCATCCTTTAAATCAACATCAACTTTTTTGATCAAACAATCTAATCCAAAGTTTTTTAACTGTTCCTTAACTTTTTCTGCCTGCGAACCTGATTGATTCTGTAATTGATGATCAACAGTTACACCAACAACTGTAATGACAAACTCTTTGGATTCAACTGACAGAGCATGAGCTAATGCTAATGAATCGGCGCCACCAGAGACAGCAACAAGAACTTTGTCACCAGCTTCATAACTTTCAAGCCAGGTGCGTACAGCTTTTCGTACCGCCGGAACCGCTGTGGTCATGGCTTAAGAGTAGTGCTGTATTAGACGCGGCCACCAAATGGCATCAAACCCTTGATGCTGTAGATATTTGAGTAGAGCAAGCCTCTGCCCTTTGAATTCGCCTCCCACATCATTCCGTTGCCGGCGTAGATAGTGATGTGGTGAATTGTCGAGATAGTTCCCTTGTATGAGTAGAAGAGAAGGTCGCCCGGGACGAGTTCATTGAGGGAAACGTGCTTTGTATAAGTGGAATACAGCGCTGAGTTAAGTCGATCCCAGTTAGGCCACCCTAAACCAGCTGCTCTGTATGCGGCGTAAACCAAACCAGAACAGTCGAAGGAGTTTGGTCCTTCGTCTCCCCAAATATATGGCTTACGTGCAAGAACCTGTGCCTTTGCAAAGGCAACCGCCTTATCGCGCTGTGCTTGGGTTGTTCTAATTGTAGATCGACCCTTGAAGCCCTTATCCGGCCAAACATTTTTCTGTCCCGCAGTCTGCGTAGCGGTATTTGCTTGGCTCTCTTCAAGCAATGCCAACTGACGTTGCTGCTCAAGAGTTGTTCTGACTTTGCGAGCGCTCATTAATTGGCGCATCAACTCATCTTGAACCTTTTGAAGTTTTGCTACCTCTTTAGCTTGTTCAGCTTTAGCTTCATCTGCAATCTTCTTTTTCAGTTGCAACAATTTGCACGGCTCTTGCATCATCTGCAATCTTCTTTGCTTTACGGGCTTCTTCTTCAGCAACTTTAAATCGCGCAAGTGCCACGGTGTTTTGTGCACCTAAGGTGCTTAATGTTGAAAGTTGATCAACTAAATCTTGTGGGCCATTTGCACTAAGCAAAGGTTGGATATCCGTCATGCTGCCGCCCATGATGTAAGCATTTGCTGCTAGGCGTCCGATGGTTGCATGTGCCTCTGCTACCGCTGCGGCGGTTTCTGCTGCATGTTTAGCTGCAAGGTTTGCCGCTGTAGTTGCAACTGCAAGCTCTGCTTGTGCCTTGCGGTATAAAGCTGCAGCGGCATTTGCTTTGGCTGTTAGTGTTCTTAAACTTTGATTAGCAGCGGCTAACTTCTTTGCTTGTGCATCTGCTGCTTTTTTCTTAGCTGCCTCAACCTTTTTCGCCGCTTCGATCTCGGCCAAGGTTGGTTTAGGGGCTGCAATAGCGGGAACTGACGATGCCGCCAGACCTAGAATGACCGCAAGCGAAATCGCCCTAAAACTTTTTTTCACAATTAACCTTTCGGAGGGAAGGGTTAAAGAATAAATGCCCAACCTTGGAAAAGCGGTGTTTTAGGTGTGAGTGTCCTTAATTAGCTACATCACGGCGAAGGAATAGCACTGATGCGATTAAAGCGCCCAGGGCCACATATGCACCGCCAGTTGCAAGCGCGTGGGTATAGCTGACATCAGCGTTTCCGCCTGAAGCAATTATCGTCAACTGTGAACCAGGTAACCATGATTGCAATGAGCTCTTCACCGCTACCAGCAAATTCTCAACAATTAATAACCACAGAACACCAAATGAAATTGCGCTAATTGGTGAGCGAAGCAGAAGACCCAGAACCATTCCAATGATTCCAAAACCTACAACTGAAATCGTGACATTGATGAAGGTTGTATAGATGAACTCAATACCTTGACTTGAAAACCACAAATCTGTCGAGACATCCACAGTTGGTGCCAGAATCACAGATGTTGCAATGCTGATTACCGCTGCCAAGAGGATCATCGCTAGAGCAAAGATCTTCATAGAGATGAGTTTTCCAACCAAGATCTTCATTCTGCTTGGCTGGCGCACCAAAAGATTTCGTAGAGTTCCGTAGGTGTACTCCTGCGCAGTTTGGGCGGCAAAAACACATAGAGCGATGATTCCCAGAAAGCCGCCTACGCTGGCAAAGCCCTGAACGCCTCCGCTTGCAAGCGCCAAAACTTCGCGGCTGATTACTTGCCCACGATCTGCGTTACCTTGGGGTGAATCAATTAACAAGTAAAGAAGCGCGGAAAAAAGACCACTGAAAAAAACAACCGCACCCATGGTGCCTAGAAATAATGTGGGGCGACGTAACTTACGAAGTTCTGCTCTGACAACATTAAACATTACTTATCCCCCGTCATCTCAAAAAATGTTTCTTCCAGGTTTGGCAGTTGTGGCGCTAGTTGAGCAAGGGTTATTCCTGCATCAAAGGCTGCCTTGTTTAAAACCGGTGCCCATTCCATTGGTGCCAAGATATGAACCGAGTCATTTCGAATAACTGCGTGATGCCCGGAGGCTTCTGCAATCTTGACGATCTGTGCAAGCTCAGAGTGCTGCATTGATTTAGCAATAATTGTTGGTTGTTGCTTAGCCATCAGATCTCCAATAGGGCCAGCAAAAACAATTTCACCCTTGCGTAGCATCACGATGTGATCGCTGATGATTTCAAGCTCTGACAGCAAGTGTGAGGAGACAAAAACCGTGGTTCCATCATTTGCGAGATCGCGCAGCAATGCACGGACTTCTTGAATACCTTCAGGATCAAGACCATTTGTTGGTTCATCCAACATAAGAAGTTTTGGCTCTGGCAATAAGGCCGCCGCAATTCCTAACCGTTGTTTCATTCCTAATGAATATGTCTTGTACTTAGATTTTCCTCGATCACCAAGTCCAACCTTTTCCAAAAGAGTCTGGACTCGCTCGATAGGAAAACCACCAAGACGTGCAAGCACCATCAAATTTTCATGACCAGATAGAGCTGGATAAAAAGCAGGGCCCTCAATCATCGCGCCAACACGGCTTAAGTACTTTTCAGGATGATCAATTGGTTCACCAAGGATGTGACCTTGCCCAGTTGTTGGAGTTATTAGACCCAACAGCATGCGCATTGTGGTTGTCTTGCCTGAACCATTTGGTCCAACAAAGCCACAAACCGTACCGAGCGGTACTTCGAAGTTGATATGTGAGACCGCTAAGCGGTCATCGTACTTTTTAGATAGATCTGAAACGGAAATTGCAGTGTTAGGCATAGCCCTTACTCTGCCACAATTAGGGCATGAGTAAACGACCTTGGGGGTATCAACCTCGTCCAGAAACGCTGGGAGCTGACTGGGATTTACATCCGCAAACACAATCAGTTCGTGCAGGTCTTGCTCGCACAGGTTTTGGTGAAACCTCTGAAGCCTTGTTTCTCAATAGTGGATTTACATATACATCCGCTGAAGAGGCCTTTGATTCATTTGCTGAAGAGACTGATCACTATCTCTATAGCCGTTTTCATAATCCAACAATCGCGATGTTTGAAACTCGTTTGGCTGCAATTGAAGGTGCTGAAATGTGCGTTGCAACCGGCTCTGGAATGTCGGCGATGTTTGCATCCCTGGCATGCTTAGTTGAACAAGGTGACCATGTCGTTGCATCAGCTGCAATGTTTTCTTCTTGCCATGTTGTTATTACCGAGTTTCTGCCTAAGTGGGGCGTCACCTTTGAGTTAGTAAAGGGAAATGATCCTGAAGTTTGGGCGAAGGCTTTAAGTAAGCCAACCAAGGCGGTCTTTGTTGAAACACCAAGTAATCCTTTGCTTGAGATTGTTGATATCGCAATGGTGAGCCAGCTTGCTCACAAAGTTGGAGCAACTGTCATCGTTGATAATGTGATGGCTTCACCTGTTTTGCAGAAGCCATTAGCACTTGGTGCAGATGTAGTTATGTACTCTGCAACAAAGCACATCGATGGCCAAGGTCGAGTACTTGCCGGCGCATTGTTGGGATCTGCTTCATATATTCAAGAAAAGCTGCTGCCATTTGTGCGCCACACAGGTCCCGCACTGAGCGCTTTCAACGCATGGGTTTTAGTTAAATCTTTAGAAACAATGCATATGCGTGTCGAGAGCATGGTTTCAAATGCACAAGCGGTTGCAGAGTTTTTAGAAAAGCAGCCTGCGATCAAATCTGTGCGCTACCCAGGATTGAAATCTCACCCAGGTCATGAGTTGGCGATGAAGCAAATGAGTAATCGTGGTGGATCGACAATTGGTATTGAGTTCAATGGCAGCCAAGCAGAGGTATTTGCCTTCATGAACAAGCTTCGAGTCATTGATATTTCAAACAATTTGGGTGATAGCAAGAGCTTAATTACCCATCCTGCTTCAACAACTCATCGTCGTTTATCACCAGAGATTCAGGCTGAAATGGGAATTACTCCATCGGTACTGCGCTTATCTGTTGGACTAGAGCACTCGAGTGATCTGATTAAGGATTTACAACAAGCTTTAGCTAAGTAGTTGAGCAACAACTAGCAGTATCGATAGCAGGCTTAAGTAAGTAATTGACCACTGGAAAATCTTTCCGGCAACCTTTGCGTATTCAGATGATCCCTCTTTAAGCGCGATCAACTGAACTGCAAAAACTAGACCAAGTGCGACCGTGATTACCAAAGACCACAACGGCAGGTCGGCAGAGAGAATTAACCACACAGATGATGCGACCATCAAAATAGTGTGGAACCACATCTCTTTAAGTACGCGACCCTTGGTAGCTACAACAGGAAGCATCGGAGTTCCCGCTGCTGCGTAATCATCTTTGTACTTAATCGCCAACGCCCAGAAGTGTGGTGGCGTCCAAAAGAAGATTACAAAGAAAAACGCCCAAGCTGTTGCAGACAATGAATCAGTAACAGCAGCCCAACCGATCAGAACCGGCATACATCCAGCTGCTCCACCCCAAACAATATTTTGAGCGGTTCGCTGCTTTAGCGCCATCGTGTAAACAACCACATAAAAAATAATTGCGATTAATGCAAGCAAGGTTGCTAAAGGAGTTGTGAAGATCCAAAAAATAATCAAAGAAAGGATTCCAATTGCAGATGCAAACACAGTTGCATTGCTCTTTGATATTTGGCCAGTAACGACAGGTCGCTTCGCAGTTCTTGCCATTAACTTATCGAGATCGCTTTCGATAACCATGTTAAAAGCGTTGGCACTTCCTGCAGCTAATGTGCCGGCAAAAATTGTTGCAAAAGCTAAACCAAAATCAGGTAAACCTTTGGCAGCTAAAACCATTGCAGGTAAAGTCGAGACGAGTAGGAGTTCCACCACTCTTAACTTCATCAGATCGAGGTATCCCCGCATAGCGCTGCTCACGCGCCAAGATTACCCAGCCTTTAGAAGTACGCCTCCCAGACCTCTCTCAGGGATAATAGTTACCTTGCTCTCAACCAAGGCCACAGATGCAACATGAAAGGTAGTTCCATGACTGAGAACAACAAGCCTGAATGGTTTGAGATTATCGAGGCCGATGAGAAGCCTGAGCTTCGAAAGGTATCTAAATCTCTTCCTGTAAGTGCAGTATTGGTTGCAACGTTAATTCTTGGCGCGGGCGCAGTTGTTGGCCAGAGCCAAAGTGAACAACCAACATCTGCATTAAATGCAATAGTGGCAAGTTCAGCGACACAAGTTGCTCAACCTGCAGTTACTGCGGGGCTAGCTGCAACCGTTGCTGCAAACAAGTTAGCTAATCCTTCAATCGCTCAGCTACCAACCGGTGGCGACGATGAGGATGATGATGAATACGAGGACGAGGATCATGATGAGGATGAAGATCATGATGAGGATGAAGATCATGATGAAGATGAAGGCGATGACGACTAACTAGTACAGTTAGGTAATGCGCTCTAAACTCATAATTTTTGCTTCAATTCTCTCGCTCTGCACAATTGCACAACCTGCACATGCCGAGGTATCTACCCCATCAATGAAGTTGATCCACACGATTAACGGATCAATCGCACCCAAATCAGTACGATCTTCAGCTGATGGTGTGGTGAGCGCGCACAACATGATGTACCGGCACTCTGTAACTGTCTATGACGCAAATACCTTTGAATTAATGCACACAGTCTCTGACTCGGTTTCTTTAAAGGATTTTGGTTATTCGAAAAATTCTGGCACATACAAAGGCGCACCTGTTGAAGGAACCTTCTCTCCGGATGGCAAGTACCTGTATGTAAGCAACTACGCAATGTACGGAAAGGGTTACAACAAAGAAGGCACTGATACATGTTCTCCTTCAGATGGATATGACAAGAGTTTTGTTTACAGAATTAATCGCAGTAATTACAAAATAGATGCTGTGTATCCAGTTGGTTCAGTGCCAAAGGTTGTCGAGGTAACACCCGATAACAAATATGTATTAGTTGCCAATTGGTGTTCTTACACAGTCTCAGTAATCTCGGTAGAAAAGAATAAGGTTGTAAAAACTGTAAAAATTGGGCGATACCCCCGCGGAATAGCCATAAATAATGACTCAACCAAGGCTTATGTTGCCGAAATGGGCGGAAGCAAAGTCCATGTAATTGATCTACAGGATTTCACAACAACATTTATTCCGATCGGCAGCAATCCACGTGCGATCGTTTTATCACCTGACAACAGCACAATGTATGTGACCATGAATCTTTCAGGAAAAGTTGCTTCGTGGGATCTGATCAATAACAAAGCTGGAAAGTCGGTAAAAACCGGTAACGCCGCCCGAAGTCTGGCAATAAATACCGATGGCTCTCAGTTATATGTTGTTAACTACAAAAGCGACACCATGTCACGAGTGCGCACCAGCGATATGAAGGTTACACAAAACATCAAGGTGTGTAACGAGCCAATTGGAATTACTTACGATCGACCAACAGGCAATACCTGGATCGCTTGTTATGGCGGGCAGATAAAGATTTATTCAAACAATTAAGGTGCAGGTGAAATCTCTGCTGGAATATTTGGGGCAGCGATTCTTCCTAGAACTCGGTCGATCGCTTCTCGTGCACGTTTGAGCGCTGTGTTTCCACTTGGAATCTCATCGGCAAGTGTCACAAAAATGTACTCGCGATCCAATGATTCAACATAACCTGCAAGGGTTGCGGTTCCATTTAAAGTTCCGGTCTTTGCGCGCACTAGCCCAACCGCAGATGGCGCAGTTGTAAGAAAACGGCTTCGCAATGTTCCAGAAACTCCACCAATTGGTAAACCTGAATAAATCAGCGCGTACTTCTCATCCTGTCTAATCTTGTATAAAAACTCACCCATCATCTTCGCGGTGATCTTGTTTTTACGTGACAGTCCGCTGGCATCTGCTACGACAAGTTTGCTGTCATCAATCTGCATTCCGATCAATACATCACGCAGCACCCGGTCTACCCCTTTTGAGTTCATCGGGTAACCAGCTGCCCTTGCTGATAAGCGGGCAAGGCGTTCGGAAATTAAGTTATCGCTCCACAACAAGATCCAATCAACAAGAGCTGCAACTGTTGGGGAGTTCTCGGAGACAATTTGTTCGCCAAGTGCCATAAAGGCTTCATCATCTGTAACCTCTTTAAATTTTGGTTTAAAGCCCCGCTTTGACCAAAATGATTTGAAATTAGAAACATCTTGCGAATACAGATCGCTATAAATCACATCGTAGTTTTTTAGTGATCCACCATTAAAAGCCTTAACACCTTTAAGGGTTTCAAAACCCATAAATGGAAGGGATGCGCGGCTCATCTTGCGCGCGGTTTTGTGATCCAAGCTGATCCAAGGATCCAGCGCTCCTCGAATGATTACAGTCTTTATGTCGGGATTAATGCTGATCGTTGTATTAAATGTTGATTGAAGATCTAAATGTTGAATAGTTGCCGCACTTGTTAGGAGCTTCATCACTGATGCAGGTTTACGTTGCGAAAAACCATTTTTCTCATAAATCACTTCACCCGTGGTTCCGTCAATTAAAACCATCGCTGGATTGGAAAGTCTTTGATTTTTTAGAAGCTCATCAAAGACTGCTGGGATAGTTGCAGGCCCGATTGCAGCGTTAGCTGGAACAGTGATTGCACCTAATAGAAGTGTGACCGCAAGTATGCGGCGAAGTAAGCGCACTATCTCTTTAACGCCAAGAAGCGATAACAATATTTGTAATGGTCAAAGAGATCATCGTTAGCCATACATTCTTTGAGATCTCTGGCTTCTTAACATTTTTGTAGCCAAGCGCCAAAATAACTAGAAGAATGACAAATTTGATTCCGACCTTTATGTGGTTGAGCTCTTCATCTGGCTTAACAACGTTATGAAGACCAACTAAAACCAAGCCAGCGACAAGGGCGGTTAACCCTGCATGTAGAACCCCAGGATTTAAGGTGCGAGGAGATTTTTTCACCTGCAGTAACAGCAAAACTAAAATGCCGAGAATAGCTGACATGTATTCAGTTTAGAGTGCATACATGTCTTCTCCAACAACCCCCGCCAGTATTGGCCCAGGTGAGTTTTTCCCTGTTGTTGGGGTTGGACCTCATGAAAAGCCTTGGCCAGAAGGGGATCAATACGATCCTGAACTATTGCTGAATGGTGATCGCAGAAATGTCCTAGATCACTATCGATACTGGACCGTTGAAGCGATTGTGGCCGATCTAAACACCAAGCGCCACAAATTACAGATTGCAATTGAAAACTGGCAACACGATCTCAACATTGGCTCGATTGTAAGAACAGCAAATGCATTTAATGTGACAGCTGTTCATATTGTCGGAAAGCGTGATTGGAACAAGCGCGGCGCGATGGTTACAGATCGATACTTAACGGTGATGCACCATCCAACAATTGAAGATTTCTCAAAGTACTGCCAGGAACAAGAGCTTCCGATTATTGGAATAGATAATGTTCCGGGTTCAAAGCAATTAGAGTCTGCGCAGTTACCTGAAAGTTGCGTCCTCCTCTTTGGGCAAGAGGGTGCTGGTATGTCTGATGAGGGAATTGCGGTTTGTGAAGTTTTATACGAGATCAATCAATATGGATCAACAAGATCAATGAATGCATCCGCTGCGGGTGCGATTGCGATGTATCACTGGGCTTTACAGCATCTGCCTCGTTAAGAGATTAGCTCGGCAAGTAATCCATCAACTGCACGTTCAACCATAGCTAAGGTTGTCTCATACGCCTCATCACTTTGGTTGTAAGGATCAGGAACCTCAAGCTTGTGAAAATCTGCCGAGCCTGGATCTATGCCCTTTAACTCTGGATCAAAACTTCGCAAGTAAAAAACCTTTGACCGTTGTTCTTCGCTTTCAGCCATGGAAATCACATTGTGATAATTACTTGAATCCATAACCAAAATCAGGTCATGTACAAAAAAATCATTTGCGGTGAACTGTTTTGCGGTGTGGTCATGTTTGTAACCAGCTTTTTCCCAAATCTTTTTGGATGATGGATGTGGACCTTGACCAATGTGCCATGGACCAGTCCCCGAGCTATCTACAGTGATGACCGGAGTCTTAATACCCTGCTTTTTGTTAGCTAAAACCGCAGCTGCCATAGGCGAGCGACAGATATTTCCCAGGCACACCATTGTGATGCTGAGCTGATCACGACCTTTAATTGAGGAGATCAAGTTCTGGTTCATCTTCTAACGCTTCTTGTACAGACTTAAGTCGGCGCTCAATCTCATCAGCTTCATCTGTGCGACCCTGCATACGCAAAATCTTTGCAATCCGAGATTCGATGTCGAGGATGAACTCAAAATCCTTTGGTTCATCTTCACTGACAACAGCTAAAACATTTTCAAGGGTTGCAAGACCTTCGTCATATTTTTCAAGCAAGATCTGTGCCTTACCAAATTCAAAGGATGCGAAGGTTTCGCGGCGGTGATCATGTCCTGTTTCAAAGACATCTACAGCTTTGCGTGCAGTCTCTAGTGCAAGTTCGCCTTCACCTAGTTCGATCAAGCAAGAGGCCATTTTCTGATCACAACGAGCAACATGGATAACCTCTTTGTTGCGCTTGAAAAGAGATCGCGCTTCTTTAAAGGCTTCGATAGCTTTCTCATAATTCTTTAGTTCGCGTTCGGCACAA
>JBEDKL010000028.1:0-26110 GCA_041172145.1 Actinomycetota bacterium
GAAGAGCATCGCAGTTAAGAAGTACTTAACTGGAAAACGTCCACCTTCAGCAGCTTGTGGTGAAGGTTCGATTCCGCACTCGTATGCATCTAACTTGGCTCGGTTGTAACGCTTTGGACCTGCGAGCGCACCAGCGGCAACTGAGAAAACCGCGAAGCCAAAGCCGATCGCGCCTATCACCAAGATTGGAATGTATGGATTGGATGTGGATATCACGGTCGAAATCCTAAGGTCGAAAGGCGTATGCCTGTGACCGCTAGCCCTTAATCCCGCTGTGAACTGCAACAACACCAAAGGTCAGGTGCAACAACACCAAAGGTCAGGTTTTTCCAGGTGACCCCGGTCCAGCCCGCCTTCTCCATGCGGGCAGCTAAAGCGGCTTGATCTGGCCAGGCACGGATCGACTCAGCTAGGTAGATATATGCATCTGGGTTGGATGATGTCCGCTTGGCGATCATCGGCAGGAGCTTCATCAGATATTCGGTATAAATGGTGCGAAACGGACGCCATGTCGGATGGCTGAACTCAACAACCACCATTCGTCCACCTGGCTTGGTAACTCGGCGGGCCTCAGCCAGCGCCTTATCAAAATCCACGGTATTTCGAAGGCCGTAAGAGATGGTGACTACATCAAAGGTATCGGCCTCAAAGGGCAGGTTGAGGGCGTCAGCCTTGGAGAAGTTCAGATATGGACGTGCCTTTCGCCCCTGGGCGAGCATCCCCTCGCTGAAATCGGTGGCAAAGACGGTGGCCCCAGCCTTGAAAAGGGGCTCAGATGAGGAGCCAGGGCCCGCCGCCAGATCCAGGATCACCATTCCGGGCTTTGGAGCGATGATCTTGGTAGCTGCCTTGCGCCAGGCCTTGGTTCGGCCCAAACTTAAAAGATCATTAACAAGGTCATACCGCTTGGCGACCCCATCAAACATAGCCGCGACCTCATCGGGATCTTTGTTGAGATTAGCGCGGGACATGCGCTTATTCTCCCTTGAAGTAGGCTCATCCACAACTCAACGCCACAACAACAAAGGCATGATTTAGAGGAGATCTCTTCCCCAATGGCTCAACTGGTTCCGGTCACGACTACTCGCCTTGGCGAGCATTTGCCGTTGCTAGATCTTCTCCCTGATTCACAACCGCTTGCTTGGGTTCGAAGCGGCGAAGGTTTAGTTGGGTGGGGCACCTATGCAACAACAACAGTCAGCGGCCCACACAGATTTGCAGATGCACGTCATTGGTGGCAGAAACAGTTAGAGAAGTTCACTGTTAACAACACCGTGCATGGAAGCGGAACCGGACCTGTTTTGTTTGCATCATTTTCATTTTCTCCAGATGATGTTTCTGTTTTAGTAATTCCACAAGTAGTTGTCGGAACCAAGAGTGGTAAATCTTGGATTACATGGATTGGCACTGATTCACAACCAGATCTAAAGACGCAACCAGATCATTTTTCTAATGGAGAAATGAAATGGAATGAAGAGCCACTAGCTGATCAACAGTGGAAAGAACGGGTTGCAACCGCGGTTTCTAGAATTCAACGCGGAGACCTAGACAAGGTTGTACTTGCGCGTGACATAACCGTTTCATCTAGTAAAGCCATTGATCCGCGCGCAATCTTGAACAAACTTGCACTTGAATACCCAACAACCTGGAAATTTGCGGTTTCAGGATTGGTTGGTGCAACTCCTGAGCTTTTGCTTCGTTTGTCACGTGGAATGGTTACATCACGTGTGTTGGCTGGAACCATTAGCAAAACTGGAGATGATGCCAAGGATTTAGCTTTAGCTGGTTCCCTTGCACGTTCATCAAAAGATCTTGCAGAGCATGAATACGCGGTCCGATCAGTTGCAGATGCCATCGAACCATTTTGTTCTTCAACAAATGTTCCGGAATCACCTTTTGTCTTGCACCTAGCCAACGTTATGCACTTGGCAACTGATGTGACTGGTGCTCTTGTTGAAACTCTTTCACATGTTGATGCTTTTACGATCTTGGAACAGCTTCATCCATCTGCGGCAGTGTGTGGAACTCCTCGACCAGAAGCAGCAAAGCTAATCGCTGAAATTGAAGGAATGTCACGTGGTCGATATGCAGGCCCAGTTGGTTGGATCGATGCTGCAGGAGATGGCGAGCTTGGAATTGCTTTGCGTTGCGGACAAATCAATGGAGATTCAATTCGAATCTTTGCAGGATGCGGAATCGTTGATGGATCTGATCCAGAGATTGAGCTTGCGGAGACTTACGCAAAGTTCACGCCGATGCGAAGTGCGCTTAAATAGAGTTTAAAGCTTGATAAATACCTTTTAGATTATCTGCATTACTTTCACGATCTGGAACATCACAAACAACAACACTGATTCCAGAAATCGGTGCTTTGATCTCTGCCTCTAACTCTTTGAGGTTTGAAATCTGCTTAGCTGCAAACCCCATCGACTCTGCAATCTTTGCAGGATTAAGTCCATGTGGAGTTCCAAATACCGTTTCAAAACCATCTGAACCTCTTTGAGGCAAGGTAGAGAAAATTCCCCCGCCATCATTGTTGATCACAATAAATCGGCAGTTGATCGCTTCTTTATTTATCAAACCTGTTAAGTCATACAAAAATGAAAGATCACCAAGAATCGCAATTGTTGATTTGTGTGCAGTTGCAATTCCAAGTGCGGTAGAAATATTTCCATCAATGCCAGCTAGACCACGGTTTGCATAAGTTTCTACACCACTGCGAGGAAGTGCAAAACCTTCAAGATCACGGATTGGGCGTGATGATGAAACAAATAATGCGGTGTCATTAGGAATTGCAGCAGCAATTGTTCGTGCAATCACCGCTTCATTCCAGCCATCAAGTGATGCAACTAATTTTTTAGTTCTTTCAGCAACTTTGTTCCAGGTTGCAATCCAGTCATCAGATTGAATGAGGCCTTGCAAATCAGGAAGTGAGGTAAAGACTCGATCAGCTTGGCGATCGGTATCTACCGTTGCTGTGCGTGGATCTACAACATATTGAATAGGGCTAGATTTAATGAAGGCGTTGACAGAACGTGAAAGCGTAGTTCTGCCAATTACCAAAACTGATTGCGGAATCAAGGTGCTTCTGATCTCCTGCGAGGTTAAGAAGATTGATGCGTGGGCTATCGCATCTGGAAATGACAATGGATCTTCAGCAATAACCGGCCAGCCAAGTAGCTTTGTAAATTTGGTGATCTCTTCAACGCTAAGCCCACCACGATCATGGCCGATAACAACGACTCCACGAGCACCAACCAGTCGAAGATTTCCGGGCTTTGAACGTTCTACAAAACTCTTAGGTGCGACAACGATCTCAGAGACCCAATCAGCTGAGTCATCTGGCAGTAAAGGCTCATCAAATTGCAGGTTTAGATGTACGGGACCTTTGCGCAAACTATCTAGCGGAAGCTCCATTGGATAAACGGGTCCATCGATATCGGCAAAGTAGCGAACCGCTTTACCGAAGATCCGTGCCTGCTCAGTGGTTTGGTTGGCACCGGTTTTGCGCAACATCGCTGGACGATCTGCGGTTAAGACAAGCAAGGGCGCATTGGTGTGATGAGCCTCTAAAACCGCTGGGTGATAGTTAGCGACCGCTGTGCCACTGGTGCAAACAACTGGAACCGGTCTGCCTGTTGCTTTAATCATTCCTAAAGCAAAAAATGCCGCGGTTCGTTCATCGATACGAATGTGAATCTTGATCAGATTGCGCTCTGCTGCCGCAAAAAATGCTAAAGATAAAGGTGCATTACGTGATCCAGGAGAGATCACAACATCTGTAACGCCGGATTCAATTATCTGACGCACGACAATGCGGGCAAGGGAGGTTGAGTTGTTCACTTCAGTAGCTCCGCACATCTCATGATCCGATTCTTCCACCATTCAAAGCGATCTGGTGCCACATCTAATCCATCTAATTGGGGTTCAAACTCTGCGATTTCAATCTTTCCATCAACTATAGGCAGATGAGCAACATCTTGAGCCAACAAAGATCCTGTGCCTAAACCACAATCAAAGTTGATCTCTTTAAATGATGCAGCAAGAGTTAATCCGTAATTGATGCCGACCGCACTTTCTAGCGCACTTGATACGACAATCGGCAGCTTGTGGTGTTCGGCAATTACATGTGCGCGCTTGATTCCACCTAAAGGTTGAACCTTCAACATCAAATAATCGACCGCACCGGTTAAATCAATTTCAAATGGATTATCAGCTTTGCGAAGAATTTCATCGCCAACTATCTTTACAGAAGTTCTGCGCTTTAACTCTTGCAACTCTTCAATAGTTGCACAAGGTTGTTCGACATATTCGATCTCCCCCACAGCGGTTAAGAACTCTTCTGCTTGATCTACGCTCCATAGACCATTGACATCAACTCTTATCTTCGCCTCTGGACGTAATTGTCGAATGATCCGTACCCGGGCTAAATCTTCAACAAGATTGTTGCCGACCTTTACTTTAAAACTTCTTACTGCAGGAAAGGATTCAACGATGGTTTGCAGCTGCACTGAATCATTAAGCGCTGGGATCGTTCCGTTAACCGCAACGGATGTGCGAAAAAGTTGCGGTCTAGGCGTAGTTGCAGCCTCGATTGCACTAGCAAGCCAATGTGATGCTTCTGCATCATCGTATTCAAGAAATGGGGAGAACTCGCCCCACCCGTATTCACCTTTAAACAAAGCAACTTCGCGAACTGTTATGCCACGGAAATTAGTTTTCGTTGGCAGCGCAATCACGCGCAGAGATTCGAGAAGTTGTTGATCCATAAATTATGGGCGCTTCGGGAATTTTCCGAAGTCAGGCTTTCGCTTTTGCTGATATGCATCGCGACCTTCTTGGCCTTCTTCTGTCATGTAAAACAGAAGTGTTGCATCGCCTGCAAGTTGCTGAACGCCAGCTAAACCATCGGTTGCAGCGTTTAAGCTTGCCTTTAACAAACGCAAAGCCATAGGCGAATTACGAAGCATCTCGCGGCACCATGAGACGGTTTCTGCCTCTAGCTCTGCAAGTGGCACAACAGTGTTAACTAATCCCATATCTAAAGCTTCTTGTGCGTTGTATTCACGTGTCATGAACCAAATTTCGCGAGCCTTCTTTTGGCCAACATGTGCTGCTAACAAGCCTGCACCGTAACCACCATCAAAAGAACCGACCATAGGTCCGGTTTGGCCAAACTTCGCGTTGTCAGCTGCAATCGTTAAATCACAAACAACGTGCAGAACATGTCCGCCTCCGATTGCCCAACCTGCAACCATCGCAACGATTGGTTTTGGAGTGCGGCGAATCTGAACTTGAAGATCTAAAACATTAAGGCGACCGATTCCCTTTTTCGCCAACTTGTCTTCACCAAGATATCCATCATCACCGCGAACACTGATGTCACCACCTGAACAGAAGGCTTCAGTACCTTCACCGGTAAAGATAATGACGCCGACCTCTTCATTGTCACGTGCTAGATTGAAAGCTTCGATTAACTCAATAATTGTTTGAGGACGGAATGCGTTGCGCACCTGTGGTCGATTGATGGTGATCTTGGCGATTCCATCACCCATCTGATACTTGATATCTACGAAATCTTCTCCACCAGGTGCGGTCACCCATTGTGGAATCTCACGGCTACCAAATTCGCGCTTGATCGGCTTGCTCACATTTCCTCCATCGTCGTTGCTTACGACGGCAATGGATAACTCGTCACAACGAAAGATTCTGCGGGTGAGCCCTGCATGCGAACTTCCTCAATTAGCGAGGGACATCACAGCAGCTCTCGCAGGTAATGGCCCCACCCTTGGGTTTGGTGAGATCTCCTCCGAGTTTGCCCCGTCGCAAGCAGCTGTCCTCATTGGCACTTCCGGAACAACCGGCACACCTAAGGAAATCTCCTTATCCGCTCATGCCTTGTTGTCATCAGCGCGTGCTTCAAATACTTTTGTTGGAGCAAAGCTTGGCGATACCTGGTCACTACTTTTGCCGCTCACCCATGTTGCCGCGGTCAATGTCTTTGTTAGAGCCTTTGAATTAGGAACTATCCCTGTTGACCTTCGCAATCATTCTGGTGAATATCCACGAGTTGATTTCACTGCGATCGTTCCGACTCAACTATTTAGAGCGCTAAATGGTGATGAACACCTGTTGAAGCATCTGCAAAGTGCACAAAAGGTTTTGGTTGGAGGTGCAGCGCTTTCTACTGCAATCCGCAATCAAGCAACCGCTGCAGGAATAAAGATTGTGACAACTTATGGAATGAGCGAAACCTCTGGAGGCTGCGTTTACAACGGCGAGGTTCTTGATGGTGTTGAGGTTGAGGTACGTGGTGGTTCAATATTCATTAGAGGAAAAGTTCTAGCGCTCAATCTGAATTTAATTGATGGTTGGTTTGAAACCAATGATTTAGGTGAATTTCTTGATGACAAACTTGTCGTGCTGGGTAGATCAGATGATGTAATCATCACTGGCGGAGAAAATCTCTCTTTAAACAATGTTGAAAGTATCTTGAATGAACATTTTCCAACGATTCAATGTGCAGCTTTTTCAGTCGAAGATCCTCAGTGGGGAGAGAGCCTACACATTGCAGTTGTCGGCCAGATAGATAGCAACAACATCAGCACTGTACTTGAGAGCAAGATTGGTCCATTTGCAAAACCAAAAGGAATTCACTCGGTTGAATCGATACCATTGCTTGGTATCGGAAAAGTTGACCGCACTAGATTGGCACAAGGAATAACCAATGAATAAGTGGATACTTGGTGCACGACCTCGCACACTGCCTGCTGCAATCGCACCAGTAGTTGTCGCAACCGCGTTAGTGGGGCCGGATTTCAATCTGCTACGTGCAGCATTGGCTTTAAAGGTCGCAGTTTGGCTTCAAATCGGTGTCAACTTTGCCAATGATTACAGCGATGGCGTGAAGGGAACAGATGCAGATCGCGTTGGTCCAATCCGCTTAGTCGCTAGCGGATTGGCTACAGCTATATCTGTAAAGGCTGCGGCTTTTATCTCTTTTGCAATTGCAAGTATTGCTGGTGCTTGGCTCGCGCTTTTGACCTCACCTCTTCTTATTGCAGTTGGAGTTCTCTCTATCGCAGCAGCGTGGGGTTACACCGGAGGTAAGAACCCATATGGTTACAAAGGCTTAGGTGAGCTTTCAGTTTTTCTCTTCTTTGGTGTAATTGCGACTATGGGTACGTATTACGCCCAAACTGAGGAGCTAACCTTCTTGAGTTTTATTGTTTCAATTCCTATGGGTGCACTTTCATGTGCAATTTTGGCGATCAACAATCTACGTGACAGGCCTAAGGATGCACTTGTTGGAAAGTTAACCGTGGCTGTACGCATTGGTGATCGCAATGCAAGACTGATGTTTGTATCACTTTTGTTGGTTGCTCATCTTGCTGTGATCGCAACTTTGATTCCAACAACCTTGCTAACGCTGCTAGCGCTGCCAATGAGCATCTCAATTTCAAGGCAAGTTTTAAGCGGTATTTCAGGTAAAGAGTTGATTCCGCTTCTGGGAAAGACTGGCAAGCTACAAATGCTTTTCTCCATCTTGCTTGCTGTTGGCTTAGGGATACAATAAGAACATGTCGAGAGTCATCCCACTTATTCTGGTATTTGGATTAACTATCTACGCACTTATTGATTGCGCACGTACCGATGAATCTCAGATTAAGAATCTTCCAAAATGGGGATGGCTGCTAATCATTATTATTTTGGGACCACAAGCTGTTGCTATTGGTCCGATCGCATACTTAGTTGCGGGAAGAAACCGTCCAAAAAGAGGAAAATCTCCGAAGCGCCGCATTCTTCCGCCAGATGATGACCCAGATTTCTTGAGAAAGCTCTAACTCTTTAAAGCTTTAGAGCCCCGAGTAAGTGTGCTTTCCAGTTCCCCAGATATTTACATACACATAGTTAAACAAGAATGTTGAGCCTGCAAATAGGCATAGCCATGCCGCTCTTCGACCGCGCCAGCCAATAGTTACGCGGGCATGTAAATAAGCCGCATATGCAACCCAGGTAATAAATGCCCAAGTCTCCTTTGGATCCCAACCCCAGTAACGACCCCAAGCACTTTCTGCCCAGATCGCACCTGCGATTACCGAAAATGTCCACAGCGGAAATACAAATGCGACCAATCGATATGAAAGCTGATCAAGTGTTTCAAGATCTGGCAAACGCTTAGCCCAAGCGGATCGTTCGCCTTTGGCTTCCATGCGATCTAAGTACAAGTATGCGGAAGCAATTACATTTGAAAGTAAAAAGACTCCTCCAGAGATAATCGCTGTAGAAACGTGGATAACTAACCACTCAGATTTCAAGGCTGGCACTAATGGAGCGCTCGGTACATACAAAACTGTAACCGCAGTTCCAATAGTCAGAAGAACAGAAACTGAAACTAAAAGTCCTAACCATCGAAGGTCATACTTTCGAAGAGCTAATAAATATGCACCTGAAAAAGCCAAAGCTCCAGTAATTGAAAACTCATACATGTTTCCCCATGGAACTCTTCCGGCGGAAATTCCTCGAGCAATAACTCCTGCAAACAAAAGTACAAAACCTAGAATCATCATCGCAGTTGCGATTCGAGAAACCTTTTCAGTGCGACTGTAATCCAAGGTTGCTGAGTTATTAGATGGGACTTTGACCGCCCAAGCGGTTTCGATGGCATGGGCTAGAAATGAGATCGCATAGACAGCCATCGCTGAATACACCAAGTAATTTGATGCAAAAGCCCATGAACGTGACATCTATTTTTCTCCCTTTAACATCTTTACAAACCCTTGCATTTCAACCTCTAGACCAGGAGCTGCATTTTTAGCTAGGCCTGCAACTTCGACCTCTTGGCCAACTCGAATCCAAATTCGTCGTCTACGTGTAAACAATGAAGCTAACAACCCGAGGATGGCAACAATACCTCCAAGCAATGCAAGGTGCTTTCCGGGATCTGCCACAAAGTTGAGGTTTACCCATTGCAGATAACCTTCGAAGGTAATTGATCCACCTTCATATACATAGCTTTCACCAGGCTTTAATCCCTTTAAACCGATCTGCACCATATCTGTTGTATCCATGCGATAAACAGATTGAGGAATTCCTGAGTCCAAACCTAAATCTCCGCTCCAAACCGAGAGCAGTAAACGCGGATTAAGCGCTTTAGGAAATGCACTGGCGCCGCCATTTTCACCGTCGCGAACATACGTAGGCAGGAAAGATCCTAAGAAACCGACTTGAGGATCTGCATCAGGAACCTTAATCGCACCAATTGAGCGAAGGTTTGCATCTTGTGGCAAGAAGGTGACTGGACCCTGGAAAGCAACATCACCCTTTGAATCTCGAACAGTTACAACTGGTGCATATCCATTGGCTTGCAGATAAATGCGTGTTGTTCCAATTGTCATTGGACTATTTACTTTGATTCTCTTTTTCTCAATAGTCTTTGAACCATCTCGCAACAATGAGACATCCAATGTGTAATCTTCTGGAGCGCTTGTTTCGACGTTGTACTGAGCGACAAACTTATCTACCGTCAACATAAATGCGGGAATGTTTGAATCTCGATAAAGCTTTCCGTAGCTCAATGTGTCATAACTTGTAGGAGTGTTTACAAATCTTTCACCCACATTAATGATGGCTTCACCACGCATGCCAAAGAGTGAACTAAAACTAATGCCTAACAAAATCAAAATCAGCGCCAGGTGAAAAAAGAGATTTCCCGTTTCACGGGTAAAGCCCTTTTCTGCAGAGATAGATCCGTCTGATTCCAAAACCCTAAATCGCTTTGATTTAAACCAGGCACGTGCACGATCAAGCTCATCACCTTGTGCGCTCCAGCTTTCATGGTGATCTAGGCGAGATAGGTTCTTTGGCGTTGCAGGTGGCAAGGCGCGAGCCGCTTTGAAATGTTCGATGGTGCGTGGAAGTACACAACCTATTAATGAGATAAAGAGCAGAATGTAGATCGCGCTAAACCATGGTGAGCCATAAACATCAAAGAGGTAAAAGCGGTCCATCCAACGTGCTGTATCTGGTGAATCCTTGAAGTACTGGCTTACCTGCAACGGGTTTTGAGTTCTTTGCGGAACCAAGGAGCCCGGAATCGCTGCAATTCCCACAAGTAAAAGCAGAATCAGGGCGGTTCTCATGCTGGTTAGCTGTCTCCAAGCAAAACGAAGCAGGCCGACGCTATCTAGTTCGGGGATCTGTGTTTGTTGACTCATTAGATCACCGGAATAAAGTCAGAGATAAGTGTTCGAAGCGAGTTCATGAACTGGCTCCAGAAACCGAGAACTTGCAGTAAACCGATAGTTATTAAGAAGATGCCGCCGATTTTTGAAATCAAATCACCGCGACGATAAATCAGTGAACGCAGCTTTGTTGATTTATCTAATGACAACCCCGACAGAATAAATGGCAATCCCAAACCTAAGCAGTATCCAAATGAAAGAACCGCTCCTCGAACCGCACTTGACTCTTGAAAAGCCAAGGTTTGAACCGCCGCAAGTGCTGGTCCGATACATGGTGTCCAACCAATACCAAAAAGGATTCCGAGCATTGGTGCGCCAAGTAAGCCACCAGTTGTTCGCATCTTTGGGCGAATTGTTGGTGAAAAAGGAAAGCGACCATAAAAAACAAATCCAAGAAAGATGGTCAAGATTCCTAGAATCCTTGAAATTATCTCTTCATTTGCAGAGAGTTGATTTCCTAAACCGCCAAAAACCGCACCATATGAAATGAAAACTAAGCTAAAACCTAAAACAAAGAGCAGCGATCCTAAAAATACCTTGCCCCGGTTAACTGAAAACCCAGCTGCAAATGAAAGATATCCAGGGACTAAAGGAAGCACACACGGAGAAAGGAAGGAGATAACTCCGGCAATAAAGGCGAAAGGTAAGGCGGTTATCAAAAACCCTGAAAAGATCTGATCTACAAAGAACTCTTTCATTCTGCAGACACCTTTTCAATCAACTCTGATAACGAAGCAACTGTAACTACTCCGGATATGCGTGCAGCTACGCGTCCAGATTTATCCAAAATTACCGTTGTAGGAATTGCATTTGCAGGTAATGAGCCTTTAAAACCAATAAGAATTGAGTCATCAATAATCGTTGGATATGGAATCTTGAAGCGACGCTCGAAGGCTTCGGCGTTGGCTGGGTTGTCTCTGGTCAAAATACCAATGAAGGCGACATCTGTGTACTTATTGGCCAGTGCAACCAAGGTTGGAGCTTCAGCGCGACATGGAGAGCACCAAGAGGCCCAAACGTTAACTACCGCTACTTGGTCTTTTGAGTAAGTGTAATTCTTGCCAGAAAGTGTCATGCCCGTAATTGCTGGAGCAATCTTTCGATCTGAAATCTTTATGTATGTTGTTGCGCCATCTCCCGAAACAAAACTTTCTTCAGAGCTGGAACTTCCGCCCCCACCGCATGCAGTTAATGCAAATGCAAGAACAATAAATACGATGAGTTTTTTCATTACTTCTTCTCTGGCAACAAATGACGAGCAGGTTCTGAGTAAGTCAAACCTGAAATCATTCCTTCATCATCGAAGTGAACACTTGTAACTGAAGCCAATGTGCATTCACGTTTGCGTGGATCATGAAGCAAACGGCGATTTTCAATTGCACTTCTTAAAATCCAAATCGGCAACTGGTGTGAAACACAGATCGCATCTTTTCCATTTGCCGCTTCACGTGCAGCAAAAATTGCAGCAAGCATTCGGTTGATCTGCTCGTCGTATGGTTCTCCCCAAGAAGGCTTCCATGGATTCCATAGATGCTTCCAGGCTGCCGGATGACGTAAAACGCCATCTCCAACACCAAATGGCTTACCCTCAAAAATGTTTGCCGCTTCGATTAAGCGTTCATCTGTTGTAATAGAAATGTTGTGTGCAGCTGCGATAGGAGCAGCGGTCTCCTGTGCGCGTTGCAGGGGTGAGACATGCAGTGCGCCGAGATCTAATGTCTTAGACCATTCACCAATTGTCTTTGCCATCTCTTGTCCACGCTCAGACAATCTCCATCCAGGCTGACGACCGTAAAGAATCTTCTCTGGATTATGGACTTCACCGTGGCGAACTACGTGGACTGTTGAACTCATTGGTAAAGCATAAAGCGTCTGTAATGCCCGTCTATCGCTAGGGTAGTGACATGGCACTCACGAGCAAACGGGCTGCCTTCTTTGATGTCGATAACACGCTTATCCGAGGTTCAACAATCTACTTCTTGGGTCGAGGTATGTATCAGCGCGGTTACTTCACCAAGAAGGATATCTCTCGATTTGTTTTAGCCAACCTGAGATTTCGCTTAACGGGAAAAGAGAACAAAGAAGAGATACAAAGATTTCAGGATGCAGCCACCGATTTTATTGGCGGCCATAATGTTAAAGATATCGAAGCGATCGCTCAAGAAATTTATGATGAGTATGTCTCTCCCGCGATGTGGCAAGGAACAATTGATATTGCTCAATCTTTAGTTGCCGAGGGTATTGAAGTTTATCTAGTTACTGCAGCTCCAGAAGATATGGCTGTCTTAATTGCAAAACGATTAGGTTTGACAGGCGCACTTGGTAGTAAAGCTGAAATTGATAACGGCACATACACAGGCAGAATGAATGGTGCCCTGTTGCATGGAAAAGAAAAGGCGGTTGCCGTAACCGCACTTGCAAAAGAAAAGGGTTTTGATCTAAAGGATTGTTTTGCTTTTTCAGATAGCAATAATGATTTACCTTTGTTGCAATGTGTTGGGCATCCATCGGCGATTAACCCAGATGCGCTTTTAAGTTTGCGCGCTATGGCTGAAGGTTGGCCAATTCATGATTTTCGTAAAGCACGTTTTATTGGCAAGGCGATCTCCCCCTTGGTTGTTCGTCTGGCCGCCCTCGGAACCTGGCTTACCCCCCGCAAGCGAAGAGGCTAATTAACAAGAAGTTCCGTTATGCCAGTAATGTAGGCAAGTTATGGAAATGCGCTCCTTCTCCGACTACCTACGTAGTGTTGATACGTAGTGTTGATGATGCTGCCTTCCTAAATTTATTTAATGCCCGCCCTGACCTGATTACTCCCGTTCCTTCAGATATTGCATCCCTTGCTGTCCGTGCATGTTCTGCACCAAGCCTTGCTCGTGCAATTGATTCTCTCAACCAGTGGCAATTTCAGGTTCTTGAAGCTGCAGCATCAATTAATGAGCCATTTACAGAAAAACAAGTAGTTGCTCTTACTGAAAAAGAGGCAAAGTTTGCGCTGGCGCACTTAGTAATGATTGGTTTGATCTATCCATCTGAAGATGGAATGCGATTGCCAACGCAGTTGCGTGAAGTAATTGGCGCAGAGCCAGCTGGCCTGGGACCTGCATCGATGGCAAAGTTAAAGCTTGCAGAATTAGATGATGCCCCAGCGGACGCAAAAAAGGTTCTTGAGCGCCTTATGTGGGGACCTCCACGTGGAAGCGTTGGGGATATCAAGAACCCTGGTCCCGGAGTTGCTTGGTTACTAGAAAAGAAGTTTCTTGTTCCGCTAGATCAACGAACTGTGATTCTCACGCGCGAAGTTGCAATTCATCTTCGTGGCGGAAAGGTTCATAAAGAACGTTTTGTTGCACAACCAAAATTAGCTGGCAGCAAGCGAGATGAGCGTCAGATCAATCTTGCAGCGATTGCAAATGTTTCAACTGTTCTGCGATGGGTTGAAGAGTTACTTAACTTTTGGGCTGATGAACCAGCTGATGCTTTACGTGCTGGTGGACTTGGGGTCAGAGAGTTAAAGGTTGTTTCGACACATTTGGGGGTAGATGAAAGTTGTGCGGCATTTATCGCCGAGCTTGCTTACCTTGCTTCGCTAGTAAGTATTGATGCAGATGAGCGAATTTTGCCAAGCAACAAGTTTGATATCTGGTTGATGCAAACTCCTGCAGATAGATGGCAGATGCTTGCATCGCAATGGTTGATTACATCTCGAGTCAGTGGCTTAGTAGGACGTGCCGAGGCAAAGAATGTTGCAGCGCTTGGACCAGAGCTTGATCGAGTAAATGCAGCCCGCGTACGTGCACTAACCCTGGATCTCCTGCGTGAAAACCCTGGTCTTGCACCAGAATGGAATAGCTTCAAAGAGCTTTTGTCCTGGCGTGCTCCTGTCCGCAGAAACTCATCTCTGCAGGAAGAGTTAGCGGAATGGACCCTGCGCGAAGCTGAATGGCTTGGCATAACTGGACAAGGTGCGATCTCTAAGTTTGGTCTTGAGTTCCTCAACGGCGAGGATTTGAATTCGATTAATGAAGATTTACCAAAGACTGTCGATCACATCTTGATTCAAAGCGATAACACCGCAATCGCTCCGGGACCTTTAGAGCACGAGATTTCTCAAGCTTTGGCGATGATGGCTGAGATTGAAAGTCGCGGTGGCGCAACTGTTTATCGCTTTACCGAAGCAACGATTCGTAGGGCTTTAGATCACGGCAAGACCGGTGATGAGATAAAGAGTTTCTTGGCAAAAACATCAAAGACTCCGATGCCACAACCATTGGAGTATTTGATTGCAGATGTTGCAAAGAAGCACGGCAAGCTTCGAGTTGGAAATACATCCTCATTTATTCGTTGCGAAGATACCGCTTTGATTTCACAAATCATGAATGACAAGAAACTTGAATTACTTTCATTAAGACGCATCGCACCAGAGGTTGTTATCTGCGATATGGATGCAACCGATGCCATGCGTGTTCTACGTGATGCCGGATATCTTCCTGCAGGTGAATCTGCAAATGGAATGATTCTTACCGGCCCTAAATCAAACCGTGCGATGGCAAAGCCAAGACCGCCACGAATCATCGGTGAGATAGAGGAACCAACACCAGAAGTAATTAGTGCAGCCATTCGTGTTTTGCGTACCGGTGAAAAATCAACACACCGTCAATCAAAGCTTCGCCAAGTTGCAAGTGAAGCTCTTGGACAACTGCCTCGAACAACAGCCAATGAAACGATGGAGGTTCTCAATCAATTTATTATTGATGAGAAAACCCTTTCCATTGGCTATGCCGATAACAATGGCGGTGTTACCCATCGGATCATCGATCCAATCCGCATCAGCGCTGGGGCGCTAATCGCCCGTGATCACGCTACTGGCGAGGTTCAATCCTTCAGAATTCCACGTATCACCGGCGTAGCCCCGCTATAGACTTAACCCATGTTGGCAGACCTAGAAGCGTTAGTGAAGTTGGAATCCCCAACTGAAGATCTTCAGTCATGCCGCGATGTGATTGCGTTAGCAAATGAAATTGCTACTCGCGTCTTAGGAGCACCAGCGCAAATCCGTGAAGTAAATGGTCGCCCTGTTTTTTGGTGGGGATCTGATAGCCCCGAGGTAATTGTTCTTGCGCACTTAGACACAGTTTGGCCAAAGGGTTCTTTTACCCCGGTGTGGCAGGTTGAAGGAACGGCGGCTCGTGGCCCCGGAGTCTTTGATATGAAGGCTGGATTTCTTCAAGCTTTGTATGCAATGAAGGGAATCTCTGAAGGTGCAGCACTTGTTGCAACTACTGATGAAGAAACCGGAAGTGCAACTAGTAAAGAGTTCATCAAGGAGATTTCTGCAAAGGCAAAAGCTGTTTTAGTTTTAGAAGCAACGCTAAATGGAAAAGTGAAGACTGGAAGAAAAGGTACAGCGATGTACCAAGTCAAGATTCATGGCAAGGCATCTCATGCTGGACTTGAACCTGAGAAAGGCGTTAATGCCACAACTGAAATTGCACATGCTGTTTTAGCGATTGCTGCAATGGAGAATCCAGAACATGGAACAACTGTTGTTCCAACAACATTGCACGCTGGCAATACAACCAACACAGTTCCAGATCTTGCAGTTCTTGATATTGATATCCGCTCTTTCTCGATGGCAGATCTACAACGTGTTGATGCAGCGATCAAGGGATTAAAGCCGGTCAATCCAGCCGCACGTTATGAAATTACTGGCGGCTTCAACCGACCACCTTTAGAAACATCTTCAACTATGGCTTTATACGAGCGCGCAGAAAAGGTTGCCAAAGAGCTAGGTATGGCTCCTCTTGGGCATGCCTCTGTTGGTGGAGCAAGTGATGGAAACTTTGCCGCTGCAGCAGGTGCACAGGTACTAGATGGTCTTGGAGCAGTTGGAGATGGCGCTCACGCCGCGCATGAATGGGTAGACATCAGTACCCTTGAAGATCGCAGCAAGCTATTACATGCGCTAATAAAGGATTTACTTAATGAGTGATGGTCCACTAATTGTTCAGAGCGACAAGACGCTTCTGCTCGATATCGACCATCCAATGTCTGTTGAACCATCCAATGTCTGTTGAATGTCGACGAGCAATCGCTCCTTTTGCTGAATTAGAGCGATCACCTGAACACATCCATACCTATCGATTAACACCTCTTGGCTTGTGGAATGCGCGTGCTGCAGGACATGATGCAGAGCAGGTAATCGATACCTTAATTAAGTACTCACGTTACGCAGTTCCACACTCGATTCTTATTGATGTTGCAGAAACAATGTCTCGTTACGGACGTTTGCGACTTGAGATGGATCCAGTACATGGATTGATTTTGGTAACAACAGATACAGCGGTGCTTGAAGAGGTAATCCGCGCAAAGAAGATTGCTCCGCTACTAGGTGCTCGCATTGATGCTGAGACAATTACCGTATTGCCAAGCCAACGTGGACAAATCAAACAATCGCTATTACGACTGGGTTGGCCAGCAGAGGATTTTGCAGGTTATGTAGATGGTCAAGCCCATGAAATTTCATTGCAGCAAAAAGATTGGAAGATCCGTCCTTACCAAGAGCTAGCCGCTGAAGGTTTTTGGCATGGTGGTTCTGGAGTTGTGGTTCTTCCTTGTGGCGCAGGTAAGACAATTGTTGGCGCAGCTGCGATGGCTCATGCAAAAGCGACCACACTTATCTTGGTAACTAATACTGTGGCTGCACGCCAATGGCGTGATGAGCTTTTAAAGCGCACCTCATTAAATGAGGATGAAATCGGCGAATACTCTGGTGCTAAGAAGGAGATCCGCCCTGTAACTATTGCGACTTACCAAGTAATGACAAAGAAGAAAAATGGTGTGTATGCGCACTTAGATCTCTTTGATTCATATGACTGGGGTTTGATTATTTACGATGAAGTCCACTTATTGCCTGCTCCAATCTTCCGCTTTACCGCTGATATTCAATCCCGTCGCCGTTTAGGGCTAACAGCAACCTTGGTACGCGAAGATGGCATGGAGGGCGAGGTATTTTCACTTATTGGACCTAAGCGCTTTGATGTTCCCTGGAAGGAGATTGAAGCGCAGGGATACATCGCTCCTGCTGAATGTATTGAAGTCCGTGTAAATCTGACTGAGACTGAGCGTTTGGCATATGCAACTGCAGAGCCTGAAAACCGTTACCGCAACTGTGCAACCACCCGCACCAAGCGCGATGTAGTTGAGGCTCTGGTTGAAAAGCACGCTGAGGATCAGGTATTGGTTATTGGTCAGTACATCGATCAACTAGATGAGCTATCAGAGGTTCTTGGTGCACCTTTGATTAAGGGAGAAACACCTATTAAAGAACGTGAAATTCTCTTTAATCAGTTTAGAACCGGTGAGATTAAATGTTTAGTTGTTTCTAAGGTTGCGAATTTTTCAATTGACCTGCCTGATGCAACGATCGCGATTCAGGTATCTGGCGCATTTGGAAGTCGCCAAGAAGAGGCACAACGTTTGGGCAGAATCTTGCGTCCAAAGTCAGATGGTCGCGGGGCAAAGTTTTACTCTGTAATTTCTCGTGACACTATCGATCAAGATTTTGCACAAAACCGTCAACGCTTCTTAGCTGAGCAGGGTTACTCTTACAAAATTATTGATGCCGACGATGTTTTTCAAGGGAAGATCTAAAGCGTTCTGGATCTACACGCCAATAGTCGTGATGAACTCCATCAATATGAGTAACCGGGATTTGTTCTCCATACAATCTTTGTAACTCTTCATCTCCATCAATTAACACTTCATTAATTTCAAAGTTCAACTCATCCTTTAATGACTGCAAAACCTTTAATGCATCCTCACAAAGATGGCAACCAGTTCGGCTATAAATAGTCACCTTGGTCATTTATTAGCCCTTTCCGCCTGTTAATTTGCATAGAGAATTGAGATTTCCTACCGCTGACCTTAAACCACACGCGCAGCCCTGATAGCGTTTGGGCATGATGCGCATCAAGAGAATGGGGCCTTTTGCCCTTGCTGGCGCACTGATTCTGGCGCTCTTAACAACACCAGCTGCGCCCGCCTTATCCTTCAAACAAATTCCTGCGACTAACTGGGGACATATATATGCAGGAACAGAGGCGGCTGTAACCCAAACAGCACCTAGCAAGAGTAAAAATCTAGAGATCAAATCTAAGTTTGATGTTAAGTACAACAACTTTCCTGAATGGGCTAAAAAAGAGGTGCAGGCAGCTGTAGATATTTGGTCAGCTAACTTCAAATCCTCTGTCGTAATTACCGTTGATGCATCCTGGGGTCGCTCAAGTTCATGGGGCGTATTAGGAAGTGCAAGACCCGGAAGTTTCTTTTCCGCTTTTTCGGGCGCACCAGATCCATCTCTTTGGTACGCATCTGCGCTTGCAAACGCTTTAGCTGGCAAGGATTTAGATAAAGCCAACCCCGAAATGGTTATTCAGGTTAACTCTGCCGCTCCATGGAACTCTCGAGGAGATGGAGTGCCATCAACTTCGGAGTACGACCTGCGATCTGTCTTCTTACATGAGATGGCACATGGCTTGGGCTTTCTCTCCAATGATGCTTACGACCCATTCTTTGGTCTTGGAAGTTTGGATCAACCGACACCATTTGATGCTTATCTGCAAACAATTGATGGGAAACGCTTAGCTGATTTACCTACACCTTCAAAGGAGCTAGGCGTTGCCCTAACAACCTCTCTTGTTTGGTCTGGTGCTAATGCAATCAAAGCCAATGGCGGCGAGAAGCCAAAGATGTATACACCTGCTCGATATGAATCAGGTTCATCTGTATCACATTTAGATGAAGCGACTTTTTCATCTTCTGGAGTTGATTCAGTTATGACGCCAAACCTTGACCCGGGTGAGGTATTTACAGAGCCTGGACCTTTATTGCTAGCAATGATGGAGGATTTACGCAGCAAGCCTCCTGCTGGAGTTGCGACAGAGCTTCCGCAATCTCCACGTAATGCGCAAGCCTTTACTGGAAATACATCTGCGCTGGTTTCCTTTGATCCCCCAGTTAATCTTCGAACAGCACAGATAAGTGAATATGTAGTTAAGAACCTTAAGACTGGCGTTGAGAAGAGATCATTAACTAGCCCCGTCCTAGTTAATGGATTAAAGAATGGAACTTCATACACATTTAGTGTTGTTGCAAAAAATGCTCTGGGTATCTCTGACCCTGTGGTTACAAAGCCGGTTACTCCACAAGCAGGTTGGAAGAGCAGCGTCTTGGATTCATCTGCAGATGGAAAGAGTGTTGCAAGTATTAACTTCAATGGAAAACCTGCCATTGCCTACACCGATACTAAAAAAGGTGATTTAAAGCTTGCCACCTTTAACGGTAAGACTTGGAACAAGATTACGGTGGATGGTGCTGGCGGATCTGCCGGGCGGACTAACCACAATATTTCCGGTGCTATATCTATGTGCGTGAACGGCAGCGGAGTAAAGCAAACTTTGCATATCTTCTATAGCGATGCGACTGAAAAAGATCTTCGTTATGCAACATTTAACGGCAAGAGCTTTACCTTTGAAACAGTTGATGGCAATGGTCCAGCTGTTAATGATTATGAGGATCCAGTAAGAGTTAGAACCTCTAGTGATGTCAGCGTCTCTAACGCTTGCGTGGCTACAGCTAGTGCTGTTCAGGTCTTTTATCGTGATGAGAGCCAAGGTGTCTTGCTCGCAGCTGTCCACACAAAGGGTGCTGCCTGGAAGTATGAGTTAGTAGATGGCGATCGCAAAACAGATGGTCGCACTACCGGTGATGTCGGATTCCACCTGCAAGCGATATTTGATGGCTCAACAACATATGTTGCATACGATTCCGTTGTATCGATGAACCAAAAGAAAGAGATGACAGCTGGAGCAATCCGAGTTGCAACTCGTAAAGGGGTTGAACCACAATCGTGGCAGTATCAAACATTAGATATCTCAACTGATGATGCTTTGATCTTTGGCTTTGATGTTGCTTTGGCGCGAACCACATCGGGAGTCTTTGCAACTTGGCTTGCAGCTTCAGCTGCTAGCGCTCCAAAGCCTGATCAGGTGCGGTGGGCATCTCTTAGTGCCCCAACCAAGATCAATAAGTTAACTACTGAAAACTTTGGTACACCTGGTGCATTTATGACAACTGATGGAAGAACAATTATTTTCAACTGCCAAGAGAGATTATGTGCTTTAGATACCAGCAAGAAAGATCTTGGCCAATCTGCAATACGTTTAGTTAGCAGCACCCAAGGCCCTGAACCTACTCAGAGCGCTTGGGTGACTGTAAACAAAGTTAAATTCTTGCTTGCCACAATTAATGGCAAGCTTGCACTTCTAAAACCGTAATTTTTACTTAGCGTTACGGCGCTGAATGCGAGTCTTCTTTAGAAGCTTCTTATGCTTCTTCTTCGCCATGCGCTTGCGTCGCTTCTTAATTACGGAACCCATATGTCACGCTCTCATTTCTAAAGTACGCACTGTGTGTGCGGGGGTTTAGGTTACCGCGGAATGAGGGTAAAAATCGAAACAGCTGCTGCGCTTGATGTGACCACCAAAACCCCTAACTCCTTAGATATGAGGGCTCCAAGCACTTCCTTCTGCCCCACAGGACCACTTGCAGCCCCAGTAAGAGCGCCCTTGGCATCAAAGCTCAAAAGCAAAGGTGTTGGGCTCTTGGGATTCCAATTAAGCAATGGCGATACACCAGTAGAAATAAATGCCGCATAAGTTGATCCGGCTGTCCTTGTTGGCCCAGTTGATGGAAAACGATATGTCCATGTGGGTGCATAGGATGAAGAAAACTTAGTGATTGCTGATTCAATCTTCTTGCCAACTATAACTTCGCCACCCAGCAATAATGTTGATGAGCTGCTATTCCAAACTCGCTTTCCTTTTACTGCAGAGCTGCGAACAACATTTGTAATCTTCAAACCCTTTGAGATCTTGATAATCACTCCATCGGTAATGCCAGCAACCTTTTTGCCAGACAAGGTCTCGCTACTGGAACCAACAACTGTGAAACTTCCATCGGTGTGACGCACAACAGAATCTGCAGTAGTTGATGCTGAGCCGATCTGAACAAGGGTTCCAAAGGTTCCAGCTTTGTCAGCGTTGGCAAGAAAGCCCGCGCTGCCTTTTTCATTGCCGGTGATTCCTACAATTGATGCACCATTTCGATCTACAGCAATCGCTGTTGGAAGCACAACTGAACTTGTTGGCAAAGTGTTAGTAAAAGCCAGAACACCTGTTGCAGATATCTTCCAGATTGTGATTGCCTGCAAATTACCAATAGTTGCAGGGGGTACCGCAGCATTGTCTGGATTAAGCGGTGTTGGAGATGGTGTTGGTGCGATTAAACCTAAAGCCAAAGGTGTTGCTCCAGCGATCCAGATATCACCTGCTTGATCAACTGCTGCTGCAGTAGCGATAGACACCGCAGATTGATCTAGTGAAAGGTTCCACAACTCTTTGCCGGTTGTATCAACTGCACGTGCATAAGCTTTAGAAGCTTTACTGCCAAAGACAATTAATGAACTACCTGAAGCAACTACCCCGCTAACCTCATCAGGGGTTCCAACAGAAGTAAGCAACTGCAAGGGTTTTACAGAGATCTTTTTAGGTGCAGCCTGTGCAAGGGGAGAAAACAACAGTGATGCAATTACAGCGAGTGAAAGTAAGCGTTTCACGCTAATTCCTGCGAACGATCGCGAGCCGCCTTCATAGCTTTGGCAACCATAGAACTCATCTTGTCAGCTCCAAATGAGGCAAGGGCAGCAGCTGTTGTTCCATTGGGACTGGTGACATTTTCACGCAAAGTGGTTGCACTCTTACCTGATTGATCCAGCAGCTTTGCAGCCCCCACAATTGTTTGCACTGTAAGAGTTGTCGCATCCTCCTGAGAAAGCCCAAGCTCTTGTGCTCCTGCAACCATGGCTTCAACAAATGCAAAGAAGTAAGCAGGACCTGAACCGCTAGTTGCAGTAACTGCATCCTGTAACTCTTCGCTTACTTCGATCACCTTGCCTGTTGCACCAAGGAAACCAAGAACAAAATCACGTTGCGCAGCTGTTACCCCAGATCCCATTGAAGCTGCTGCCATACCTTCTCCAACAAGTGTTGGTGTATTTGGCATAACTCGAACCACAGGATTCGCGGTACCAAGTCCATTTGTAATGAAGGAGATCGTCTTTCCGGCAGCAAAGGTAATTACTACCGCAGTTGGATTGATCGATCCCTTTATATCTTCTAGAACAGAGGCCATATCTTGTGGTTTAACAACTAATAACAACGCATCAGCATCAGCAACATTTGATGACAAAGCTGCTTGCTTAATTGAGTATCGAGTGATCAGCTCTTGTGCACGCTCTTCTCGCTTTTCAGAGATAGTAATGCGATCTGGGTTAACACCAGATGAAATCAAAGCAGCGATAAGGGCCTCACCCATAACGCCGGCACCGATAACGGCAACCTTTGATTGCTGATTCATGTATCAAGTCTAGCCTTTATGCCTGTAGGCTCTGCGACTATGTCAGAAGTTAAAGCAGGATTTGCGCGTGATTGGGTTGAATTCTTTGATCCCAATGATGCAGAGACAATCTTCACTTGGTTAACTTCATATTGGACTTGCATCTATGGCGATGGTTGCCAAGGTGTTTTTAAGAGCCAGCCAAATTCAGGGTGTTGTACCGAAGGTGCGATGTACACAGATGAGGCTGATGAAGAACGCACAATGAAAGCTGCTGCTTATCTAACTCCTGAGATGTGGCAGTTCTATGGCGAGGCTCGACCAAAGAAGCCTGGCGGTGCATTACGAATCTCAGAAAAAGATGAGGATGGCGAGCGCAAGACTCGTCGCGTTGAAGATGGTTGCATCTTCTTAAACCGTAAAGGTTACGAAGCTGAAGGTTTCACAGGATCTTTTGGTTGCGTTTTGCACCATGTAGCACAGCGGGATGGAAAGCACTTTGCAGATACCAAGCCTGATGTTTGCTGGCAGTTGCCATTGCGACGTAGCTTTGAAACTCGCGAATACGGTGAGCGCGAATACTCGGTCACAGTAATTGGTGAGTATGAGCGCCTTGCATGGGGCGATGGTGGTGAAGATTTTGATTGGTACTGCACCAGCAATAGCGATGCTCACGTTGGAACAGAGCCTGTTTATGTCTCCAACAAGTATGAACTTGAACTATTGATGGGTAAGGATGCATACGCAGAGCTGGCACGCTTGTGTGATGTCCGGATGCAACACATTCGCGACTCTGCTGCCCGCAACCTGCCGCTATTTATCATTCAGCATCCAGCGACATTGGCTGCCCAGAAGAAATAGTCAGCCCCTTGTCATAGGGTTACCTCATGGCCAAGGTTGAAAAGGATCCATTCCGCTGCACTGAGTGTGGTTGGACATCCCAAAAATGGGTCGGTCGCTGCGGCGAATGCCAAGCATGGGGTTCCGTCGAAGAGATCGCCGCACCTAAGAAGCTCTCACTTGTTGCCGGAAATGTCACCGCTAAAGCAACCCCAATTGGAGATGTAGATCTATCTGCAGCCCATGCACGTGCGACAGGTGTTTCAGAGCTTGATCGTGTTCTAGGTGGCGGATTAGTACCAGGGGCTGCGATATTGCTTGCCGGCGAACCAGGTGTTGGCAAATCAACTCTCTTGCTTTCAGTTGCTGCACAAACCGCATCAAAGGGAATTCCAGCGCTGTACATCAGCGGTGAAGAGTCAGCATCGCAGGTAAGACTTCGTGCTGAAAGAATTAACGCCGTTGATCCGCAATTATTTTTAGCATCTGAAACAGATCTTGGTGCAGTTATTGCACATATTGATGCGGTTAAGCCACAACTTTTGATTATCGACTCTGTTCAAACAATTGGAAGTTCGGCAGCAGATGGTGCACCTGGTGGAGTAACACAGGTTCGTGAGGTAGCCGGTGCATTAATTCGTATCTGTAAGGATCGCGACATTACATTGCTACTTGTAGGACATGTAACTAAGGATGGATCAATTGCAGGTCCGCGACTTCTTGAACATATCGTTGATGTTGTTTTGCAGTTTGAAGGCGAACGTCACTCACGACTTCGTTTGATTCGCGCAATTAAAAACCGCTTTGGTGCATCTGATGAGGTTGGATGTTTTGATTTAAGTGATACCGGAATTGAATCTGTATTAGATCCAACTGGTTTGTTCACATCTCGTCACGCCGAACCAGTTCCTGGTACTTGTGTCACCGTTACCCTGGAAGGTCGACGACCATTGTTGGCTGAGATTCAAGCTCTAGTTTCTGCAGGACGTGAAAATGATTATGGAAATGCACGTCGAGTTGTATCTGGTTTGGACTCTGCCCGCACATCGATGACTTTGGCGGTTCTAGAACTTCGCGCAAATGTTCGTGTGGGCGGAAGAGATGTTTACGCGGCAACTGTAGGCGGCATGAAGATGACCGAACCAGCAGCTGATTTAGCGCTGGCTTTAGCTGTTGCATCAGCTGCTAAGGGTCTTGCCCTGCCAGCGGATTTAGTTGCAATTGGTGAAGTTGGATTAGCAGGGGAAATCCGCAAGGTCAGCGGTGTAAATCGCAGACTTCAAGAGGCTTTCCGACTTGGTTTTAAACGGGCATTGGTGCCAACGGGATCAGATACAAAGATTGATGGCATGGAGATCGTTGAAGTTTCACGTCTTGATGCCGCGCTTAATCGAGTAAAGATTACCGGCGAGTCTACGAGCCGTTAAAAGTAAATAGCCCGGCGAATGAGCTCGTTAGAAAAACCAATCATTAATTGGTTTAAGAAAAACAAAAGAGATCTTCCTTGGCGTGACACGACTCCGTGGGGTGTGATGGTCAGCGAGTACATGTTGCAACAAACACCCGTCAATCGCGTTTTACCGAAATGGAATGAATGGATGGAGCGCTGGCCAACTCCTAAGGATTTGGCTCAGGCAACACCTGCTCAAGTAATTACCGCTTGGGGACGTTTGGGGTATCCACGTCGTGCACTTCGTTTACATGCCGCAGCACAAATCATCGCTGAAGATTTCAACAACAAAGTTCCCAAAGATCAAGAAACTCTGCAGCTCTTGCCTGGCATCGGTGAGTACACCGCAGCTGCTATTGCAGCCTTTGCCTTTGAACAACGTTCACTTGTTATGGATGTAAATATTCGACGTCTGCTTGTTCGTGCGATTGATGGAGAAGAGCATCCAAAGCCAGCACCAACAGCCCGTGAAAAAGCTCGACGATTAGAGATCTTGCCAGCTAAGAATGCACATGTATGGGCTGCAGCAACTATGGAGCTTGGCGCACTTGTCTGCACATCAAAGAATCCATCATGCGAGCTATGTCCAATCATTAGTCAATGTAATTGGCGCAAAAATGGTTATCCAATGACAGAGCTAATTAGAAAATCACAGGATTGGCATGGCACCGATCGTAAATGCCGCGGAACAATTGTTCAGGCGCTGCGCGAAAATGAATCGTTAACAGAATCAGCGATAAAGAAGCTGTGGCCCGATGAGTCGCAGGTCGAAAAAGCATTGAAAACATTGGCTGATGACCTACTTATTCAAAGACTCCCCCGTAACCGCTATAGACTGCCACAATGACACAGTCTGGGATTCGTTACGCTCGCAAAGAGGATGCTCCTCGTATCCATCAGTTAATTAAAGATTTGGCTGAGTACGAGAAAGCGCCATTGGAAGCAAAGGCGACGCTAGAACAAATCGAAGAGACAATCTTTGGCGAGAACCCAGTTGCTTACTGCCATGTTGCTGAGGATGAGGGCGTAGTAATTGGAATCTCAATCTGGTTTCTTAACTACTCAACATGGGTTGGTAAGCCAGGTATTTACCTTGAAGATCTTTATGTAGATCCCGCAT
>JBEDKL010000029.1:0-7289 GCA_041172145.1 Actinomycetota bacterium
TAGCCAAGCTGTACCTACATTTCTGTTTAAGCGTGAAACAAGCGAACTCGTAGTTTAGGGCTCAGGCTCAAATAAGGGAAATCCGCCTAATGAACTACAGCCTTGTAATTCAGGCCACAGATCAGTTGCGTTTTACGCTGAAAATCGAGCTTCCGAGCAGTACCGCTAAGCCGATAAAGACCGCCCCTGCCCCAGATGCTGCAGCCAAGGCACCTGCTGTTGCGGGTACTAAGAATTGGCCAAATCTATTGCCCATCAAACGGGCAGAGACAGCAAGTGCGCGCTCGCCACTATCGGTCTTTTGAGAAACCAGAGACATTGTTAGTGGCTGGCCTACACCTAGTGAAAAACCTGCGATAAATACAACTACACCTAATGAAATTGGAGTGTGAGTAAATGCCATTGCACCACAACACAGCGTTGAAATGATGGTGCTCCACCACAGCAACTGGAAGGTGGAAAAACGTTGACTCAAACGTCCAAGGAAGAATCTAGACATCATGGTTGTTCCAGCACGAATGGCAAGAATTGCACCAATTGCATATGGCGAGAAGTTATTTTCGCTTCCAAACAATGGCAAGAAGACAACTAAAACATCTGCAGCCGAAGAAATGGCAAGCGAGATATAAATGGCGGCCATGATTCCTGGGCGCTTAACCAAGTTAACCGCTGCCTTAAAAGTTCCTTCAGAGTTTACTTTTCCTTGAACTGTTGGTCTTTCATTGCGCCATTTGATGACAGGCATCAGCGCGATGATTGTAAGAACTACACCTAACAAGAAGGCGTTAGAAGTTGACTTAGGTAAAGTTCCATTTGAGCCAGCAACAATTGTTGCAATGATCGGACCTAACATGTGTCCTACTGATGCACTGAATGTGTAGAAGCCAAAGTATCTGTCATAACTTTCACGTGGTGCACGCAATGCAACCATCGACTGACCGCCCACCATGCATGCAAGATGGGCTAATCCTGCAGCAGCGGTTGCAATAGCTAATGTCACGAGATTATTGGCAAAGATCAAAGCTGCAGATGTCACCATCATCGCCAAAGTTCCATAAATGATGAACTTAGCTTCGCCTAACTTTCCGACCCATGAGCCAAACTGCAAGGCAAGTAGGACTGGGAAAAGCGCATATAAAGCTGCGATTAATCCAATTTGCGCACTGTTGGCATCTAATTCAATTGCACGATAAGTAATCATCGGGCGCAGAACATAGATCGTCGCTTGTGTTAGCGTCGATGAAACCAAGAGGGGCTTGGCCCAGGGAAGTAACTTATCTGCAGCCATTTACTTCTTTATTGCAAAGGTTTTTTTGAAGTTCCAGACTAGTGGTCCAATAATCACAAGAATCAAGATTCCGTAGATCACCTTAGGGAAGGTGCCTGCTACCAAAATTCCCCAGTCTCCTTGGCTAATCTGCAGCGCTCTTTTGAAGTACAGCTCTGACAGTGGTCCAAGAATTGCACCGATAATCAATGGAGTAATTGGTACTCCAAAACGTCGGAATAAGAAACCAATAACTCCTACAGCTAGTGCGACCTGTAGGTCGAAGGTCGAGTTATTCAAGGCATAAGCACCCAGCAAAGCAAAGGTGGTAATTCCTGCATATAGATAGTGCGTTGGAATCTTAAGAAGCATCACCCAAAAACGGATCAGTGGAAGATTGAGAACCAAGAGTAAGAAGTTTCCTACAAACAAGGATGCAATTAATCCCCAGACTATTTCAGGGTTTGTTTGAAAGAGCATAGGACCTGGCTGAATGTTGAAGGATTGGAAAGCAACTAAAACAACTGCAGCGGTTGCAGAGGTTGGCAGACCTAATGCAAGCATTGGAACCAATACTCCTGCAGCGTTTGCATTGTTAGCAGCTTCTGGTCCAGCTACGCCCTCAATTGCACCTTTGCCAAACTCATCTTTGTTCTTAGAAAGCGCTTTCTCAACACCGTATGACAAAAATGTAGGTACCTCTGATCCACCTGCAGGAATAACACCCAGTGGGAATCCAATCGCTGTTCCTCGAAGCCATGGCTTCCATGAACGTTTGAAATCTTGGCGGGTCATCCATGCTTTTCCATTAACCGCCAAGACAGATGGCTGAACCATTGTGTGACGGCTAGCAAGGTACAAGGTTTCGCCTAGCGCAAAGATTGCAACGATTACAGTCACCGTTTCAATTCCATCAATTGCGTTGAGATTTCCAAAGGTGAGTCGAAGCGCACCTGATTGAAGATCTGCACCGATCAAACCAATTACTAGTCCTGTTGCAAGTGCGACCAAGCCTCGAAGACGTGAGCTTCCAAGCAGTGTTCCAACTGTTGCAAAGGCCAAGATAATCAAGGCTAAATAACCGGCAGGCTGAATAGTTAAAGCAAACTCAGCCAGAACCGGGGCACCAAAGGCCAGCAAAATCGTTGCGATAGTGCCAGCTACAAATGAGCCAATAGCAGCGGTGGCAAGAGCTGCGCCCGCACGTCCTGCTTTGGCCATCTTGTTGCCTTCAAGGGCGGTGATAACCGAACCGCTTTCACCCGGTGTGTTCAAGAGAATCGAGGTTGTCGATCCGCCATACATAGCACCATAAAAAATTGCCGCGAACATAATCAAGGCAGAGGTTGGGTTAACGGTCAAGGTAATTGGAAGCAATAAACCAATTGCTAGCGCTGGGCCGATTCCTGGAAGCACTCCGACAAGTGTTCCCAAGAAAGTACCCAATAAACCAAACATTAAGTTTGTAGGTGTGAAGACGGTTTGGAAACCATCTAATAACATTGCGAAGTTACTGCCCATTGCCAAGAATCCCTTCAAAGATACCTGAAGGTAAATTGATATTTAAACCTTTGCTGAACGAGAAATAGACAACAAGTGCGAAGATAAAGCTAATTAGCAAATCCTTCAAAATTCTGCGAGATCCAAATGCGTAAGCCACACCCCAGAAACAAACGGTAGCTGCGATTACATATCCAGCTGTTTCAAGCAGAACTACATGCAGACCAATTGCTGCGGCAACCATTCCCATGGTTTTAAAGTTCAAAGGAGTGTAAGGAGCTCCGGGCTCATCTCCTTCTGGAGTTCCATGATTTCCTCGCAGTACATCAATCATTAAACCCAAACCAACTAAGGTTGCAAAGGCTGCAACCATGTATGGAAAAGTTTGCGGACTAACAATTGAGTTGTCCTGCGGAATATCCATACCCGAGGTATCCCAGGCAACAAATAGACCAAGCAGGAAGAAGGAGCTGGCAAATGCCAGCTCCCCCTTTCCTTGCTTTGAGAGCTTGTTCAGAATCAAATTAGATTCCAAGACCCTTCATGACCTTGTTGATTTCTGGAATGTGCTTCTCAAGGAATGCCTTGAACTCAGCTCCCGCTGCGAACTCGTTATCCCAGTTGTTCTTCTTTAGCTGTTCCTGCCAAGAAGGAGAAACCTTCATGATGTCCATTACCTTGATGAAGTTGGTGTAATCAGCCTTTGAAATATCAGCTGGTGCCATAACTCCACGCCAGTTTCCGTAAACCAAGTTGTATCCCTGGCGAACAAATGTCTGACCCTTGAAGCCAGCAAGTGGCTTTGCAGATGAGACGCCTAGAACGCGTACCTTTCCAGATGCAACAAATGCATTGAACTCGGATGATCCTGAGATACCAACTTGTGTTGATCCACTAAGGATTGAAGTTAGAACTTCTGGTCCTCCAGAGAACACAACATAGTTCAACTTAGTTGGATCGATATCTGCAGTTTGTGCAAGAAGTCCCATTACCTGGTGGTCAATTCCACCCTTGCTTCCACCAGCGATTGCTACACCGTTTGGCTTTGCCTTGAGATCATCCATAAGCTGCTTCAAGTTACGGTACTTAGAGTTAGCTGGAACAACAATTGCGTTGTACTCGCGAAGAACCTTAGCAATTGGTGTTGAATCTAGAAGATTAAGTGGTGACTTGTTTGAGTAAAGTCCACCAGTCATCGCGATTCCAGTTACAAGAGCAGCTTCTGGCTTACCCTTGATCTCTTGGAATGCGCCAAGTCCTACTGCGCCACCCGCACCTGGCTTGAATGTTGATGTGTAGTCACTGAGCAAGCCTTCAGCCTTTAGTGTGTCGCTGATTGCATTACTTGTAAGTGAGTATCCACCTGGGTTTGCAGGAACTGTCCAATCAATTTTCTTTAGTGGCTTAACATCTTTGTACCACCATTTTGCATCGCCCTTAAATGAGCCAGTTGGCACGATCATGCAAGTTAGATCGGAGCCATCAACACCGCGACCCTTTGCAACTTTTCCAGCCTTTGCAGATGCTGCTGTGCAGTCATCTCCAACACTTGCCTTAGCAGCTGGCTTAATTGCAGCCTGTGCTGGGAGTGTTGAGCTTGCCAAGACAGCAACTGCAGTTGCCGCAACAGCTAAGCGAATAAATGAAGCTTTTCTCATCGATGAGTTCTCCGTATTTTCCTGCCCTCGAGGGTGAGGGATGGAGAGAAAATACAGGCTGAGTGGTTAAGAAGTAAGGGGTTTTAGTATCGAAAAGGTAACGAAATCGGGGTATTTACAGAAGTTCTGAAACTTCAACACCCAGACGGGCTAGCTCTGCTTTGCCGCCATCAAATGAGGTTAAAACAAATGGCTTTCCATCGGGCAGGATCGCATAGGTATGTTCAAAGTGTGAGCCCCGTGACTTATCAGCAGAGACGACCGTCCAATCATCTGCCAAAACCTTAGTGCGGGCTGAACCACGGGTAATCATCGGTTCGATCGCTAAAACAAATCCCGGAATGATTTCTGGGCCGTTGCCCGCCTTGCCGAAGTTAAGTACATGAGGCTCTTGGTGCATCTCTGTTCCGATGCCATGTCCCCCGTACTCCTGCAAAATTCCATACTTGCCCTGCGAGTTTGTGTACTGCTCAATTGCATAACCAATATCGGAAAGCTTTGCACCATTCTTACCGGCAGCAATTCCACGCCACATCGACTCTTCACAGACATCCATTAACTTCTGATCTTCTGGATCAATGCTTCCGATGCCGATCGAAAAAGCTGCATCTCCATGCCAGCCATCAACAATTGCGCCGCAATCGACAGAGACAACATCGCCATCATTAATGACGCGATCCCCCGGAATGCCGTGGACGATCTCATCATTGACTGAAACGCAGATTGTTGCTGGAAAACCGTGATAACCCTTGAAGTTTGAGGTCGCACCGTTGCGTTTGATTACAGCCTCAGCGATTGTGTCTAGCGCACTTGTTGTCATGCCTGGCTTTATCGCATCGCGAATAGCTTTATGAATCTCTGCAACAACTAAACCAGCACGACGCATGGTTTTTATTTGATCAAGGGTTTTTACCTGAATAGCCATTATCTAAAACTTACTGTGCGACGCGGCTTAGAGCTGAGATCGCGCTAGCTGTAATGTCTTCAACATTTCCAACTGCGCTTACTGAAATGAGTAATCCCTCGTTGCGGTAGAAAGAGATAATTGGCGCGGTCTGCTCTGCATAAACTTCAAGACGGCGAGTAATTACCTCTGCCTTGTCATCTTCGCGTTGGTAAACCTCGCCACCACAAGTTGGGCACTTATCCACGCCTACCGATGGTGCGCCACAATCTCGGCAGGTGCGACGTGATGAAAGGCGGGCGATGATCTCTTCATCGGCAAGTGAAAATTCGAGAACTGCATGAAGCGGAGTCTTCTTCTCAGCGAGAATTGCGCGAAGGACTTCAGCTTGAGCAACGTTGCGTGGAAACCCATCTAACAAGAAACCATTAGCGACATCATCATGGGTCAAACGATCCTTGACCATCTCATTTGTAACTGAATCAGGAACTAACTCGCCACGGTCCATAAAACCTTTTGCCTGGTTTCCAAGTTCAGTTCCGGCCTTCAAATTAGCGCGAAAGATATCGCCAGTTGAAATATGTGGAATTGAAAAGTGCGCTGCTAGGAATTGAGCTTGTGTTCCCTTGCCTGCACCTGGTGGACCTACCAGGACTAAACGCATTACTTCAGGAATCCCTCGTACGAACGCTGTTGTAGCTGAGATTCAATCTGCTTTGCAGTATCTAGACCAACACCTACAACGATCAAGATCGCTGTTCCACCAAATGGGAAGTTCTGTGTTGCGCCAAAGAGCACAAGTGCACCGATTGGAATAACTGCAACCAATGCAAGGTACAAAGAACCTGGAGCTGTGATGCGTGAAAGAACATACTGCAAGTACTCAGATGTTGGCTTTCCTGCACGAATACCAGGAACAAAACCACCGTACTTCTTCATGTTATCTGCAACCTCATCTGGGTTAAATGTGATTGCAACATAGAAGTAAGTAAAGAAGATGATCAACGCTGCATATGTAGCTACATAAATAATGTTGTCACCATTTACAAAGTTACGGCTAATCCATACCGCCCACGCTGATTGGCTATTTGTAAAGTTAACAACCAATGATGGGATGTAGAGCAATGATGAAGCGAAAATTACTGGGATAACACCAGCCTGGTTTACCTTGATTGGAATGTATGTGCTGGTTCCGCCGTATGCCTGACGTCCAACCATGCGCTTTGCATATTGAACTGGAATACGTCGTTGAGCCTGCTCAACAAAGACAACCGCTGCGATGATGAGAACACCAACCGCCAAGATAAAGATGAATGCGAACAATCCCTTTTGCAATCTGATTGACCAGAGCTGGCTTGGGAAGCTTGCTGCGATAGATGTGAAGATCAAGATTGACATACCGTTACCGACACCACGATCAGTGATGAGCTCACCAAGCCACATAACAACAGATGTACCAGCTGTCATTACAACGATCATCGTAAGGATGCGCTGCCATGAAGTGTCAGGGATGATTGCAAGGTCGCAACCTGCGATCAAACGTCCTGGTGTACGAGCAACTGCGATCAAACCTGTTGACTGCAAGATTGCCAAACCAATTGTTAAGTAACGTGTGTACTGAGTTAACTTCGCATTTCCTGATTGTCCTTCAGCCTTTAGAGCTTCGAAGCGAGGAATAACAACGGTTAACAGCTGCACGATGATCGATGCGGTGATGTAAGGCATGATTCCCAAAGCAAAGACAGAGAGCTGAATTAGCGCTCCACCGCTGAATAGGTTGATCAAGCCAAATAGCCCACTGCTTTCAGTTGTTGCCAAACACTGCTTCACATTTGTGTATGAAACACCTGGTGTTGGAACTACTGAACCAAAGCGGAACAAAGCCATGATTGAGAGAGTGAAGAAGATCTTCTTTCGTAGATCTGGTGTCTTAAAAGCCATACCGAATGCTGAAAGCATT
>JBEDKL010000029.1:7335-7656 GCA_041172145.1 Actinomycetota bacterium
TTAGAGAACGTTTGTCTTGCCGCCGGCTGCAGTGATCTTGTCTACAGCAGATGATGAGAAAGCGTGTGCAGTAACACTCACCTTGACATCGATTTCGCCATTTCCAAGGACCTTTACAGGCAAGCTATCGCGAACAGCACCCTTTGCAATGAGATCTGCAACAGTCACATCGCCACCCTTAGGGAATAGCGCGTTGATTGTTGAAACATTCACAGCCTGGTACTCGACACGTGCTGGGTTCTTAAATCCGCGAAGCTTTGGCAAGCGCATTACGAGAGGTAGCTGACCACCTTCGAAACCTGCACGAACTGTGTTACGAGC
>JBEDKL010000030.1:0-9052 GCA_041172145.1 Actinomycetota bacterium
ACCCTTGCCCAAGGAAGAGGTTTACAAAGATATGACCGCGTTAAAGGTTGGAATCGTTACCAAAGAGTGGCCACCGGCCATTTATGGTGGCGCTGGGGTTCATGTCCTCCAGTTAACGCAAGCCCTTCGCACCATCAAAGATGTTCATGTAGATGTTCACTGCTTTGGTGGCAAGCGCGATGATGCTTTTGGGTACTCGTTGCCCCTTGGTTTTGCAGATGCCAATCCTGCAGTTCAGGCGTTAGCTATTGATCTTGAGATGGCAACACATCTTGGTCATGTAGATGTTGTTCACTCACATACCTGGTATGCAAATATGGCTGGCCACATTGCATCGCTACAACATGGAATCCCCCACATTGTTAGCGCACACTCTCTTGAACCTTTGCGTCCATGGAAATCAGAGCAATTAGGTGGCGGATACCGTATTTCTTCATGGGCAGAGAAAACCGCATATGAAGCAGCAAGTGCGATCATCGCAGTAAGTGATGGAATGCGCGCAGATGTATTGAAGGCATATCCAGCGGTTGATCCTGCCAAGGTAGTCACGATTAGAAATGGTGTGGACACAAACAAGTTTGCTCCTAACTACGATGCATCAGTTCTGGAAAGTTTTGGTGTTACCGGACCTTACGCAATCTTTGTAGGCCGCATTACACGTCAAAAGGGTTTGGCGCACTTACTGCGCGCTTGGAAGGATGTCCCGGCTGAGTATGGATTGGTGTTGGCAGCCGGTAGTCCTGATGAAGAAGGAATCGGTAATGAGGTTGCCGCCTTAATCGCAGAGCTTCAGAAAACTCGCAGCAATGTGTGGTGGATCAAAGAGATGCTCCCCCATGATCAATTAACCGCGATGCTTACCGCGGCAGATCTATTTGTTTGTCCTTCTATTTATGAGCCACTAGGCATCGTCAACCTTGAAGCAATGGGATGTGAGACCGCGGTTTTGGGTTCACGTGTTGGAGGTATTCCTGAGGTTGTAGCTGATAAAGAAACTGGCGAGCTTGTTGATTACAACGGTGAAGCTGCGCCATTTGAAAAAGCACTTACTGAATCAATTACCCGCTTGATGTCTCAACCTGAACTTCTTAAGAAGTACGGCGCTGCAGGTCGGGCACGAGCACAGAAGCTGTTTGGATGGGATGCGGTTGCCGCCTTGACTGTAGATCTTTATCGCAAGGTGATTGGCTAGATGAGCCGTAAATCCTTATTCCACTTTGTTTTGGTTGGAATCTTGTGGGGTATTCCTTATCTTCTGATGAAGGTTGCCGTTGAAGATTTTCCACCTGCCGCCGTAGTTGCAGGACGCACCTTGATCGGGGCATCGATTCTGATTCCGATTGCGATCTATCGCAAGAAGTTTAAGGGCGCAGTTCTTGGATTCAAGTTTGTCGCCTTTTATGCGCTCATGGAGATGATCGGCCCTTGGATCTTGATCACTACGGCAGAACAAAAGATTAATTCAGGCCTTGCAGGTTTGCTGGTCTCGACCGTTCCGATCTTTGCAACGATCATCACATCGTTGCGTGGAGATCACTCTGTGTGGCAGTTCAAGCGAATTGTTGGAATTGTTGTGGGCTTTATAGGGTTGATCTTGGTTGTTGGAATTGAAAGCTTGACCGGAAACAGTGATCCACTGTCAATTGCCATGGTGATCCTTGCATCAATGGGTTATGCCTATGCGGTAATCATGGTGACATCAAATCTGCCGTTGGTCGATGGAATTGCGATCAATGGACTTGCAATGGCGTTAACCACAATATTTTGGGCACCAGTTGCGATTGCGCAGTGGCCATCAAGTATTTCGATGAACTCAGCGCTTTCTCTTGTAGCACTAGGCGTCTTTAGCACCGCCTTTGCATTTATCTTGTTCTTTAAGTTAATGGATGAGATCGGGCCTGCTCGTGGCTCGTTAGTTACTTACCTCAATACAGCGGTTGCAGTTGTTTTAGGTGTAATTATCTTGAAAGAGCCATTAACCGCTGGAATTATTCTTGGATTGCCACTTGTTTTAATTGGCTCTTACTTAGCAAGCAGAAAGAATCAAGAACAATCTGTTAGTTAAGCTTTTTCCCCAAACCCTAATTTTGCAAGCAGCTTTGGATCCTTCTGCCACTCCTTTGAAACCTTGATGTGAAGTCCTAAAAAGATCTTTGCAGCAAGTGCGCGCTCAATATCTGCACGTGCACGGATACCGATCTCCTTTAAACGAGCGCCTTGGTGTCCCAGCAAGATCGCACGCTGGGTATCGCGTTCGACGTGAATAGTTGCATGGACATCAAAAAATGGACGAGAACCCTTTTCTTCACGCTCACCGAACTCATCAATTGTCACAACAATCGAATGCGGTAGCTCTTCGCGAACATCTTGCAAGGCTGCTTCGCGGATGAACTCGCAGATTAACTGTTCAATCGCTTGATCACTGGTTGTGCCCTCTGGGTAGTACTGAGGTCCTGCCGGCAGGTTCTTTCCAATAAGTTCATTGAGTAAATCAACCTGATCATGAATTGCAGCTGACACGGGAATGATCTCATCCCAAACAAAGCCTTCGGCGATCTTCATGATGCCCAGTAAGCGAACTGCAAGCTTTTCCTTTGAGATTAAATCTGTCTTAGTAATAACCGCAAACTTTTTAGCCTTGGGATGCTTGGCAATTTCTGCAGCGATGAAGGTATCCCCCGCACCTGATGTTTCATCAGCTGGGATGCACATAATCACGATGTCAACAGAGTCCATGCTCTGATCTACAACTTGGTTTAGACGCTGTCCCAACAATGTCTTTGGCTTATGAACACCAGGGGTATCTACAAGGACCGCTTGAAAATCTGGACGGTGCACAATGCCGCGAATAGCTGTACGAGTTGTATTGGGATGATGCGAGGTAATTGCGATCTTGCTACCTACGAGTGCGTTAATCAATGTTGATTTACCAACGTTAGGGCGGCCAACAATGGCTACAAAGCCCGAACGGAAATCACTCATGGGCTTATTCTCTCATTAATTAACCCCGACAAACTCCACTGCATCGGCTACAGATGTGACGATCTCTGCAGCTCTTTCACCAATAAGTCGATGGCAACCTTCGCTGGTCGGTGAGTTAATAGGCCCCGGAATCGCCATTACTGGACGAAAGATCTCGGCGGCATCTCGCGCAGTTCTTAATGATCCGCTGCGAAAGGCGGCTTCTACAACAAGTGTTGCTTTAGAAAGTGCAGCGATGATGCGATTACGGGTCAGGAAGCGATTGGGTAAGGCTTTATGCCCAGGCATGAATTCAGTAACCATCGCACCGGATTCGCAGATTTCTGCAAACAATCTCGCGTTTCCTGCTGGGTAGTTGATATCGATTCCAGATGCCACAACCGCGACGGTGACACCTTCGGCGATCAGCGCTCCTTTGTGGGCAAAGGAATCGATTCCATATGCACCACCGCTAACAATCCCCCACTCGCGATCGGCAAATCCTGCTGCAAAATCACCTGCGATTCTTGCGCCATACGAGGTTGGATTACGAGTGCCAACAATTGCTAAAGATGGTTGATGTAAAGCGCTGATGTTTCCTTTCACAATTAAACCAATTGGAGGTGCTGCAAGATCGTTAAGCTGTTCTGGCCAATCCTCATCTGCTGGCGTGACTAACCTTGCGTAATGTTTATCAATCTCACTTAACAACTGATCTGCATTTGTTGCCCGCAAATTGCTGATCAACTTTTCATACTTAATCGAGTCGTATCCCCCGTTGAGTAACTTGTTGTAAACAGTTAGCGCGCTGTGGGTTGAAATCTCGGAACTCCAGAAGGTGTGTCCGCCTTCAATATTGTTCAGCAGCGCTGCGCGCGCCAAATGCTCATTCATGCCTCCACCTTGCCTCTCATGGTGTGAGCTGCTTGTACATCGCTCATTGTTGGAACTGGATGTCCATTTAAATCGGCAAAGCTCCAGGAGGTTCGAATAATCTTGTGAAGACCTCGTGCAGTAATGAGTTCGCGATCTAGCTCATCATGTAAGTAATTCATCGCAGCCCTTTCGGGTTGAAAGGTAGAACGCAAGGCACGCGCAGGAATCTGCGAATTCAAACTCCATCCCATGCCAGCAAAACGTTTGGCTGCAACTGTGCGAGCCGCAATCACACGTTCGCGTATAACCGCGCTGCTTTCGCCTAAATCGCTACGAGCCATATCTACCCGACCTACTGGTTCGACTTGAACCCGTAAATCAATGCGATCCATTAATGGTCCAGACAGCTTTCCTAAGTAACGGCGGACCTGTTGAGAGGTACAGGTGCAGTTGCGACCACGACCTGTAAATTTTCCGCAAGGACATGGGTTTGCCGCCAACACCAAGAGAAACTGTGCCGGGAAGGTTAGATTGCCAACGCTGCGCGCAATAGTGACCGTGCCTGATTCCAGCGGCTGGCGCAATGCATCTAAAACACCGGGCCCACATTCGGGGGCTTCATCAATAAACAAAACGCCGTAATGTGCAAGAGAACAAGCACCAGGCTTTATCGCATGCGAACCTCCGCCCACCATTGCGATGCGTGTAGTTGTGTGATGCGGAGAAACAATCGGAGCAAGTAGGGACAAAGGTGAACGTTGAGTCAAAGTGCCGGCAATCGAATGGACCGCGGTAACTTCAAGGGCTTCTTCTATCGCTAGAGCGGGCATGATCGTTGGAATTCTCTCTGCGATCATTGTTTTTCCAGCACCTGGTGGACCAATCAGCAGAATATGGTGCCCGCCAATGGCAGCGATCTCTGCAGCCTGACGAGCTGCGGATTGCCCAGCAACATCTGCGAAATCTAAACGGGTATCTGTTTGTTCCCATTGCAGATCAATTTGCTGAACCACTTCCCGTTCACCTGTACGCAACCAACGCAGCACCTGCTTCAAATGCTCCATCGGAACAATCTTCATCGATTGCATTAACTGCGCTTCTTCGAAATTAGCTGATGGAACTACCGCTGTGCGAACTCCAGCTTTGTACGCCGCCATCAATGCAGGTAGTACACCCCGAACAGATCGGATTCGGCCATCCAGTGATAGCTCACCCATAAACACAGTGTCAGCAATTTTTTCATGTGGCAAAGTTTCATGGGCTGCCAGCAATGCGATACAGATCGCTAAATCAAAGCTAGATCCACTTTTTGGTAACCATGCAGGTGATAGCGAAACTGTTACCTTTCGGTTGGGCCATGTCTCTGCGCAATTTACTATCGCACTGCGAACTCGATCACGTGATTCAGATAGCGCCGCATCAGGTAATCCCAGCAATGAGTAACCGGGTAACCCATCTGCGATATCAACTTCTACCGTTACAAGATGACCTTCAAGGCCCATTAACGCTACAGAATGTGTCAACGCCAGTGTCATAGCAACTTCTCGCGATACTCGATTACATGCTTTCCATCAGGCTGAACCAAAACCGCAGCAACATCGATTTGATAATCGCAACCAAGACAGCCATGTGTTGCAAGCCAGGCAAGTGCTAATCGCTGCATTCTGTGGGCTTTATCCCGGTTAATCGCTTCAAATGGATGTCCAAAGGCAACTGAGCTTCGAGTTTTAACTTCGACAAAGGCAAATACCCCGCTGGGATGAAGTGCGACGATGTCGATCTCGCCTTCACGTATTCGCCAATTGCGCTCGATGATTTCGTAATCAGCTTTAATGAGAAATTGAGCAACAGCTTCCTCGCCTAATGCCCCTGTACTTTGATTGTTCTTTGTCTTCATGATCAGGGAGGATAAATTCCCCGAAGATGCAAGAAGGTTGAACCAGCTTTACTTGTGGATTAGCGCAGCAACATTTGCGAAAGAGGTGCGGTGCTGTGCACATGGGCCATGCTCAGTGAGCGCCTTTGTATGTGCCGCGGTGATATATCCCTTGTGTCCTGCAAATCCATACTGAGGAAATTGCCCATCTAGCTCTCGCATGATGCGATCACGAGTTACCTTAGCAATCACCGATGCTGCGCTGATTGAGACAACAACTTGATCGCCTTTCCACACTGCAAGATTAGGAACTCCTAAACCTTCGATCGCGTAGCCATCTGTTAATACATAAGCAGGTTCAACTGTTAATCCCTGAACCGCTCGACGCATTCCATCAAGGTTTGCTGCATGAACACCACGTGCATCTACCTCGGCAGCTGGAACAATCACAACACTGACAGAAGCTGCAACTTGATGAATTAAATCAAAGACCGCATCTCGCTTACTTTCTGGAATCTCCTTTGAATCTCTGACAACTGCTAGCTCTGTGGCAAAGGGGTCGTTAAGAACAACAGATGCGATTACAAGTGGACCTGCACATGCACCACGACCTGCTTCATCTACACCTGCAATCGGTGAGATACCTGCATTTGCTAAAAGCTGTTCGATAACCTTCATGAGGTTACTTGTTTAATACATCAACTCGTGGAATATATGTGATGTTCTTAAAGGGCCAAATGACACCGACAACTCGGCCACTGACCTTAGATTCTGGAACAAATCCCTTGTTGATATCTTCTTGGTGGTAGCGAGAATCTGCACTTGCTCCTCGGTGATCACCCAATACCCATAACTTGCCCTTAGGTACGGTGACATCAAACTTCATCTCTGAAGGCTTATTTCCGGCAAAGATATAAGGCTCAATTACTTCTACGCCATTAACCGTTAAGTTGCCATCCTTTGTACAGCAAACAATTCGATCGCCGCCGACTCCGATGACTCGCTTAACTAGGTACTGCTTAGCTGGATTTGGAAGAACTCCAACAGTTACTAGTGCGCTCTTTGCCTTTGCAACAAATTGATTTGTTTCATTTTCATACGGCTCTGGAAGCCAATTATCTGGGTCGCGGAAAACAACGACATCTCCACGCTTAATACTGTTTGAGATAAATGGAATCTTGTTAACAGCTACACGATCTTTAATCTGAAGAGTGTTCTCCATTGATCCAGATGGAATGTAGAAAAACTGCACAAGAAAACTCTTAATAAATAGAGAGACAACGAGTGCAACTACAACAAGTATTGGGAGCTCCTTAAGGAGCGATCCCTTCAGCTTTTGGAGTTTCAGCTGCTTCTTCAGCAGCTGGTGCATCCACAACAGCCTCTGCTGCAGGTGCTTCTACAACCGCTTCGGTCTCAACCACAACGTCTGCAGCCGCAACTGGAGCTGGAACCTCGGACACCGCTTCCTCAATTACTGGTGCGGACACTGGAGTTGAAAGAATTCCATCACCGTAACCTTCGATGCCATCGCGCTTTTCGCGAATCTTTGCAGCCTTACCGCGTAGATCGCGTAGGTAGTAAAGCTTGGCGCGACGTACTTCGCCCTTCAGTAAAGCTTGGCGCGACGTACTTCGCCCTTCTTTACTAGCTCAATCTTTTCAATTACTGGTGTGTGAACTGGGAATGTACGCTCAACACCAACGCCGTATGAAACCTTACGGATTGTGAATGTCTCGCGAACTCCTGCACCCTGGCGTCCGATAACTACACCCTGGAAAACCTGAAGACGGCTCTTGTTACCTTCGATAACGCGAACATGGATCTTGAGCTCATCACCAGCGCGGAACTTAGGGATGTCATTGCGCAGCGATGCTGCATCTACGGCGTCAAGAATGTTCATATTCGGTTCCTTTTGTCATTTCTATTAAGCACACGCTTTGGCGGTGCAGACCCCGTATCTTGCCATAGAAGGGGCCTTGAGCGTAAATCGGCCTTTGAGCTACTCGGGGCCAGAGCCCTTACTCGGGAATCTGAGCGTTGAGCGCCTCAAAGAGGTGGGGGCCAGCGGCTATCGTCAGATTGAGCCCATGCCAGGAACGGGTGGTCACAACCGCTCCTGCCTCGCGGGCGACAAGCTCAGCTGCCGCTAAATCCCATTCATGTAGACCAGTTTCAAAGTAGCCATCAACTAGTCCTGTAGCCACATGACAGATATCGGCAGCCGCCGAACCAATTCGGCGTAGATCTCTAATCTGAGGAAGTAATGCATTGACGATCTTTAACTGTTCGACACGATCTCTAACATCGTAGGCAAAACCTGATGACAAAAGTGCGCGGTTGAGTTCGACTGGATTGTTGCAGGCAATCTTTACATCATTTAAGAACGCTCCCCCGCCTTTGGTTGCATGCCAAGTCGAGTTAACAGTTGGTGAGTGAACTACGCCAACTAAAGTTCCGTTTTCATCCTTTGCGGCAATACTTACCGACCATCCAGGTAATCCATAAAAGTAGTTAACGGTTCCATCTACAGGATCTAACACCCAGGTCACACCACTTTTGCTGGGACGTGATGCCCCTTCTTCACCGATGATTCCATCATCAGGGCGTGCCGCCAAAATACCTTCGACAATTAGTTTTTCACTTGCAAGATCCATTTGTGTTGCGATGTCGATCGCAGTTGATTTAACAGTCAAATCCCATGAAGCTGGACGATCTACCAATAAATCCCCCGCTTGACGTGCAATCTTTAGCGCAAGTTGTAGTAACTCCTTGGTATCTGTCATAAGTGCAGTCTAATCGCCAGATAGACTCTTGCCTATGTTCTCGGCGTACTTAACTTTGTTTCGAACACCTGGGGCGCTTAGATTTTCTATTCCGGGCCTCATTGCCCGCATGCCTATTTCAATGGATTCATTGGCACTTATCTTTATTGTCGTTGCCGTTAGTGATTCTTATGCAATCGCCGGTGCCTTAAGTGCAACAGCATCAGTAGTTATAGCTTTCGCTACCCCGCATTGGTCAAGGGTTGCAGACCGTATCGGTCAAAGTGCGATGTTGATTCGCGTAATTCCGGTAAAGATTTTTGCCTTCTGTGTATTTACAGTTTTAGTTCTGAATGAAACACCAGTTTGGAGCTGGTTTGTGGCGATCATCATCACTGAAGCTTTTTCGGTCAATACAGGTGGATTAGTACGACGACGTTGGTTGCATGTTTTGAGCCCAGATAAGACAACCACTGCCGAAGATGAGAAAGATCGACACATAGTTAATACCGCTTACTCTTTTGAAGCGCTAATGGATGAGGTCGTTTTTATCTGCGGACCAATCATTGTGACC
>JBEDKL010000031.1:0-7023 GCA_041172145.1 Actinomycetota bacterium
TGCACACTCTCTTGCCACACGAACTATGTCCTGACGACGTTGCATAACTGCAATGGTGTGCGAAAAGGTTTCGAGATATCGAACCAAAGATCCCGAATCACATGCTTCACGGAACCAGGTTGCAAGCTCTGCTGCATCATGGGTAGGAAGAGCTGTATAGCCAATCTCTTGGGCGATATCGATAATTGTTTGAGGACGCAATCCACCATCTAAATGATCATGCAACATAACCTTTGGAACAATCTTGATCTGTTCCTTAGTTGGAACGCTATTCATGCTCATCTGGTGTGCCCCTTAATCAACGATACGTTCAACAATAAGCGGAAGACGATCGATACCGCTAGCCGGCATTTCTCCAATAGTTACTGAATCCTCAAGGGAGTCCAAAGCCCGCGTAAAGGCCGCTGGGGTGTCTGTATGGAGGGTATAAAGCGGGGCTCCTGCAGCGATCTGCTCCCCTGGCTTAGCGTGAATCTCGATTCCAGCCCCTGCTTGAACCGCTTCGCCCTGACGTGATCTGCCAGCACCTAAACGCCAAGCTGCCATTCCAACCTTCATCGCATCCATAGAAAGAATTGTTCCGCTGCTTTGTGCGGTTACAACGGTGTTTTCACGTGCAACGGGAAGCTTTGCATCTGGATCTCCACCTTGTGCCGAAATCATCTGGCGCCAAACATCCATCGCTTTTCCATTTTTCAATGCAGCTGCTGGATCTGCTCCCTTGATCCCAGCGAGTTCTAACATTTCTTGCGCAAGCAAAACTGTTAGCTCGACAATATCGGATGGTCCCCCACCGGCAAGAACTTCTACAGATTCGCGAACCTCTAGTGCATTGCCTGCAGTTAATCCAAGTGGAACATCCATCGCAGTAACAAGTGCAACTGTGTTTACACCTGCGCGCTTACCCAGTCCCACCATTACATGCGCGAGCTCTTTTGCTTTCGCAGGATCACTCATAAATGCACCGGCACCAGTCTTAACATCTAGCACTAGTGCGCTTGTTCCTTCAGCGATCTTCTTACTCATGATTGATGATGCAATAAGTGGAATCGCTTCTACCGTTGCTGTTACATCACGAAGTGCGTACAACTTTTTATCTGCAGGTGCTAATCCAGCACCTGCCGCGCAAATTACTGCGCCGCAATCCTGAAGCACTTTAAGCATCTCCTCATTTGATAGAGATGCACGCCAACCCGGAATTGATTCCAGCTTGTCTAAAGTTCCACCGGTATGACCCAGGCCGCGACCAGAAAGTTGAGGGACCGCTGCGCCACATGCAGCTACAAGAGGCGCTAATGGCAAGGTGATCTTGTCGCCAACGCCACCAGTTGAGTGTTTATCAACCGTTGGTCGAGAAAGTGCAGACCAATTCATACGCTCGCCGCTATTGATCATTGCATCCGTCCACCGCGAAATCTCGCGGTTTTCCATGCCGTTAAGCAAGATCGCCATTAGTAGCGCTGACATCTGCTCATCAGCGACCGCACCACGTGTGTAGGCGTCAATTACCCAATCGATCTGAGGATCGGTTAATGAATGGTGATCACGCTTTGCTGCGATGATTTCAGCAGCAGAGAAGGCTTCAATCATTTATCGCTCGTTGCGATCGAGATCCTCGGGACCAAAGGCCCACGGAAGCATCGCTGACATCTTCTGTGGTCCATCATCTGTCATGAGCAAAGCTTCAGAACCGCCATGTTCGAACAAAAGCTGGCGACAACGACCACATGGTGCAAGAAAATCTCCTTGACCATCAACGCAAACGATCGCAATTAAACGTCCACCACCTGTTGAGCAGAGATTTGAAACCAAGCCACACTCGGCGCAAAGGCCTACTCCATAGCTAGCGTTTTCAACGTTGCAACCAGTAACAATACGTCCATCATTGACCAACGCTGCAACTCCTACTGGAAACTTTGAATATGGCGCATACGCCATCTTCATCGCACCAATAGCTGATTGATGAATTACTTCCCAATCAATTGTTGTCATCGAAGTCCACCACGACGGTAAGGAATTCCATCTGCTGCCGGCATACGCAAACGTTGCGATGCAAGTGCCATGACAAGCAGAGTTGCTATGTACGGTGTCATTGTTACTAGCTGGCCAGGTAGCTCTTCAACTGCAAGGAAGAACCATAGTGTCAGCCCGGCTGTAACTAAGCTTGTAACGGCAGGGAGTTGGTTTCCACTCTTGAACTTTCTAAAGGCAACAAAGAGTAAGACAACAACTATAAACAGTAGCAATCCGCGAATTGCAGCGGAGTCACGCAACTGCAAGGCATCTGCAAATCCGAATAGGCCAGCACCAGCAAGCAATCCGCCTGGACGGTAATTTCCAAAGAGCAGCGCTGCAAGACCGATGTATCCACGTCCAGCAACTTGATTCTCTTGATAGTTACTTGCCGCAACGATAGCCAAGAAGCCACCGCCTAATCCAGCAAGTCCACCTGAAATCAATACACCTGCATACTTCATGGCATAGACATTTACACCTAGTGATTCAGCTGCAACTGGTGCCTCACCAGCGCTTCGTAAGCGCAATCCAAAGGCGGTACGCCACAAGATGAAGTACGAGATCGGAACAAAGGCGATCGCAACCATGGTTACATAGGAAACATCTCCAGTTAAGCCACGAAGAATCGAGGCCAAGTCAGAGATAAAGAACCAGTTGAGGTTTGCAATTGAACCCAGTAAATCTGGGCTCTTCCAACCAAAGTAAGAACCGCCAGATAAAACCGGCAAACCATTGACCGGAATTGTTTCAATTCCTGGTGATTGAGATGGACCTGGCCATGCTCCATTTTTGTACATTAAAGTCGACAGGTAGCGAACTAAGCCAGCCGCGATGATGTTGATAGCAACACCAGATACAACATGATCTACGCCAAATGAAACAGTGGCAATGGCATGCACCAAGGCACCGACTGATCCAAAGATCATTGCTGCCAACAATCCAGCCCAAGGTCCGTGTTGCGAACCGATGTAACCACCTGCCCATGCGCCCATGATCATCATGCCTTCAAGGCCAATATTTACAACACCTGAGCGCTCTGAGAAGAGACCGCCGAGTGCTGCAAGAACAATAGGTACAGAGAGCAACAGCGCCGCTGATGCGGTTCCCGTGCTAGTTAAATCTGATGCACCGGTAATGACACGAATAGATGCCAAAACAAAAACCAGCATTACTGCATAGCGCAAGAGTTTCATTGTTTTCATGCCTGCACCACCTTTGCTAGCTCTTTGCTTTGCAGAGTTAATTTGAAACGTCGTACAACCTCGTAGGCGATAACAGCGCTAAGAAGAATTGAGCCCTGCATAATCACATAGGTTTCAGGTGCGATATCAATTAACTCTAGAGATCTAGAGCTCACTTCGAGGAATCCAAATAGCAATGCGCTAAAGGCCATTCCTCCAGCTGAATTTCGACCGAGCAATGCAACGGCGATTGCCGAGAATCCGATTCCTGCGCGGAAGCCCAAGTTATAAGAGTGGGTCTGACCCAAAACTTCAGGTAGTCCAGCTAAACCAGCGATTGCACCTGAAATTACAAGTGCCATAAAGGTCATCTTCTTGGAGTTAACACCGCTGACTCGTGCTGCAATTGGATTTAATCCAGAAGCGCGAAGTTCAAAACCAAAACGAGTGCGGTTAACGACAAACCAGAAGACAAGACCTAGCGCGACAGCTACAAAGAACATTCCGTAAACGCCGCCGCCTGGTTGATCCTCAACACCAAACTTACGCAGTAATGGCATTAGATCTGGAACCTGCGCCGATGCTGGAAGCTCCTTAGTCTGAAGGTTGTTTGAGCCTTCTTCTACCAATGCAAAGTGCTTTGACAAAAGATAAGCAGATAGGCCACCAGCTAAGGCGTTGAGCATGATTGTGGAGATAACCTCATTAACTCCGCGCTTTACTTTGAGATATGCCGCAATCGCTGCCCACAAACCACCAAAGGTCATAGCAACGATAAAGACTGCAGCAACATGCAAAACAGGCGGCAGGACAAACATTGCTCCGATGTAACAGCTAAAGAGCGCACCTAGACGCAGTTGACCTTCGACACCGATGTTGAACAATCCGGCTCGGAAGGTTACAGCGATTGCAATGGCCGCGATGTAATAAGGAGTAGCCGTATTTACTACCTCCATCAGAGATCCGGTTTCTGTGCCGTAATCCCACATGGTTTTAAAGGCTTCGATAGGTGATTTCTTACTTGCAATAACTGCAAGGCTTGAAATAAGAATTGAGAAGATAGCTGCAGCCAATGGAGCAGCTACAGCCAACCCGATCTTTGATGGGGAGAACTTGCTTGTCAGTGTGTTACTCATGCTGCACCTGTCATCGCTGAACCAAGTTGCTCTGGGGTTGTCTTTGCAGGATCAAGTTCTGCGGTAATTGTTCCGCGTAACATAACTAGCAATCGATCTGACATTCCGATGAGCTCTTCTAGATCTGCAGAAATCAAAACGATCGCCATTCCCTTTTCACGTGCTTTACGAAGCACATCCCAGATCGCACCTTGTGCGCCAACATCTACACCGCGAGTTGGATGAGAAGCGACCAACAACGCTGGCGCTTTACTCATTTCGCGACCGACAATAAACTTTTGCTGATTTCCACCAGATAAGGCTGCAGCCAATGTATCTGGACCAGGTGCTCGAACATCAAACTCCTGCATGATTGTACGGGTGCTATCGATTGTGGCTTTCTTATCAATAACAAATCCACGCATCACTGGCTTGCCACGTTGATGACCAAGAATTCTGTTCTCCCACAATGGCGATGTCATCATCAATGCTTGGCGCTGACGATCTTCAGGGATTAAGCCGATGCCTAGATCATGACGATCTGCAACGCTTAAATCATCCATTGATGAGCCCTGGAAATGAATAGAGCCGGTGTAATCACGAAGACCCATGATCGCCTCGACCAGCTCTGCTTGGCCATTTCCTTCAACCCCTGCAATGCCTACAACCTCGCCTGCATGCAGATTAAAGGTGATATTTGAGATCAAGTCACGGCTACCTGTAGCTGTCGGAATTGAAACCTCCTTAAGAGCCAAGGTGATTTCATCACGACGAGTGTGACCAACTGTTGCAGGCTTTGGAAGTTCGCTACCAACCATTAGCTCTGCTAGCTGTCGCGCGGTTACATCCTTTGATTTAACCTCTGCAACGGTTGCGCCTTGTCGTACAACTGTTACCTCGTCGGCAACACGTAAAACCTCATCTAACTTGTGAGAGATAAAGATAACCGCCATGCCTTGAGCGCGAAGTCCTTCAAGCGCCTTGAAGAGATCGTCTACCTCTTGAGGAACCAACACAGCTGTTGGCTCATCAAAGATCAATATGTTTGCGCCTCTAAATAAAACCTTGAGGATTTCTACACGTTGACGTTGACCAACACCAAGCTCTTCAACCAAGACATCTGGATCGATATCAAGGCCGTACTGTGCAGCCATCTCAACAATCTTCTTACGTGCAGCTGCAAAATCAATCGTTGCACCATGCTTTGGTTCTGAACCTAAAATTATGTTTTCAAGGACTGTGAAATTGTCTGCCAACATAAAGTGTTGGTGCACCATTCCGATTCCTGCATCAATCGCATCATTCGGGTTCTTGAAGTTAACTTCCTTGCCATTAACCAAGATTTCGCCACTGTCAGGGCGTTGCATGCCATACAAGATCTTCATAACTGTTGACTTGCCAGCACCATTTTCACCAACAAGTGCGTGAACAGTTCCTGTTTCAACCTTTATTGAGACATCTTTATTTGCAATAACGCCGGGAAAGCGCTTTGTAATGTGCCGCAGTTCAACTGCTACAGACACTTGGGGTCTCCTTTGACTGGTTAAAAACATTTGGCCCAACAAGGAGATTTAACTCCATTGTTGGGCCAAATGCCACTTACGTGAGCGAGATTATGGCTTTGTTGGAACCTTGATCTTGCCTGACTTGATTGCTGCTGCAGCCTTGTTGATCTGAGCCTTGTACTTGTTGATGTATCCACCTGAGTAAGAAACGCCAACACCATCAAGAGCTAGGTTGTAAACACGGCCGTAGATGCCTGACTCGTCAAGGATGTCATTTACAGATGAACCTGCAACAGCTGTTGCGATTACATCGTAAACAGCGCGGTCAACACGCTTGATCATTGATGTGAGCATGTTCTTCTTCTCTGCAGCTGAAGCTGATAGGTACTGGTCAGAGTCAACTCCGATAGTCCAAACCTTCTTGCCAGCCTTTGCAGCATCTGTAGCAGCTGCAAAGTTACCTGCACCTGATCCACCTGCTGCTGAGTAGATAACATCGATACCCTTATCGATCATTCCCTTTGCAATAACCTTTGCCTTAGCTGGGTCATTGAATCCACCGAAATCAGGTGGCTCTGTAACGTACTTGACGTCAACAGTTACTGACTTCTTTGTTGCCTTAACACCTGCAACGAAACCAGCTTCAAACTTCTGTAGAAGTGGAATACGAACTCCACCGATGTAACCAACCTTGCCTGACTTTGTTGCAAGAGCTGCAGCCACACCAGCTAGGTATGAACCCTGCTCTTCAGCAAACACAAGACCTGCAACGTTAAGAAGATCTACTGAAGCATCATCGATGATTCCAAATTGAACCTTTGGATAATCTGACGCAACCTTCTTGATTGGGCCAGCGTAAAGGAAACCAACAGCGATGATTGGGTTGTATCCAGCCTTTGCTAGCAAGCGGAGCTTGTCTTCGCGCTCTGAATCTGAACCTGTTGTAACTGTTACTTCACGAGCTGTAACACCAAACTTCTTCTTTGCTAGATCTAGACCAGCTGCTGCTGAATCGTTGAATGACTTATCGCCACGTCCACCGATGTCATAAGCAAGGCCAACTTTTACCTTTGTTGCTGCTGTTGCTGGAGCAACAAAAGCTGTCGCAGCCATAACAGTTGCAGCAACAACTGCTACAAGACGAAATACTTTCTTCAATTTTCCTCCAAGGATTCAAGGGGATCTTCAATAACTCACTTTTACAAG
>JBEDKL010000032.1:0-8003 GCA_041172145.1 Actinomycetota bacterium
GGTGATGGCTCACGCCTCAAGAATCAAGGCTGCCTCACCCCTATTGGGGTGAGATGTACAGGCTATTTAATTCAACTCCCAGCAAGCTCCTGAAAAGAGGAGATGGCGACTAGCTGATGCTAGCCGCCATCTTTACCCTCGTATATTGAAAGTATTAACCGATCTTTGCGATCAGAGCCTCAGCCTTTTTCAGAAATGCACCATCGAGGACTGAGAAACCAAGATCATCTCCAGCATCCTTTGCACACTTTGGACTCAAGATGTAAGTCGCAAGCTCCTTAACTGCTTTGCCCTTTGCGGCATCTGGATACTTTGTATCAGCAAGTAGGTAGGAAACAATTCCTAGTGGGTATGCACCCTTTTCCTTAGTTGCGTAATCAAAGGTAACGATTCCGTTGGCATCCATTGCTGCCTCTGCCAAGAAGGCAGAGACTCCAGCAGAGTTTGGAGCTACTGAGGCACCAGCTGGATTGATCACATTTGCAACCTTTAGTCGGTTAGCGGTTGCGTAATTTACTTCAGCAAAGGTAATTGAGTATGGAGTCTTACCAGCAAGCTGTGAGACACCATTTGATGAAGCAGCGCCAACGATTCGGCCAAGGTTAGCTGGATCGTTGATGTTACCTGGGAATGATGTTGTAAATACCGCAGCCTTTGGCTTGCTCCAGATTGTTGGTGCAGATTTGTTGAGGTAGTTAGTGAAGTTCTCAGTAGTACCTGAAGAGTCTGAACGGTAAACAACCTTGATTGGCTGATTTGGAAGTGTGTAACGAGATGTCACATTTTGTGTACGCAGAACAATAGGGTTTCCCTTTGCATCTTTCTTCACATTTCCATTTGCATCAAGGCGGTAAATCACCTTAACTGATGAACGGTTGTTATCTGCTGTGATTGCAGGATCATTCCAACGAGTAATTTTGCCTGAGAAGATTCCAGCGATTGTTGATGCTGAAAGCTGCAATGTTGTCTTAGCTGGAAGGTTGTGCAAAATAGCAATTGGCGCTGCTACCGCTGGTACGTGAATAATAGAAGCGCGCTTTGTTGAAGCTGTGTGCGCTGCATCTGAAAACCAAAAATCTCCGATTGAGCGATCTGAGTTTGTGCGACCTGCACCTGAACCAGATGATGCATAAACAAATGAGTGTTGTGTATCTTTCGCAAAACCTGCCTTACAAGCATCAATCAACAAAGCTGGAAATGATGCGCCTGAGCCTTGTAAATCAACTGCATGGGCTGGTGCTCCTGTGACCAAACCGAACGCGAGTGCAATTGATGCAACCTTCGCGAGTTTAGAAATTCTCATGTACTTCCCCTCATAGATGTTTGAACTACGGGGTAAACCTATGCAGGGAAAATGAACGAGGAGCGCTCGGAATCCGAACGCTCCTCGACTAACAGATGAACAGTAAGTAAACGACTTAGCCGAAGCGGCCTGTCACATAGTTCTCGGTGCGTTGATCTTGTGGACGGGAGAAGATCTCACTTGTGGCTGCATATTCGATCATCTGACCAGGACCACCATCTGAAAGGAAGAAAGCTGTGTAATCAGATACTCGCGCCGCCTGCTGCATATTGTGAGTCACGATAACAATTGTCATCGTCTCTGAAAGCTCTCGGATCGTGTCTTCAATTCTTAGCGTTGAACCTGGATCAAGGGCTGAACAAGGCTCATCCATCAACAATACCTGTGGGCTAACTGCAAGTGAACGTGCGATACATAGACGCTGTTGCTGTCCACCTGAAAGAGATCCACCATGAGCTGACAGGCGATCCTTAACCTCATTCCAAAGTCCTGCACGAACTAAACACTCTTCCAGCAACTCTTCTTTGTTGCTGACCTTGGTTTGTGAAAGCTTTAATCCAGACAAAACATTTTCGCCAATACTCATCGATGGAAATGGATTTGGCTTTTGAAAAACCATACCGATTTGTAAACGAATCTTTGTTACATCAGTTCCTGGCTGGTAAACATCTTTTCCATCAAGTAAAACTTGGCCAGCCATTGCTGCGCCCGGAATGAACTCGTGCATTCGATTGATTGTGCGGATGAATGTTGACTTACCGCAACCTGATGGACCAATCAACGCGGTCACAGTTCCGGCACCAAAGTTCAAATTAATATCTGACAAGACATGGTGCTTTCCAAACCAGGCATGAACTCCACGAGTTTCAAGTCCTGTACCAAGTGAGGGATTACCAGGTGATTTCACCTTAGCTGCTGCTACATCTGCCAGTGATGATGGGCGAACGCCTGCATCCATTGTTTTCTCGCTTTCCGGTGAGTTGATCACTTTGAAACCTTCTTAGAACCTAAATAACGTGCTGCTGTAAAGAGAATAAGAACTAGGCCAACTAGTACTAAAAGGCCTGCCCATGCTCGTGTAATTGCTTCAGGAGAACCAGAATTAAATGACTTCCAGATGTAATACGGCAATGAACCTAATGGTCCGTTAAATGCATTTGGATTTACCTTATCCCCGCCACCTGTAAGCAGCAGCAATGGCGCAGTCTCACCAGCGATTCGGGCAACACCCAAAATCACTGCAGTTACCAAACCACTCTTAGCTGCAGGTAAAACAATCATCGCAACTGTTCGCCATTGCGTACCGCCTAAAGCGACACCGGCTTCACGCAGATCATTTGGGATCAAGTTAAGAACTTCTTCAGATGTTCTAGCAATTGTTGGAATCATCAAAATCGTTAGCGCTAATGAACCCATAAACCCTGAAAAGGATTTTGTGATTGGATACAAAACCGCTGAAAGAATGAATAGACCGGCAACAATTGATGGCACACCGCTCATTGCTTGAACAAGGAATCTAATGGGTGATGTGAATCGACCCTTGATCTCAGTCAAATAAAGCGCGGTCAAAATTCCGATGGGAACGCTCATGATCAATGCGAGAGTAACCAGAGCTAAAGTTCCAGTAATCGCATGAAGCAAGCCACCATTTGAAAGCGGATCGGTTGGAGTTGCCATGGACATATCTGAAATAAATAGGTTAAGAGATATTCCAGGCAAACCCTTTTGCAGGACTGTAAATAAAATACTTGCAATGGGAATTACAGTAACAATGGCACCAAAGGCAACCAGTGAATTAACCAGCGCATCTTTAGCTGCAGCACTACCTAACTGGAAACCCTTAATTGACGCGGTTAGCAACATGTATCCGAGGAAAAAGACTGCAAATAATGCCAATTTCCCCTTCATCTCGGTAATTGCAACAACTACATATGATGCAATCAAGGCGGCAATAAAGATGGCTACATCAATCAAGCGCTCTTTCTTGGTGGCCTTCCAAGGCTTAATCGGAGTTGGAATAGTTGTCATCGTCCTGATTTTCCTGTTGTCTTAACAATCACATTTGCTATTGCATTTACTAACAAGGTCAACATAAAGAGAACCAATCCAGCTGCCATAAGGGCTTTGATCTCATATGGGTTAGCTTCACCAAACTTCAAAATGATCAATGAAGCTACATTTCCACCTGCACCTAACAAGACCTGCCAGTTAACCTGGAAGACAATGTTCAGCACGGTAAATACCGCAACTGTTTCTCCCATGGCACGACCCAAACCAAGCATCGCACCGCCAATAACACCATTTCTTCCATGAGGAATTACAACGGCTTTGATCATGGCCCAACGCGTAGCACCTAATGCATACGCAGCCTGAATACGATCAAGAGGTGCTTGTGAGAAAACTTCACGAGAAACCGAGGTAATAATCGGAATAATCATGATCGCTAAAACCACGCCAGCTACAAATGGAGATCGGGTGTACACCGGAACTTGAAGATCAAAGATTGGAATCCAACCCAAGTATTTGTGAATCAACTTCGCCCAGTACTCAGCGCTTGGCATCAGTACTAAGAATCCCCAAATACCAAAGAGAATTGAAGGAAATGCAGCCATCATGTCGATGATTGCAACCAAGAACTTCTTGAGTCGATCTGGAGCGTAGAAGTTGAGGAACAAGGCTGAAAAAACTGAGATTGGAAGGGCAATTACAACGGCAACTAAAGCGCAAAGGATTGTTCCAACCAACATCGCCGCAAGGCCAAAGTTGCTGTCAATAACATTTGCGTTCTCATCGACAGTGACCGACCAATCGGAGTTAGTGATAAACCCCAATCCCTCTTCACGCAGGACCTCAAATCCGCGATATCCAAGGAAGATTGCAATGAGACCCAAAATCAAAAGTGAGGATAAGCCTCCAGCTGTGACCAAGCCACGAAAGACCTTGTCGGAGGTTCGAGGTTCAGTTGTTATTTCTCGAGGTACTGGTGGAACAAGTGTGGTCAATTTACTTACGCAAACTTTCCTGTTACCAAGTAATACACGCGACGTGAAACTGAAACAGCATGGTCTGCATATCGCTCGTAATATCGTCCAAGAAGAGTCAGATCGATTGCGCTTTCAACGCCATGCTTCCAATTTGGATCAACAAGTGTTCCGATTAATTGGCGGTGCAGCTTGTCCATCTCATCATCATCTTTTTCAACTTGAAGAGCAACCTCTGTGTCACGGGAGGCAATAACTGATCCAGTCTTGCGAGCGATTTTCTCTGCAGCTTCACCCATTTGCTTGAAGCTTGCAATGAGTTCAGTTGGAATTGCCGCATCTGGGTGACGAAGGCGAGTAATTTTTGCAACGTGGTGGGACATATCTCCCATGCGCTCTAGATCTGCGCTCATACGCAAAGCTGTAACCAGCGCGCGCAGATCTGATGCGACCGGCTGCTGGCGTGCAATGATGTCGATGATGCGTGCATCTAGTGCGTGCTGGAAATCATCAATGGTGTCATCGGATGCGATTACCTCTTCTGCAAGCTTTAGGTCGCAATTAAGGATTGACTCAGTTGCCTTTGCAATTGAAACCGCCACCATTTCGGTGAGGTCCACTAGGGACTGAGATACGCCATCGAGTTCATCTTGGAATACTGATCTAATGAGTGCCATGGGCCGAACCTAGAGCGCACGGATGAATGGACTCTGTCGAGAAAGTGAACGCAAGGTTAACTGGGGTGAGCAGGCTATAGAGTTGGCACTGTGAAGTTCCTTCGCAAGGATATTGAGGCGCAAGATCAACGTCTTCTGCCTGCGATGCTCATGGATGTGCTCTCCCAGATAGATGGTGAAGCGATCGTCCTAGCCCATGGCGAGGTCCCGATTTTTGTGACTCCAGGCATTGAACAAATTGGTCTTCTTAAAGATGGCAAGGTCCAAAGCGCAGAGCTCTTGGCAACGGTTCGAGTAGTCCGCCGAACTCATTCACGCCAAATGGGACAGATTGAGATTCCTCGCGGTCCGATTGGTGAAGGACGACATGAGTTAACTGTCAATGTTATTCCTCTGACAGAAGATGATCTTGTTCTTGTAATGCTTAGCGATGAAAGTGAAGCACAAAGAGTTCATGAAGTTCGACGAGATTTTGTTGCAAATATTTCACATGAGCTCAAGACGCCAATCGGTGCACTTTCACTCTTAAGTGAGGCAGTACTCGGCGCAAAGAATGATCCTGAAGCGGTAGAAAAGTTTGCAACCCGCATGCAGACAGAGTCCAAGCGTTTAACCGATCTTGTGCAAGAGATTATCAATTTATCCAGACTGCAAGATTCAGATCCACTATCTGTTCCTAGCGAGCTCCATGTGCAGGATCTTATTAATGAGGCCATTGATCAAACTCAAGTAACTGCAGATAGCCGTCAAATTTGGGTCTCGAACTCAAACTCTGTTGATGCAATAATTCTGGGAGATCGCGAACAATTGATCATGGCGATTCAGAATCTAATTGAGAATGCTATTAACTACTCTCCCGAAGGCACCAAGGTCACAGTTACTTCAACAGTTGAAGATGGAATTATTGACATTTCAATTACCGATCAGGGAATCGGTATTCCGGATGCTGATTTGGATCGAATCTTTGAACGGTTTTACCGCGTTGATCCGGCACGCTCACGCTTAACAGGAGGAACCGGATTGGGTCTTTCAATTGTTAAGCATGTAGCGCTAAAGCATGGTGGAGAAGTTAAGGTCTGGAGCTCAGAAAATATTGGCAGTACCTTTTCACTAAGACTTCCTATTTATTCAGCTACTGAAGAGAGCGTTCAATGACAAAGATTCTTATTGTTGAAGATGAAGTTTCCTTTTCAGAGGCCCTTGCTTTTTTACTAGGCAAAGAGGGTTTTGAGGTCTCTGTAGCCGAAGATGGGCAACAGGCAGTTGATAAGTTTTCAAAGGAGGGTGCCGACTTAATCCTTCTAGATCTCATGATTCCGGTCATCTCTGGAATCGAAGTATGCAGAACCATTAGAGCAACCTCGCAGGTCCCGATCATCATGCTTACCGCTAAGGATGCAGAGATCGATAAGGTCGTAGGGCTGGAACTTGGCGCAGATGATTATGTGACAAAGCCTTATTCATCTCGTGAGTTAATCGCTCGAATCAAAGCTGTTCTGCGAAGAGGAGTCGTCGATGATGCACTCGAAGGTGAGAGTGGAGTTCACCTTGTAGCTGGAATCAAATTAGATGTCGGAAAACATCAAGTCACAATCAATGGCCAAATAGTTTCTTTGCCTTTGAAAGAGTTTGAGTTACTTGAGTTTTTGATGCGCAACGCTGGACGAGTCTTAACCCGTTCGCAGTTAATTGACCGTGTCTGGGGTGGGGATTACTACGGTGATACAAAGACTCTTGATGTTCACATTAAACGTCTTCGCGCAAAGATTGAAGCAGATCCTGCTAACCCAGTATTGATTCAAACTATCCGTGGGTTGGGCTACAAACTAGAAAACGCTTAAACTATCCGTGGGTTGGGCTACAAACTAGAAAACGCTTAAACACCGCTCTTTCGAATCATTCGTTGATAAAACATTCCAGGCTTGCGCGTGCTTTCTGTGTCTTCGCCCATCTTCACAAAGCCTAACTTTTCATAAGCAGCTATAGCGCTGTAATTATCGGTCCATACGCCAAGTCCTTGCACTTTCCAATCCTTATCTTGCGCATCGATAAAGGTAAATAGCGAACGGAATAACCCTTTTCCGCGAAAATCTGGGTTGCTCCAACAGCTACCAATCCAACAGGTCGCACCGAAATCACCATCTAGCACTTCGACAGCCAGCATCGCTACATCTTTTCCGTCGATAGATGCAATCAAAAAATCATTCTTAATAAACTTTGCGCGCCAATCAGATTCATTCTCAGCGCTTTCACCTTCAAGGGTTCCCCCAAAGGCATGGCCACTATCTGCTAAAAAAGCTTGTAGTCGAATAGTGCGCAGCCGTTGCCAATCATTTGGCTCTAAAAGTTCAACGACTGCATCCTGGCTCATGGATTTATTGTGCCACTTGCAATTCGCTCACGGGCAACCTGCATCGCAGGTGGTTCTGGACCCAAGATCGCAAGGAAAATATCTAAGCTGACTCGAGAGATGCGAAGCCAGATCTTCGATCGAGAAGTAAGGCCCAGTAGTTCTAGCTCGCGTGGATCTAAGGTCGCTATTGCTGCGTTAGCGATAACTTTGTAAAAGAACTTACCCGCTCCCCCAAATGGTGGATTCAAGATAAACCGAACTACCTCATCGGTTCGAGCAACATGGGCTAAATCATTTGCTCTGAAATCATCCAAGGTTGCCTCTAGCTCTGCCACTGACATAGGCGCATTTGTTAAGCCAAGCGGAGCTGCGCTCTTACTCCACTCTGCAACGTAGGCATCTGCACCTTTATCAATCGGATAACCCAGCGCAAGGTGTGCCTTCAAAAATGAATCTGTAAATGCGCAATGCACCCACAGTAAAAATCTTGGATCCTTTGCTTTGTAACTCTTAGCTTCGCCCTGTTTATCAACGAAGTTTCCCTTTACATGATCATGCATTGCATTAACTCGGGCAGCTTCACGAGCGATTACCTCTTCGGCGGCAAAGGTTGTAACTGTTAACCATCGTGTAGTGCCTGCAAGTCGACCCAATGGATCTGTTTCATACCGCGAATGTTCGGCAACTCC
>JBEDKL010000033.1:0-11014 GCA_041172145.1 Actinomycetota bacterium
AGCCAAGTTCTTTACGGCTTAGATGTAGCTAAAAAAGAGATTGCAAAGAAGCGCCAAGCTGTCATTGTTGAGGGCTACACAGATGTCATGGCGGCCCATCTTGCAGGAATTACAACTGCGGTTGCTACCTGTGGAACCGCCTTCGGAGCAGATCACATCAGAATTTTGCGTCGTTTATTGATGGATGATGATGCATTCCGGGGAGAAGTCATCTTTACCTTTGATGGAGATGCAGCGGGCCAGAAGGCGGCGCTTCGTGCATTTAGCGAGGATCAAAAGTTTGTGACTCAAACCTTTGTAGCTGTTGAACCAGATGGTTTAGATCCATGCGAACTGCGACAGGAAAAAGGCGATCTAGCACTACGAGATTTAATTGCACGACGTGTTCCTTTGTTTGAGTTTGCTATTCGCGCAGAGCTTGCACATCACAAATTAGATACCGCAGAAGGTCGAGTCAATGCATTAAATGCCGCAGCGCCATTAGTTGCTCAGATCAGGGATAAGTCTTTACGTCCTGAATACACACGTTTACTTGCAGGCTGGCTAGGTGTAGAAGTTGAGATCGTTACAAAGGCGGTGGCACAAGGAGCAAAGAGTGCGCCGCAACAATCACGGGCAGTTGTCGATGAAGCACCTGTGCAAGCAAACTTCAGGCCAGATCCCAATGAGGCCCGCTTGATTTTAGAGCGTGAAGTTCTTAAGGCCCGCTTGCAAGAGCCACAATTATTTGAGGGCGATATTTGGAACTCTATTGAAGCAGGTGCATTTACTCATCCTGCCTATAGCGCCATGCGTTCAACAATCGATTCAGTTGAAAAACTATCTCCTGATGCAATTGCTGATGAAAACCTGAGAGCCTTGTTTACTGAACTTTCTGTCGAGCCAATTCGCGCAGATGGAAAGCCAACCGCACTTTATGTTGCAAGCATTGTCGCCAGACTTCGCGAGGTCGCAATCTCACGTTCAATTGCTGATCTCAAATCATCCCTCCAACGGCTCAATCCAGTCGAAAACGAAATTGAGTACAACGCAGCCTTTGCCCAGTTGGTCGCCCTGGAAAGCGCCCGTCGTTCTCTGCATGAACTAGCGCTGGGCCTTTTATAGTCCTGGAGGGCTTTGATTTTTGCCCTTCCTCCTGGGTGCGCTAGAGTGTGCGCTCGCAGCTTTAATCCCTGATAGCTCAACGGCAGAGCAGTCGACTGTTAATCGACAGGTTCTTGGTTCGAATCCAAGTCGGAGCATGAAGATCACTCGTAGGACCGCTCTGCGAATGAGTCTTGCTGGCATAGCCGCCTCGCTTATGGGAGGCACAGCACAAGCCTCAACTAAGCAAATTGTTCGACTTAACAAGATCAAAGTTGGCGGCACCTTTCCTTTTCAATTAAGCAATGGCGCTCCTGCGCTCTTGTTTCGCACCAAGACCGGTGTCTTTGCTTACCAAACAATCTGCACACACCAAGGCGGAGTAACAAAGTACTTCAGCGCCAAAAAGCTTTTGGTTTGCCCAGTCCATAACGCAAGTTTCAATCCATTTAAAAAAGGTGCCGTTGTGGCAGGACCTGCAACAAACCCGCTGCCAACGGTAAAGGTTGCCGTTAAGAGCGGCTGGGTAGTGCTCGTATAAGTTGCACCAATTAGTAAGTCCTTTTTAAACTTTCTCTCAGGTTGAAGTGAAAACTTGTCTTTATCCATGAAAGAGGTTGAGATGAAGAGAACATCGACAAAGGTCATTGCAGGATTCATTCTTGGGGCAACGGTAGCTGGCGGCGTTGCAACCGCTGCAACATCTGAGCCACTTGGCGTAAAGGTATGTGTTGATAAGCGAACACAGGCGATCTACTTGGCCGGTTCCAATGGTTGCTCAGTTAACAGAACCGCATTAACACTAGGTGCGCCAACAATTGATGTAAAGAGTATCGCCTCGCTGGTTACGCCTTCTGTAGTTTCTATCAAAGTTGTGGCACCAGCTGGCACGGGAACAGGTAGCGGATCGGTCTACAAATCAGATAAATCCAGTTCTTTTATTATCACTAACAACCATGTCATTGAGGCAGCAGCTGTCTCTGGCACGATCACCGTCGAATTGATCAATGGAGATGTGGTCCCGGCGCAAATTGTTGGCCGAGATGTTGCATATGACTTGGCTGTTATCAAGGTTAATCGCGGAAACCTTCCAACTGTCACCCTTGGAGACTCATCTAAGGTAAGTGTTGGAGAATCAGTAGTAGCTATTGGATCTCCACTAGGACTAGCTAGCACCGTTACTAGTGGAATTATCTCTGCACTCAATCGTCCAGTAACCACAGGAACTTTCGGCGCAGAGTCCTTTGTAAATGCGATTCAGACAGATGCAGCGATCAATCCCGGAAACTCTGGTGGAGCGCTGCTTGATTCCAGAGGTCGAATAATCGGCGTTAACTCAGCGATCGCCACCCTTTCATCAGGGGGCGCAAGCGGAAGTATCGGTTTGGGCTTTTCGATTCCAATCAATGAAGCCAAGCGGGTCATTGATGAACTCATAGCAACGGGTAAATCAACACGTCCAGTTCTTGGAGTTTTCTTTGACACCACATTTACCGGAACAGGCGCCAAGATCGGCCGCTTAAGTCCTAATGAGGGAGCAGATAAGGCGGGAATTCCAGCGGGCTCAATCATTACCGCGATCGATGGAACCAAGATCGCAGATCAAGTTGGGGCGATTGTGAAGATTCGTTCATATGCACCGGGAGCATCCATCAATGTGACCGTTGAACTTCCAACCGGGGGATCAAAAAGCTTTAAAGTCATTCTCGGATCTGCGCCATCTAATTAAGAATGCGTGGTTGAAATAGTGTCAGGGTATTGTTAAGCCATGGCACTATTTCAACTTAACGTAGCTCTTCCAGATCGTCCTGGTTCATTGGGACTTTTGGCTTCAGCGATTGGCGCAGCTGGTGGAGATATCCGCGCGCTCGCGGTTGTGAAATCTGAGGATGGTCGTGGTTACGATGACATCACCGTTGCGGTGCCTGGAAATGATCCAACTGATTTGCTCAATGTTTTAGGGGCAATTGGTGGAGTAGATGTTCTTTCAATTACTCCGCTGTAATCAACGACGCGAAATTAATTCTGCGCCTTGACTTGGCAAAGATGTAAAAAAGCGTGGTGCCTTAAACCCTTTATCTGAAAAAGCTTTCTCAATCGCTTTGATTGTTTCTCTCGTCTTTGAAGCCTGAATCAAAGCGATCGCACTTCCACCAAAGCCACCGCCCACCATTCGCGAACCTAAAGCACCAGCAGCGTTGGCAGCATCAACGGCGGTATCTAATTCAGGGCAAGAGACGGTGTAATCATCCCGCAAAGATGCGTGAGAGTGATTAATCAAATGCCCAACCTTTTCAAAATCTGAGTTACTCAAAGCATCCACGCAATCAAGAACCCGCTTCATTTCACTTACCGCATGGCGCACACGGATGAACTCTGTCTCGGTGAGAGCTGAACGCGAAGCTTCAAGTTGTTCCATACTTAATTCGCGCAGAGATATGATGCCAAGTTTTGCTACTGCAGATTCGCAGGATGCACGGCGTTCGGCGTATCCACCATCAGTTAAGGCGTGATGTGCTTGGGTATCAATGATTAAGAGCTCTAGACCGCTAGATGCAACATCAAATGGAATATTTCTCGTTGATAAATCTCGGCAATCCAATAGAAGCGCAGAACCTCGGGTAGCCATGAGCGAAACAGATTGATCCATGATTCCGCAGGGGACTCCTACATATTGATTTTCTGCTTTTTGAGTAAGACGAGCTAGCTCTTCTAGGTTGTATCCCATATCAAAGAGATGATTCATCGCTGTCGCAACCGAACATTCAAGAGCTGCAGATGATGACAATCCAGCACCTAGTGGAACATGTCCATCAACCAAAAGATCTACTCCATGGTTAACGCCCAAGGACCACAAAACTCCCAGCGCGTACCGCTCCCATTCACCCTTCAGGCCAGGCTTTACATCCTTGATATCTACAGTGACAACCTTGTTTCTACGTTGAACAGATGCGATACGAACAGTTGAGTCATCTCGCTTTCGTGCAGCAACCAAGGTTCGGTCCTTAATTGCAAAGGGCAAAACAAAGCCATCGCTGTAATCAATATGTTCGCCAATCAGATTTACGCGCCCTGGAGCTGCCGCAACTAGATCTGGCTCATGGCCGAAGCTCTCTAAAAACTTTTCCTCGATCGAACTCATGGTCATGCCATCGAATTAAGGGTGTCGGCGACCATTGTTGTCATATCGCGAGTTGGAGCCCAATCAAGCATCTTTTTTGCCTTTGAGATATCGGCGATCAGTACAGCAGGGTCTCCAGCACGTCGTGGGGAATCAATAAAGGGGATTTGATGACCGATTGCATCACTTGCAGCCTTTACAACCTCGCGAACTGAATATCCAGAACCACTGCCTAAATTATAGATCTCATGTCCAGGAGTACCCAAAGACTTCAATGCTTTAACATGAGCATCAATCAAATCGATAACATGTACATAATCTCTGATGCATGTTCCATCTGCAGTTGGCCAATCTGTGCCAAAGATCTTTACAGGATTGTCTGGAGTACTGCGCAATACATTAGGAATCAAATGGGTTTCAGGGTTGTGTCGTTCAGCAAGCCATCCGCGCTGGGCCTTAAGCGCACCTGCAACATTAAAGTAGCGAAGTGATGCTGCAGAGATTCCATGCTTTTTTGATTCCTCAGTAATCATGTGATCAATAGCTAACTTGGTAGCTCCATAAGGGTTTGTTGGATTTGTCTCGGCCGTTTCCAAAATTGGCACAACCTTGGGTTCGCCATAAGTTGCAGCAGATGAAGAGAATACGATCTTGGTGATTGATTGTTTGTGCATTTGATCTAGCAAAATTCGGGTTCCATCAACATTGACAGATTGATAAAGCTCAGGCTTTTCTACAGATTCACCCACCAGAGATTTGCCGGCAAAGTGCATCACCGCATCGCATCCAGTCAAAGCATCTGCGACTTGATCAGCATTTAAGAGTGAGCCTTGAATGAAACGCACGCCCGCTGGAACGGTATCGGCATGTCCCATGCTGCAATCATCGAGGATGGAAATTTCATAACCTTGACCTAAAAGAATCTCGACCGCAGTTGATCCGATATATCCGGTACCGCCTGTAACCAATACGCGCATTACAAGACAACTTCGCGTAGCTGGGCCGCAGATTGTTCTGGGCGCATATCCATGATGAAAGCACCCATTGCGGACTCAGATCCGGCTAAGTACTTCAACTTTCCAGGTGCACGACGAACACTTGTGATCTGCCAATGTAAGCGAAGCAGATCTCTACCAACACGCACAGGTGCTTGATGCCATGCTGCGATGTAGGCCATTTCGATTCCAAAGACTCCATCTAGTCGACGTGTGACCTCTAATGCGATCTCAGGGAATGCATCACGATCTTCAGCAGTTAGCTCTGTTAAATCTGCAACTGGATTAAGTGGTGTGACATGAATTTCAAATGGGTAACGAGCAGCATATGGAACATAGGCAATCCAACGCTCGTTGCGGGCAACGATTCGCTCCTCATCCAGAATCTCACGCGCTACAACCTCATCAAATAAAACCTTGCCGCTTTCAGCCTTGTATTTGCTTGCAGCAGCCAGCATTTTTTCTACACGTGGTGGTAGGTATGAGTATGCGTAAATCTGGCCATGAGGATGAGAAAGGGTGACGCCAATTTCTTCGCCACGATTTTCAAAGGGTGCAATATGTTGAATGAAACTTTCCTTTGATAACTCAGCTGTGCGATCAATCCACGCTTCTAGCAAAACTCGGACTCGTTGAGGGGTTAAATCCTTGAATGCATTTCCGTGCTCTGCCGTGAAGCAGATGACCTCACACTTTCCTGCTGCGGTTCCTAAATCTGTATCTGGCCCAACAATGTCAGGTAGCGCCCAGTCACCAACTGGTGGTCGCAAAGATGGTGAGCGGTTATCAAAAACAACAACCTCAAAATCAGACTCTGGAATCTCAGTTAACAACTCACCTGTAGTCGGGCACAGCGGGCACAACTCTTTGGGAGGAAGAAAGATTCTTCCTTGGCGGTGTGCGGCCATTGCGATCCACTCATTAACTAGGGGATCGAGTCGAAGCTCACCAATTCCTGGTTGCTCCTCTTGGGGGCGAGCATCTACAGCTGTACGCGCTTGGCTGGCGGTGTCGTAGTAACGGATTGTTCGTCCATCAGCCATCTGGCGATCATTTCTGATGACGCCTGCGTTAAGTTTTTTACTCTCGCTCATAGTGTCGTTACTCTACCTGTGTGAGTAAGCAATCTGCATTATTGAGCGCCCCTACCTCTGCCTTGCTACTAGAAGTTGTAGATGGAGCCCTCATTATTCAACATTGGGGAGCACCTCTTCAGGGGGAGCTTGCATCGGTACAAACTGCTATCCGCCCATCAATTGCTAACAGCTCTTGGGATTTTCCTCAGTTCCCGGGGATCATGCGCGAAAGTTCCCGTGGATTTTTAGGGCGTCCAACTTTATCTGGACACCGTTTAGGAAAAGCTTGGTCAACAAAGTTTGAGGTTACAGATTTTCATCACAATAAAAATGTAGTGACAGTAACTTTGCGTGATTTACATGCAGAGTTAGAGGTTGTCATTAACTTTGATTTAGATCAGTACGGAGTTTTGACACAAAAGGCAACAGTTAAAAACTTGGGAAGTTCTGATTATTACCTGAATGAGTTCATTCACTGGCTGCCACTTCCAAAAGAGGCTACTCAAACTTTGGATTTTGCAGGACGCTGGTCCAATGAGCGCAACCCTCAAAGAAAAGATATTGCAACCGGTACCTGGGTGCGCGAATCACGTGAAGGTCGCAGCGGACACAATTTTTCTATCGCAGATATTGCTTTAACTCCACAAACCTCTTTCCAATCTGGAAATGCTTGGGCAACAAGTATCGCCTGGAGCGGCAACTCTCATTACCTTGTTGAGAAACTCTTTGACGGTTCCGTTTCAATTGGTGCAGGAGAGTTGCTTCTTCCTGGCGAGTTAACACTTGCCGCCGGGGAAAGTTATGAAGCGCCAGCATTGATCTCTGTTTTCTCATCAGAAGGTTTAGATGGAGTTAGCGCTGCCTATCACTCCTACCTTCGTGCACGATCAATGCACCCTAAGCGTCCACGTCCACTGACTCTGAACATGTGGGAGGCGTTGTACTTCGATCACAATGAAGAGAAGATCAAAGCGCTGATCGATGTTGCCGCCGAGGTAGGCATTGAGCGCGTCGTTCTTGATGATGGCTGGTTCCACTCACGACGTGATGATCGCGCCGGGCTAGGGGATTGGGTCATCGATCCTGCGGTGTGGCCAAATGGTTTGTCACCAATCATTAAATACATAAATGGCAAGGGAATTGAGTTTGGCCTTTGGTTTGAGGGCGAAATGGTTAACCCTGATTCAGATCTATACCGCGCACATCCAGAGTGGATTTTGCATGAGGGCGATCGAGTCCCACCTTTGTGGAGACATCAATTAGTTTTGGATCTTGGCCATGAAGGCGCTTTTAATCATGTACTTGAACAAACATCTGCCGTTCTTTCAGCCCACAACATCGCTTACATCAAGTGGGACCACAACCGTGTTTTGGTGGATGCAGGACATTTAGGAAAAGCTGGCGTTCATCGCCAGACTCAAGCAATCTATCGCTTGTTTGCAGAGCTCAAGAAGCGTCATGCAGCTTTAGAGATTGAGTCATGGTTTCTGGACCAGTGACAACAACGATGCACTCGAGCGTCAAACTATTCAGCGATGGACTTCTCAGGTAATTGCACCTGAACTCTTGGGCACGCATATTGGCCCTACCCATGGACATCAAACTGGCCGAACTCTTGAACTATCTATGCGTGCAACAACAGCCCTATTTGGCCATGCTGGTATCGAATGGAATATCACCGAAGCGACAGAGCAAGAGCGCAAACATCTTGCAACTTGGGCGCAGTACTACAAGGAAAATGGTGCGCGTTGATTACCCAGATGCTCATGCTTATTTACATGGAGTCACATCTCATGATAAATCTCGAGCCATCTTTGCCTATGTTCAATTAACACCAACAGTTTCAATTCATCCCTCACCTTTGAAGTTTCCTGGTTTGGAGCAATCAGCTAGCTACACAGTTAAAGCGGTATTTCCCGCAGGCAAACCTCGCTTTATGTTGATCACTCCACCAGAGTGGATGAGCGGAGTAACTCTTTCAGGATCTGCACTTGCATCGATTGGTGTAACTGCGCCAATCCTTGCTCCAGCTAACGCCTTTTTGATCGAAATTACTAAGGCTTAATCAATCCAGTTCAAGGTTCGCTCGACAGCCTTTTTCCAGCCCGCATAGCCAACACTTCTTTGTTGCTCAGTGCTAACTGGACTCCAACGTCGAGATTGCTTCCATTGTTTTCTCACCTCATCGGTAGATGACCAGAAGCCAACTGCAAGACCTGCAGCGTAGGCTGCACCTAATGCTGTGGTCTCTCCAATTAATGGACGGGTGATATCAATTCCCATGACATCTGCCTGCATCTGCATGCACAAAGAGTTTGCGGTAATTCCACCATCTACACGCATCTCTTTCATAGGGACTCCACTGTCTGCAACCATCGCATCCATGACATCGCGAGTTTGATAACAAATTGCCTCTAACGCAGCTCGTGCAAGATGCGCCTTTGTTGCAGCTCTAGTTAATCCGACAATTACGCCACGGGCATCACTTCGCCAATACGGGGCAAACAAACCAGAAAAAGCTGGGACAAAGTAGACCCCTGCTGTATCTGCAACAGAGGAGGCTAAGTTTTCAGTCTCAGCAGCGTTTGAAATTATTCCTAGCTGATCGCGCAACCACTGAATTGCAGATCCAGTAACTGCAACAGAGCCCTCTAATGCATAGTGAGCTGGTTGATCACCAAGTTTGAAACACACCGTGGTCAGTAATCCATTTTTAGATCGAACGATTTCAGTTCCGGTATTTAGTAGCGCAAAGTTGCCGGTTCCATAAGTGGTCTTTGATTCGCCGCGTTCAAAACAAACTTGGCCCACCATCGCAGATTGTTGATCTCCCAAAATTCCTGCGATTGGAACCGCGGTGCCAAATGGTCCATGAGGATCGGTCATTGCATAGATTTCAGAGGATGACTTGATTTCAGGTAAGGCAGAGCGTGAAACTCGAAAGATAGAAAGTAGCTCTTGATCCCAATCAAGGGTTTCAAGGTTCATTAATAGGGTGCGACTTGCATTGGTGACATCTGTTGCATGGACACCACCGCGAACTCCACCTGAAAGATTCCAGAGCAGCCATGAATCAATAGTTCCAAACCGTGCATTTTGGTTGTTTGCCGCCGGAACATTGGAGAGAAACCAGTTCATCTTGCTGCCGGCAAAGTACGGCGCAATCGTTAACCCGGTTTTATGTCTGATGGTGTTTTGCTGTTCAGGGGTCAGAGTTGATAAGAAATCTGTGGTGCGGGTGTCCTGCCACACAATGGCGTTGCTGAGAGGCTGACCTGTAGTGACATCCCAAACTACGGTGGTTTCTCGTTGATTAGTTAAACCGATCGCCGCCAAATCAGAGCCCAAGATATTTGCTTGTTTCAACGCTCCAGCGATGACCTCTTGAACCCGCTCCCAAATCTCTGCAGCATCATGTTCAACCCATCCAGCCTGAGGCAGTATCTGGCGATGTTCTAGTTGATGTTGCCCAACCACTTGGCCCGAATGATCAAAGATCATGAATCGAGTACTACTGGTTCCTTGATCCAAGCTGCCGATATAAGCCACGATGCACAAAACCTCTCGCTGTAAGTTAGGCTTAAGCAGCACGATGCTGCGGTTTCTCAGTTGGGCTCAGAAGAGTTCGACATTCTGGTCATCGGCGGGGGAGTAACGGGCGTAGGTGCAGCCCTCGATGCAGCATCTCGCGGACTAAAAGTCGCACTTATCGATTCTCAAGATATTGCATCCGGAACATCAAGTAGATCCAGCAAGTTGATTCATGGTGGCCTTCGCTACCTAGAACAGTATGACTTCAAACTTGTTCGCGAAGCGTTACACGAGCGCGAACTAATGGTTTCAACTTTATGTCCTCACCTTGTAAAGCCAGTTGGATTTTTATTTCCTTTGACTGAAAAGTTAAAGGAGCGCACATATGTTGGCGCAGGTCTAGCTTTGTACGATGCGCTTCGCGGCTTTAAGCGTGCATTGCCATGGCACAAGCATTTGAGTCAAAAGCAGATTAATGAGATCGCACCTTCATTGCGACATGACATAGTCACTGGTGCGATCAAATACTTTGATGCTCAAGTCGACGATGCCCGACACACAATGTCCATCGCTCGTACAGCTGCTCGCCACGGTGCAATCATTGCAACCCGTGTGACTGCAGAGTCTTTGATTCGTGAGGGCAAGCGTGTAGCCGGAGTAAACGCCCGCGATCTTGAGACAGGTAAGAAGATTGCGATTAAAGCCAAGGCAACAATTATGTGCGCAGGTATCTGGAGCGATGAGCTTCATGAAAAGTTTGAGCTGAAAGCTGGTTATGGCGTAACAATGAGCAAGGGCGTTCACATTGTCATGCCAGGCTCTGCAATTAAATCTGATGCCGGAATCATTTTAAAGACCCCGGTTTCTGTGCTCTTCTTAATCCCTTGGGGCGATAAGTGGATCGTTGGAACCACTGATACTCCATACGATGGTGATCGAGCAGAGCCATACGCATCTCGTGAAGATGTTCAATACATCTTGGATCAAGCAAACCGTGTTCTAGAGCCAAAGTTAAAGGCTGAAGAGATTATTGGTGTGTATGCAGGCTTACGTCCACTAGTTGCAAATATTAAGAGTGCAACAACTACAAAGCTTTCCCGCGAGCACACCGTGGATCGCCCAGCGCCAGGTTTTGTCTCAATCGCAGGCGGTAAGTACACGACATATCGCGTCATGGGCAAAGATGCTGTTGATCGCGCAGTTATTGA
>JBEDKL010000034.1:0-8865 GCA_041172145.1 Actinomycetota bacterium
ATGGCAGATGCCTATCTAGGAGCGGATCTGGTTATTGGTCGCAGCGGTGCGGTCACATGCAGCGAGTTTAGAGCTTTAGGCCGTTACGCTCTTTTTGTGCCGCTGCCAATAGGAAATGGAGAACAGTTTGTCAACGCTGCATCCTTGGTTGCAGATGGAAGAGCTGAACTTGTCTCTCAAAAAGAGTTTACTTCGCAGTACCTGTCTGCCAATTTGTTAAACCTTTTAAGTAATGCTTCGCGGGCACCGATCCAAGGCGACCCACATGATCTTTTTGCCGCAGAAAAAATTGTGGCGCTGACCGAGTTTGCGCGCAAATCATGAAGCCACAACTTTCATCGTTAATTGGTAAGCGCATTCACTTCATCGGTATCGGTGGAGCTGGAATGAGCGGTCTTGCACGTATCGCACTTTCACACGGAATCAATGTGAGCGGTTCTGATGCAAAGGATTCCTCCGTTGTTACCGCCCTATCTGCCTTAGGTGCCAAGGTTTCAACTTCGCATGCAGCAGAAAATATTGATGGCTCAGATCTTGTTGTTTACTCAAATGCGATTTCAGAGAGCAATCCAGAGCGATCACGTGCGCAGGAGTTAAAGCTTCCAATCCTGACCAGAGCTGCAGCACTTGCCATGTTGATGTCAGAGTCAAAGAGCGTTGCTGTTGCAGGCACACATGGAAAGACAACTACCTCTTCTATGCTTGCAGTCGCACTACAAGCATGTGCTGCAGATCCTTCTTTTGCTATCGGAGGAACTATCACCGCATCGGGTTCAAATGCACATCGCGGAACTGGCGAGATCTTTGTTGCAGAAGCTGATGAATCAGATGGTTCATTTGTTGAGTACCACCCATTTGCTGCCATAGTGACAAATGTTGAACATGACCATGTTGATTTCTTTGCTACACCTGAAGCTGTAGAACAAGCCTTTAGAGATTTCGCAGCAACAATTAAGCCAGGCGGATTTCTGACTTACTGCGCCGATGATGCGGGTGCGGTAGCGCTAGCAAATACAACAACATCTGCCGAGCTTGTTTCCTACGGAGTCAGCGAGAGCGCTGATCTTCATATTGATCAGATCGAGCTATTAACAATGGGTTCGAGGGCAAGAGCGATATGGAAGGGTAAGAGTGTTGGGCATATCGAGCTACAGGTTCCAGGCCACCACAACTTGCTCAACGCCGCGGGAGTACTGGCTACGGGATTAAAACTTGGTTTTCCAGTTGCAGAATTATTGACGGGGCTAGCAACTTTCAGAGGCACTGGTCGCAGATTTGAACTCAAGGGAACCGTTCATGGTGTTCGAGTTATCGATGATTACGGACATCATCCAACTGAGATTCAGGTGACTTTAGATGCTGCTCGACGTTATGCAGATACCGGCAGATTAATTGTGATCTTCCAGCCACATCGCTACTCAAGAACTAAGGCTTTTGCTCCGGCCTTTGCCGCCGAGTTAGACAAAGCTGATCGTGCGATTGTTCTAGAAGTATATGCCGCAAGTGAAAAACCAATCGAAGGTGTCAGCTCTCGCCTGATCACTTCGATTATGAACAATGGCGAATACATTCCAAACTTTGTTGAGGTTACCGACTCTGTTATTGCAGATGCACAACCTGGAGATGTGATCATGACTCTGGGCGCAGGTGATGTCAGCTCTTTAGCGCCAATTATTGTTGAAGGTCTAACTAGGCGATTTGGTTAAATGAAACGCAAACTCATCGCACTTGCAGCAATAGCTGTTTTAGCGGGCTCAACTTATTTACTTGGTTATTCATCCTTCTTCACAGTTTCATCTATCGAGGTAACAGGAAGCGACAGATTTGTATCCACTGGCATCACTAAGGGTGAAAAACTTGCTCGCGTCGAACCTCGAGCAATCGCCACAAAGTTAGAGAGATTAGATTGGATCCAATCAGCTCAAGTTTCTCGAAACTGGATCAATGGAAAAGTAGTTATTGAGATTAAGCAGCGCACTCCGATTGCGATCTTTAAAGACCAGGTAATTGATTCATCAGGATCAAGCTTTGTACCTCAAGGAGCAGCACCTGTTGGTCTGGTAGAGATCCAAGCCCGGGGCATCGAAGAGGCAACTAAGGCGGTTAAGTTTTTTACCGAACTACCTGAAGAGCTCAAGTCATCCTTGAGTGTTGTGAAGGTCCGAGCAACAGGTGCTCTTGTCTTTATTGTTGAAAATAAAGGAAAGAAGCTAGAAGTTCGTTGGGGGAGTAACTCTGAAAATGAGTTGAAATTAAAGGTCTATAACGCGCTTATTGCGCTTCCAGAAAATGCAGATATAAAAAGAGTTGATGTTTCTGCACCACATGCACCAATCGTTAAGTAACTTTCATAAAAGTAACTTTGTTGCGACACGTTAATCAATTCATGTCGGTAATTGATAATCACCCGTATGCACTTTAAGTTCGCCTCATAGAAAAGTATTGAATCGTAACTCTCAAGTTGAGGTTTATGGTTCATAAGGAGGAATAAAAGTGGCTTCACCACAAAATTATTTAGCGGTCATCAAAGTCGTCGGCATTGGTGGCGGTGGAGACGCTATAAATCGAATGATCGATGTCGGCCTTAAAGGTGTCGAGTTCATAGCGATCAATACAGATGCACAACATTTATTAATGAGTGATGCAGATGTGAAATTAGATATCGGTCGCAAAACAACTCGCGGTCTTGGTGCAGGCATGGATCCAGATAAGGGTCGTGAAGCAGCACTTGATCATGCAGATGACATTGAAGAAATTCTTCGTGGCGCAGACATGGTGTTTGTTACAGCTGGCGAAGGTGGCGGAACCGGAACTGGTGCAGCACCAGTTGTTGCAAAGATTGCAAAGGAAATTGGTGCGCTAACTATTGGTGTAGTAACACGTCCATTTTCTTTTGAAGCAAAGCTACGTTCAACCCAAGCAGAGGCAGGCATCGAAGCTTTGCGTGCAGAGGTTGACACACTGATCGTTATTCCAAATGATCGCCTTCTTGCAATCTCAGATCGCACAATTACTTTGGCAGATGCATTTAAGAGCGCGGATCAAGTTCTACTTTCTGGTGTACAAGGAATTACAGAGATCATTACCCAACCAGGTTTGATTAACCTCGACTTCGCAGATGTTAAGGCGGTCATGTCAGGTGCAGGATCTGCCTTGATGGGAATTGGTTCTGCGCGTGGAGAAAATCGAGCTATCCGAGCAGCTGAGCTTGCAATCTCAAGTCCACTTCTTGAGGCATCAATTGATGGCGCAATGGGTGTTCTTCTCTCAGTTTCTGGCGGTTCTGATCTTGGTCTCTTTGAAGTTAATGAGGCGTGTGAGCTTGTTCAGTCAGCGGTACATCCAAACGCTAAGTTCATCTTTGGAACAACAATTGATGATGCACTCGGTGATGAGGTTCGAATCACCGTAGTGGCAGCAGGGTTTGAGGGTGGAGAGCCAAAGAAGGTATCTACACCTGTCATTGATGCTGCAACTCTGGGTGGAGTCGCCGATCCAATCGCATCCAATGATCCGATCTCGGTAGCACTTGATCTCGGCAATGAAACACCAAAGCGTCGCGTGACCTTTGAGGAGCTTGTTGCCGAAGATGAGATCGACGTTCCTGACTTCATGAAGTAAGGCTTTGCCTCACCTCTTTACCGATCGACGCGGAGGCGCAAGCCTTGGCGTTTATGAATCATTGAATCTGGCGCTACATGTTGGCGATGATCCTGATGTGGTTGCAGCAAATCGCTTAGCGATAGGTAAAGCACAGTTTATGAATCAGGTACATGGCGATGAGATTGTTGTTGTTGATTCAATCTCTTCTGACACTCCAACATGCGATGGCCTGATCACAACTAAGTCAAATCTTCCTTTGGCGGTGATGGTCGCCGATTGCATTCCACTACTTCTTATTTCAAAGGAGGCGGTTGCAGCAATTCATGTGGGCCGTGCCGGTTTGGTCAATCAGATTGCGCTGAAAGCAGTTCACATGATGCGCACTATTGGCGCAATTGATATTCATGCGGTGCTGGGGCCATCTATTTGTGGAGCTTGCTACGAGGTTCCTTTTCAAATGCAGCAAGAGGTTATCCAGCAGCATCCACGAGCATTTGCAACAACTCGAAAAGGTACCCCAGGGCTTGATCTTCCTAAAGCTCTGATTGCAGATTTGGTATCCACGGGAATTACCTACGAGGCATCTCCGATCTGCAATTACGAAGATCAGATGTACTTTTCTCACCGCAGGCAAAATCCAACGGGTCGTTTTGCAGGGGTTGTTTCTCTATGAGCCGCATCGATGAGATCTCTGAAAATCTAAAGATTGTTCAATCCAAGATAGATGCGGTTGCAGATCATCCAGTCACCTTGATCGTGGTCACCAAAACCTTTCCGGTCAGCGATGTGCAAATTCTCAAAGGTCTAGGGGTTGAGGATTTTGGCGAAAACCGAGATGCAGAAGGCTCTGAAAAATCTCAGCTAGTTGCTGGCAGATGGCATTTTCAAGGTCAGATCCAGAGCAATAAGTTGAAATCAATTACCTCATGGGCTTCGGTAATACACTCTTTAGATGATCCTCGACACTTTGAGATTATTGAAAAGGTTGCCCTTCATCCTTTAACTATCTTTCTTCAGGTTTCTTTGGATGGAGCCCATCATCGAGGGGGAGCAGGGGTTGACCAGCTCTACCAATTAGCTGAAAAGGTCTGCGCATCGAACTCGCACACCTTGGCGGGATTGATGTCTGTCCCCCCAGTTGGGGTAGCACCTGATGAGGCGTACTCTCAATTAGCCTTGATTCGTAATGAGTTTTTGGTCAGATTCCCACATGCAGATCAGCTCTCTGCCGGCATGAGTGGGGATTACCAATCAGCAATTTCTCATGGTGCGACACATGTACGCGTAGGCTCATCAATCCTCGGTTCTCGCTCACCCCACAGGTAACCTTTAACTATGTCTAATGCAATGCGCCGTGTCGCTAACTACCTTGGTTTGATGGATGATCCTGAATTCGATACTCCACAAACATCAAATACAACTACCCCCGCTGTTGCACCTACTGGAGATGTTCGCATTAAAACTCGCGAACCACGTCCTGTAGCTGCAGTACGTCAATCAACAGTTGTAGAGGTTGCACCACAGCTTGACCTTCCAGCGATGGATCGCATCATTACCTTGCACCCACGTTATTACAACGAAGCTCGTACGATCGGTGAGCATTTCCGTCAAGGAAATCCAGTGATCATTAATCTGACTGAAATGGATGAGTCAGAGCACAAGCGTCTTGTTGATTTTGCAAGCGGTTTAGCTTTTGGTTTACACGGAACAATCGAGCGCGTTACAAAGAAGGTATTCCTTCTCTCACCTGCAAATGTCTCCGTTAGTTCAGAAGATAAATCTGCAGCAGCTCAAGCAAGCTTCTTTAACCAGAGCTGATCATGTTGAGCGTCGGCTCACTGCTAGCCAGTATTCTTCAAATCTTTCTCTTTGCCCTTTTGGGTCGTTTAATTTTTGATTACGTTCAGATGTTTTCTCGAAGCTGGCGTCCCAAGGGAATCGTGCTCTACTTTGTTGAGGCGATTTACACAATCACCGATCCACCTATGAAGTTTGTTGGACGTTACGTCCCACCTCTTCGTTTAGGTGCGGTCAGCTTGGATATGAGTTTTATTGTGCTCTTCTTCGGAACACAATTACTCATGAGTCTCGTACGCGGTATTTAACTACTGCTTTACTAGAACTACCTCAACACCAATCTCTGTATCTGCGATAGCCAAAGCTGCATCTCGCTTCATTGAGATTGCTAGAACTTCCTCAGAAATATGTGCAATCTCAGCTTCAATGGCCGCTGCAATATCCTCTTGCGCATTCCATGTGACTGCGATGCGATCTGAAATATCAAATCCATCACTCTTACGACGTTCTTGAATAAATCGGATTACTTCACGCACATTTCCAGCAGCAATAAGCGCAGGTGTTAGCTGAAGATCTAGGGCAACGCTTTCGCCATCATGGGATGAAACGCTCCATCCGCTCTTTGGCACTTCGGTAACCACAAGATCCTCCAGGGCAATCTCCCAACTCCCAACAGTTGTTGACCCAGTTGAGCGCAGAGTTTTCACCAGCAAGGTCGCATCAGATGCGGCAATCGCCTTTGCGATCTCTTGTACCGCTCCACCAAACTTTGCACCTAAGGATTTGAAGTTTGCCTTTACGCTAATGTCAACCAGATCACCATCTGCAGTTGCAATGTCCTGCAGGGTTTGAACATTAAGTTCATCTGCAATCTGCTCACGCATCGCTTCAGGAAGAGTTGACCAGCCGCTTGCTGCAATCAAAGCACGTCCTAATGGTTGACGAATCTTGATTCCAGATTCAGCTCTAGTTGCACGACCTAACTCAACAATGCGTCGAGTTAATGCAACCTGTGCGCCAAGTTCTGAATCAATTGCCCCTTGGTTAACAACGGGCCAGTTTGAAAGGTGAACTGAGGCTGGCTGAGCTGAATCGGCTGGAATGACAAGCTCCTGCCACACCTGCTCAGTAATAAATGGAACAAGTGGCGCAAGAAGTTGCGTCAAAGTTACTAAGCACTCGTGCAGTGTTCCTAGTGCTGCAACATCGCCATCCCAAAAACGTCGACGTGAACGTCGTACATACCAGTTTGATAAATCATCAATAAAACGGGCAAGGGCTCGACCTGCAACTTGAGAATCGAAATCTTCAAGAGCTGCATCCACTTCTGTAACCAGCAGATTAAGTTCTGAGATGATCCAGCGATCCATTAATGGACGATCAGTTAATGCAGGGGTCTGCGATAGCTCAAAGTTAGAAGCCTTTGCATACAAAGCATGGAAGGAAACAGTGTTCCAATATGTCAGCAAGGTCTTACGAACAACCTCATTGATGCTTTCATGTCCTACACGGCGTGCAGCCCACGGTGAACCTGCAGCCAACATGTACCAGCGAACAGCATCTGCGCCATGTTGATCCATCAGCGCCATCGGCTCCAAAACATTGCCTAAGTGCTTACTCATCTTGCGGCCATCCTTATCCAGGATGTGGCCTAGACACAAAACAGTTTTGTATGAGGATTGATCAAATACCAAGGTTCCGATTGTCATCAAGGTATAGAACCAACCACGTGTCTGATCAATCGCCTCACAAATAAAGTCGGCAGGGTAGGAGGCCTTGAACTTTTCTACAGAGCCTTCCTTGTGCGGAAAGCCCCACTGTGCAAATGGCATCGCACCTGAGTCATACCAGCAGTCAATAACCTCTGGAACACGTGTCATTGTTTGTGAACATTCGGCACATGCAAAGGTGATGTCATCAACAAATGGACGGTGCGGATCAAGGTTTGAAAGCTCTTGACCTGATAAAGCTCCAAGCTCCTTTAGCGAATCAACGCAGATCTCATGCTTGTTCTCACAACGCCAAATAGGAAGCGGAGTTCCCCAGTAACGATTACGCGAGAGAGCCCAATCAATATTGTTATTGAGCCAATCGCCGTAGCGACCTTCTTTAATTGTTTCTGGATGCCAATCAGTTGCAGCGTTCTCACGAAGCAATGCATCCTTAATTGATGTTGTGCGGATGTACCACGATGGTTGCGCGTAATACATCAACGCTGTGTGGCAGCGCCAACAATGAGGGTAAGTGTGCTCGTACTGCTGATGCTTATATAAAGCACCGCTTGCCTTGAGCTCCTTCACCAATGGCTTATCTGCATCCTTGAAAAAGAGTCCACCGACTACTGGGACATCTGCAAGGAAGTGCCCATCGGGTGCAATTGGATTTACAACCGGCAATCCATAGCTACGACATACAGCTAAGTCATCAGCACCAAAGGCAGGTGCTTGATGAACTAAACCTGTTCCATCCTCTGTCGTCACATAAGTAGCAAGAACTACAAAGTGCGCGTCAGGAATTTCGATGTAATCAAATGGACGGTTGTAGGTTACGCGCTCAAGCTCCTTGCCGAGCATGGACTTAAGTATCTTCTTCTCGCCTTTGACCGCATCCATCAAGTTTTGCGCAACAACCAAAACCTCAGATGTTTCATCTTCGGTAACCTCAATCGCAACGTATTCAACATCTGGATGCACGGCAATAGCGGTGTTAGAAACCAATGTCCAAGGTGTTGTTGTCCAGACCAAAAGTGATGCCTTTAACTCAGATAATTCACCTGATGTAACAGGGAAGCGGACAAAGACCGATGGATCGGTGACAGTTTCATACCCTTGGGCTAACTCGTGATCTGATAAACCGGTTCCGCATCGAGGACAGTAAGGTGCAACACGATGATCTTGAACCAGTAATCCCTTTTTCCAAATCTCTTTAAGTGACCACCAGACAGATTCAACATACTCAGGAGACATCGTCCAATACGCTTCATCAAAATCAACCCAGAAGCCCATTCGATCTGTCATATCTGTAAATGCACTTACGTGGCGCTGAACCGATTCGCGACACTTGTCATTAAATGGAGCGATTCCAAATTTTTCAATATCGCCCTTACCTGAAAAACCAAGCTCTTTTTCTACAGCGATTTCAACTGGCAATCCATGGCAATCCCAACCCGCTTTGCGAGTTACCTGCTTGCCCTTCATTGTGTGAAAGCGTGGAAACAAATCCTTAAATACGCGAGCTTCAATGTGGTGCGTTCCCGGCATTCCATTTGCAGTTGGTGGACCTTCATAAAATGTCCATGCTGGTGCACCTTCACGAGCTGCAACGGTTTTTTCAAAGATTGAGTTTTCGCGCCAGAACTTCAAAATTGAATGTTCGACGGCAGGCAGATCAACAGCTGCTGGGATGGCGCGAAATGACATAAAAAAATCCTCCAGAAAACAATCTCTGGAGGGACGATCGCTGCAT
>JBEDKL010000035.1:0-6520 GCA_041172145.1 Actinomycetota bacterium
AATGAAACCGAAACCCTTTTCAGAGTTGAACCACTTAACTGTGCCTGTTGCCATGTATTTATTTTCCTTCGATATGTGGGTGATTCGAGAAATCCTCGACTCACGGTCTTCCTCTTGCTCCAGCGATACCGATTATGCAAAACATGAAACGGGTACTGATTAAGCGTCCGACTGAGACCAACTGTACCGCCTACCGTCCCGTATGCCTAAAGGGGGAGTAGACAGTTTTAGGCTCATTGGTGTCTAATTGAGGTGTTCACGACGCAAGTTTGAGCCTGAAAATGCTGCTGGGGAAGGTCGCATTTGGGCAATGGAACGTTTAACCACGCCTTCAAACCGTCAGCAGGTTCGAGGTTTCTTAACAATTCACTCAACGCCATCTGCGTTGCGCCATCACATTGATTGGGCGATTCAAGCTGTCCTTGGCACCTGGGTGAAACCAACATGGAGTCCACAACCATTGATTCCCGGTTCTTATCGAACACAAGTTGAGTTTCGAGATCGCCAAGGCGCAGCTGCAGAGTTAGCAAGCTCTCTACGAAGTTGGCACTACTTAAACTTTGAAGTTATTGAAAACACCGACAATGGTGGCGAGCTATTTAGATGCACCCCAGAGCTTGGAATCCATCGCGCATTAGTTGATCAGACAGGTGCGGTCATTCTCTCCGAAAACCAATTAGGTACCGTATTGAAAAACTCTTTAGATGAGGAAAGCATTCGAGAAGGGATTGCATCTCTTCTGGGAAGTTCATGGGAGTTAGAGCTCGATCGCTTCAGGAGTGCTGACCTTCAAGAAATCGCCCATCTTCGCGCGATCTAGCCAGTAAGATATAAATATGACTCAACTTAATGAAAGCCCAATTATCACAGTAGAACGCCGCAAGGCGATAACAATCATTATTGCAGCAGTAATCATGTCCCTTGCAATCGGTGGTGGATTAATGCAGGTTGGATCTGGTTTTGCTTCACGTAGCAGCGACGGAATCACTGTTACGGGATCTGCCAAGACCACAGCAACTGCAGATAATGCAGTTTGGGTTCTAAATGTAAGTTTGTCTTCTCCTACAGTTGCAACCGCTGTCAAGAAGGTTGATGCAGATGTTGCAGCGTTGTCAAAGTATTTAACTGAAGGTGGAATCGCTGCAGATGGCTTGACCCTCGGAGCGGTAGCGACATATGCAAATGAGGAGTACAACAACGGAAATGCGACCGGAAGAATTCTTTCTTACCGAGCAACACGTGAAGTAACTGTGCGCTCAAAGGATGTCGAACTTGTTTCAAAGCTCAGCCAAGGAATCGGAACGCTTTTGGCAACTGGAATTAATGCAAATAACTATGGTCCTCAGTACTACATCTCTAATCTTCCAGAGCTTCGCCCGCAGTTGATGGCAGAGGCGATGAAGGATGCCAAGGTTCGCGCTGAGGCATTAACAAAGGCTGTTGGTGGAGATATTGGCGCGCTAGTTAATGTGAAGGCTGGCCCAATTCAGATCACCACACCTGATTCAACAATGACAGCTGATTACGGCGCTTATGACACCTCAACAATTGAAAAGACAGTCACTGCAACAGTTTCTGTAACCTTCAAGAGTTAATTGCTTGCGCGCCCCTGCGCAACACGCCCAGATACCAGCCACACAAGAACGCTGTGTGATGGAACCTCGATCTTGGCAGATGGTGCTGCGATAACAGGTTCGTAGGTCTCAGTCTTTTGTGATGAATCAAAGATGCATCTAAAGGTTTCGCCCCAGCTTGAATTAGGCAAGGTAAACGGGGTCTGTTCGTTGGATGAATTAAGCATCAATAAAAGCGCTTTGTTGGGATCTGCCTCGATGAAGACGGTGATGCTTCGCTTTTCTTCATCCCGCCAGTGATCATCACTCATCTCATTGCCGCCTAGAGAAAACCAGGCGATATCTTTTCTGTTGGTTCCTTTATCTAGAGCTCCAGTAAAGAACTCTGATGCCACATCTGCTAAATAAGTATCCCGAATCTCTGCAAGCGATTTAACCGAATCCAAAATATCTTGTTGTTCCTCATTTAACTTCCAAGGCAAGGCCCATCCGCCATTAAAAGCGGCTTCGCCTTGGACTGAATCTTCCAAAGGCAACGAGTAAGCATTGTTTGAACCATTTTGAGTACGACTAACCTCATCGCCCATATTGAGCATTGGGACCCCTGAAGAAAGCATCAAGGTGGCCAGTAAAGATTTTTTCAGGCAGTGACGAACCTGTTGAATTTCAGGGTTGTCGGTTTCACCTTCATGTCCAACATTCCATGAACGATTTGAATCGCTTCCGTCGGCGTTGTTTTCTAGGTTGGGTTGGTTGTGTTTTTCATTGTAAGAAACCATGTCATGAATCGTGAAACCATCATGTGCTGCAACAAAGTTAATTGATGAGGTCGGACCCCGGTAGTGAAAGATGTTGCTAGAACCGCTAATGCTTGAAGCAATATCTGAAACACCTTCACCATACCCACGTGAAAGATCACCTAGCCAGAATTGGCGCACAGAATCTCGGTAGGCGTCATTCCACTCACGCCAAGGATGGGGAAAATCACCCAACGAATACCTCGAAATATCCCACGGTTCAGCGATCATTTTGAAGTTTCTCAACACCGAATCGGCACCGATAGCTGCCATGAGTGATGAATTAAAGGCGCTGTTACTTGTATACAAAGCGGTCGTAAGGTCAAAGCGGAAGCCATCAACTCCAACAACTTCAATCCACCAACGTAATGAATCAATAATCTGGCGCACTGAATGAGGCTTGCTGGCGGCAAAGGTATTTCCGCACCCTGTGACATCTACATAGTTTCCATGTGCATCTTGTCTGTAATAGGCATGGCCATCTATTCCTTTGTAGGAAAGTGTTGGTCCAGCAACTCCACCTTCGGCGGTGTGGTTGTAAACAACATCCAAAATAACTTCAATGCCTGCAGCATGTAGTTGATCAACCGACCACTGAAGTTCCAAGATGGGATCTGATGTGGAGGCATACTCTTTGTGTGGAGCGCTAAAGAGTAATGAGTTGTAACCCCAGTGATTCTTCCGTCCACGGTTATGAATTATCGGTTCTGTAATTGATTGCGCAATGGGCAGGAGCTCTAGCGCTGTGACACCAATTGATTTCAAATGCGCGATGGTGCTTGTGTGACCCAGTGCCTTGTAGCTACCTCGTTCATTTTCAGGAATCTCATGATTAAAGGCGGTAAGTCCTTTAACGTGCGCTTCATAAATAACTGTTTTGGCCCAAGGCACCAATGGTCGATTAACTTCGCGAACCCCATGATCAGTTACAACTGAATACGGAACCTTTCCTGCGCTGTCTCGATGATCTCTTTGATTGAGATCCCCATTGCCTGATGCATCATGAGCGACATGGCCATAAATTTCGGGGGAGTACACAACATCTCCATCGATCACATGGGCATATGGGTCAAGTAGTAATTTGGCGGCGTTAAATCGCACTCCATATTCGGGAATCCATGGTCCATAAACTCGATATCCATAACGTTGACCAGGGCGAACTCCAGCTAAATATCCATGCCAGATTGGTCCGTTGCGGTGGGACATAGCAAAACGGGTTTCAACTAACTTGCCATTGACCTCATTAAAGAGGCACAGCTCAACTGCATCTGCGGCGTTGCTCCAGATTGCAAAGTTGGTTCCGCCTTGTGTGACGGTAGAGCCAAGGGTTCGCGGATCTGCAGGAAGCATGGTGGGTATCTTGCCGTGGATGGGCTCAAAAGGAGGGGTTTTTGAGTGTGATTGAGGTAGCCAATTAGGGTTACTCACCAGTAACCTTTGGCTATGAAAATCGCCGTTTGCGTCAAGCAGGTCCCAGATTCATGGGCTGAAAAGAAGATGGTCAATGGAATTCTAGATCGCGAGAATGTTGATGCTGTTCTCAATGATCTTGATGAGTATGCAGTTGAAGAAGCGCTGCGTATCGCAGAGGCTCATGGTGGCAATGAAGAGGGTGGAGCACACACAGTCACCGTTATTTCGATGGGACCAGAGCGCGCAACCGAGGCGGTCCGCAAGGCGTTATCAATGGGTGCCAATGATGCAATCTTGGTTACCGATTCAAAGCTTGCAGGTGCAGATGCGCTCGCAACATCTGCAGTACTTGCTGCGGTAATTGAAAAGGGTGGATTTGATCTAGTTGTTTGCGGAACAGAATCAACAGATGCACGTATGAGCGTTGTTCCTGCGATGTTGGCAGAGCGTTTAAATGTTGCGCAATTAACCTTTGCATCAAAGGTCGAAGTTGATCCAGCTGCACAAAAGGTTTCAATTACACGTGTTACCGAGGCTGGCGTCGAAGAGATGAACGCGCAGTTCCCATGTGTGATTTCAGTTGTTGAAAAGATTAACGAGCCGCGTTACCCATCATTTAAGGGAATCATGGCGGCCAAGAAGAAGGTTATTGAGAGTAAGGATTTAGCTGCAGTTGGTGTTGCAGTGGATTCTGCCTGGTCATTAGTTGCAGATTCATCTCCACGTCCACCACGTGCAGCTGGTATCAAGGTTAGCGATGACAACGCCGCAGATCAGATGGTTTCATTTCTAGCAGAAAAGAAGTTGATATGAGCAATGTATTGATTTTGGCTGACTTTGTTAGCACAAAGGCTACAAAGACCAACGCTGAATTAGCTACCGTTGGCGCACGTATTGGCGAGGTCACCGCAGTTGTTCTTGCACCTGCTGGAAAAGGTGCAGCAATGGCTGCAGAGATCAACAAGGGCCCAGTAAGTAAGGTCGTTGTCGTCGAGTCAGATGCATTTACAGCTAATGGTGTTGCTGCAGTTGCAGATGTACTTGCCCAGATCATCCAAGCACATTCACCCGCTGCGGTTCTCATCGCATCACACGCATTTGGTAAAGAGGTTGCAGCTCGCACCGCAGTTAAGACTGGTTCAGGAATTATTACAGATGCGGTTGATGTATCTGCAGATGTAACTGCGACTCAACTAGTTTTTGGTGGCTCTACAACCGTTCACTCAAAGGTTTCGCACGGAACTCCAATCATTACAGTCCGCCCTAACTCGGTAGATGCCCAACTTTCCGCTGCAACACCTGCGATTGAAACACTTTCACTGCAAGTTTCAGATTCATCGAAGAAGGCAACGGTTACTTCAACACAACCTCCTGTGCAGGGTGGACGTCCAGAGTTAACTGAGGCAAATATTGTTGTGTCTGGTGGACGTGGAACTAATGGAGATTTCTCTGCCGTTGAAGGTTTTGCTGACTCACTCGGCGCAGCCGTTGGCGCATCTCGCGCAGCAACTGATGCCGGTTGGTACCCACATTCATACCAAGTTGGCCAAACAGGTAAGACTGTTAGCCCTCAGCTCTATGTTGCATGTGGAATTTCAGGTGCCATTCAGCATCGTGCGGGTATGCAAACAAGTAAGACAATCGTTGTAATCAATAAGGATCCAGAGGCGCCGCTCTTTGAAATTGCAGATTTTGGCGTCGTTGGCGACTTGTTTGCCGTGCTTCCTAAGGCAACGGAAGGCGTAAAAGCCCGCAAGTCATAGACTTAGGCCCGTGCCTTCAATCTATGTAGACCATGCAGCAACGACTCCACTGTCGCCTGCTGCTTTTAAGGCAATTACCTCACAACTGCAAGAGTTGGGTAACCCTTCAAGTCTTCATACCCATGGCAGGGCAACTCGCAAAGCTTTAGAAGATTCTCGCGAAGCTATCGCACGTGAAATTGGCTGCCTTCCATCGGAGGTTATCTTCACCGCTTCGGGTACTGAAGCAAACAACATCGCGCTAAAGGGTCTGTGGTGGAATGGAAAGGCGCATGGCAAAAGCATCGTCGTAATTTCAGCGATCGAACATCATGCGATTTTGGATCCTGCACAATGGCTAGAAAGCCATGAGGATGCAGAGGTAATTCTTGTTCCAGTAAATGTTCATGGCGTGATTGATCTTGAGTTTTTGAAAGATTTAATTGCTCAACGCGGCGACCAGATCGCTGTAATTTCAATTATGCATTCAAACAATGAAACCGGTGTCCTTCAGCCAATTCAAGAGGTTGTTGCAATGGCTGGAAATATCCCAGTTCATACAGATGCGGTACAAAGCTTCAAGAAGGTTCCAATTTCTTATAAAGAACTTGGCGTAACTGCATTAACCCTGAGCGCACACAAAATTGGTGGACCGCTCGGAATTGGTGCATTGATTTTACGTCGCGCTTATGAAATTCCTGCTTTGTTACACGGCGGTGGGCAAGAGCGAGAGATTCGAAGCGGTACCTTGAATGCACCGAGCATCGTCGCATTCTCTGCAGCTGCAAATGAAAAGTATCCAAGCAAGGATGTTGAGCTTTTGCGCGATAACTTCATCAAGGCGTTGTTGTCTGCAATTCCAGATGCATACATCAACGGAGGAGCTAGTCAACGTTTACCTGGAATCGTCAATGTGACCTTTCCCGGAACCCAGAGCGATACCTTGTTATTACTTTTAGATAATGCCCATGTTTCAGCTTCAACTGGATCTGCG
>JBEDKL010000036.1:0-7546 GCA_041172145.1 Actinomycetota bacterium
ATAAAAAGGTTTAGACCTAAAAATCGATTTATAGTAAAGACGTTAAATATTTAAAGCTTTACGTAGATTCATTAACTCTGTGTCATTGAGATCTCGCCAACGTCCTTCGGGGGTATCTCCTAGGGAGATCGGTCCGAACTTGGTTCTGATGAGACGAAGGACATCGACCCCAACCGCCTCCATCAAACGACGGATGATGTGATAACGACCCTCATGGATTGATACCTCAATCCATCGAGGAGACAACTGCTTGAAGGTAAGAACTCGACCCATGCCATCTTCCAGCTCAACGCCCTTAAGCAGCACCTTATCGACACCTGTCGGCAGTACCCCATCAAACTCGATGATGTAGGTCTTTTCGAGACCAAAGGATGGGTGGGTTGCACGGAAGGTCAAATCCCCATCATTTGTTAGCAGAATTAAGCCTTCAGAATCCTTGTCTAGGCGACCAACATGGAAGAGGCGCTCCTTGCGAAGATCGATGAAATCATCCAAGGATGGTCGACCCTCTGGGTCAAACATCGTAGACAAAACACCTTTTGGTTTATGAAGTGCAAGATAAGACTTAGTCAAAGTTCTAGTAATTGTCTCACCATCAACCATTACTTGATCTCTTTCAGGGTCGAATTTGCTGCCCATCTCCCGAACAGTGAGTCCATTGACGGTCACGCGACCAGATTCGATTAATTCATCAGCACCGCGACGGCTTGTGATTCCAGCATCTGCGATGATCTTGTTAAGCCTCATTTGGGCCTTGTGATTCCAGCATCTGCGATGATCTTGTTAAGCCTCATTTGGGCCATGGCTATCCTCCCGACAGTCAGGAGGTAAGGGTAGCGGAAAGCTTACTCAGTTAGCGAATCGAGGATCTCATCCAGGCCATCGAGATCTGGCAGGTATGGGGCCAAGGCTGGAAGATCTTCAAGTGAGTTCAAACCAAGGCGCTCCAGGAAGTAGCTAGTCGTCTTGTAAAGGATCGCGCCGGTCTCATGCTCAAGACCTGACTCCTCCACCAATCCTCGGGTGATCAGGGTCTTCATGACCGCCTCAACATTTACCCCACGGATAGCTGAAACTCGAGCACGTGATACAGGTTGGCGATATGCGATCACCGAAAGGGTCTCAAGGGCGGCCTGGGTCAAACGTGATTGCTGGCCATCGAGAACAAACTTCTCAACCACAGCTGAGTAGCTTGGGTGGCTGTAGAAACGCCATCCCCCGTTAATCTTGCGAAGCATAAAGCCGCGCTCTTCATAGGAGCCTTCAAGGGCCGCTAACGCTGCTTCAATCTCTTCTACTGGACGCTCTAGAACCTGAGCCAGGATCACCTCGGTAACCGGCTCATCGACGACCATGAGGATCGCTTCGATGGAACGTTCAACTTCTACATTAGACATTTTCGCCACTTTCTGTCGAGTCTTCCATCTCTAAAACCACGGGTATATCAAACTCATCGGTGATCTCCGGTCCAGCTGATGTGCAGCTCTCCCAGGGCTATCACCTGATCAAAGCGCAGTACGCCCTGGCGATAGAGATCCAGCAAGGCTAGGAATCGAGCCACCACCACAAGGGTGCTGTCCGCATCTGAGATCAGATTTCTAAAGCTTAAGGATTTGGAGTTACGCAGCGCCTCAACAACCCTCTTGGACTCCTCTGTGACGCTCACAAGGGGCATATGGAGGTGTTCTACAGCTACGACAGGTGAAACCTTAGGGGTCAAAACACGCTCAGCGATGGCGGCAAAGCGTTGAGCTCCTACCCCGATCAAAACCTCAGGCAGCAAACTCGCAAGGGCGGGATCCAAGGCAACCACGCGTGGGAAGGATTTATCGGCGGCGAGAATGCGCTCGCTAAAGGTAGCTGCGATCTCCTTAAAGGCGCGGTACTGAAGCAGGCGCGCAAAGAGAAGATCCCGTGCCTCAAGTAGGGCCAGATCCTCCTCATCCTCCACCTCGCCAGATGGAAGCAACCGTGCCGCCTTGAGATCCAAGAGAGTGGCAGCTACCACCAAAAACTCAGTAGCTTGATCTAGATCCCAGCCCTCTCCCGATGCTTCAAGGGCTCGAATAAAGGAGATGAACTCATCGGTCACGATGCTGAGGGCCACCTCGGTGACATCCATCTTGTGGCGGGAAATTAGCTGCAGCAGAAGATCAAAGGGGCCATCAAAGTTGGATAGGTGTACGGAGAAGCCACCAGAGGAAGCGTTTACATCAACGCCCTCTTCGACCACGGTATCTCCTGCTAAATCCATGGGGGCACCTTACTTCACGCTTGCCTGTTTTATGTGTAACGCATAGGCTCTTTGCTATATCAGGAAAGAGGTTTGAAGATTGAACGCTAAATCGACAATTGCAGAGGATGTAGCTACTACCTCCACCCTGCTCGGTAAAACAGTCAAGAGCTTTCCTACCCCTGCTGCATTAACTGAGCATGGAAATGCAAAGATCATCTCAATCTTCAATCAAAAGGGCGGGGTTGGTAAGACAACCAGCACAATCAATTTAGGCGCAGCCCTTGCAGAGATGGGGCGTCGCGTTTTACTGGTCGACTTCGATCCTCAAGGTGGTTTATCTCTAGGACTTGGTGTTAATGCGCACTCACTTCCTTTGGAGCAAACTGTTTATTACGCATTGATGACACCGACAGCAAATGTTGATGAGATCGTTTTGAAGTCATCTGTTCCAGGACTTGATTTCCTGCCAGCTAACCGAGATCTAGGTACAGCTGAAACAACATTGGGTGCTGAGATTGGTGGCCAGCAATATTTAAAGCGTGCTCTGGCTCCACTTCGTGATTACTACGATGTCATTTTGATTGATTGCCAGCCAACAATGGGTCAGCTAACGATCAACGCACTTGTTGCATCCCAAGAGGTAATCGTTCCGATGCAGTGTGAGTACTTTGCGCTGCATGGCTTTATCGAACTTAAGGGCAATCTGGATAAGGTGAAGAACTTTCTGAATCCCGAACTTCGCTTAATCGGAATCCTGGCAACCATGTACGACAAGAAGACATCACACAATCGTCAGGTGCTTGAAAGAATTCTTGAGCAGTTCCCTGAAGATGTTTTTGAAACAATCATTGCAAAGACAATCCGTTTTCCTGAAACAACTGTGGTTGGCGAACCAATCACTACTTATGCAACATCTTCCGGTGGTGCAGCTTCATACCGCCGTTTAGCACGAGAACTAATCGCCAGAGGAGGCGCACGATGACACGTAGAGCAAACCTTCCAGGTGCAGATGAACTATTTCGTTCAACAGCTCCAGCATTAAGCGCCGTCCCTGCACAACCATCACAAGATGTTTCAGCACCTTTGGTTCCACCAGCTATTGCAACCCCTAAGGCGCCTTCATCAAAGAAAGGCGTCCGCACAATTGCACGTCGTCGTGTAACCACCGTGGATCGCTCGCCTTCAGGCCGCGAACGTCACGATGAGAAAATTACTGTGTACCTATCCCCTGATGAGCTCTTTGATCTTGATCAAGCACGGTTACAGCTACGTGGTGATCTAGGTTTGGCCGTCGATCGCGGACGCATTGTCCGTGAATCAATCGCTGTGATCATTGCAGATCTTGAGGCCAAGGGAGATCAAAGCATCTTGGCTCGTAGACTTCGCGGACAGTAAAAGATTATTTGGCACGTGGATGTGCCATTGAATAACTCTCGCGAACTTTGTCGATCGTTATCAATGTATAAATCTGAGTTGTAGTAACCGAGGCATGGCCTAGCAACTCCTGAACCACGCGAATGTCAGCTCCCCCATCTAATAGATGTGTGGCATATGAATGTCTAAAGACGTGCGGCGAAACATGTTCAGTTACTCCTGCATTCTTGGCTGCATCTAAAACCATCTGCCACGCTGATTGTCGAGAGATTCTTCCTCCGCGAGAGTTGAGAAAAAGCGCAGGGTTGTTCTTGGGATTCTTCGCCAATAGTCCGGGACGAATCCGCACGCAGTAATCATCAATAGCTTTACTTGCAAAGGAACCCAACGGGACAATTCTTTCTTTGGATCCTTTGCCTCGTAGTTTCAAAGTTGTTATCTCTCCATCAGCGGTCTGAGCAACACTAAGGTCGTTCAAATTGATTCCAATTAGTTCGCTGACTCGAGCACCGCTGCTATAGAGCAATTCCAGCATTGCTTGATCTCTCAAGGTGATCGGATCGCTTTCGCGGTAAGAAACATCGATCATCGAAAGTATCTGCGCAATAGTCAACGCTTTAGGCAATCTACGAGCGGACTTGCTCGGTGCGATTTCGAGGGTTGGATCATTAAGACCGTATTCGAGCTGAAGGTGCTTGAAAAAGGAACGAAGAGTTGAATCAATTCGATTAATTGATGCGACAGAAAGTTTTACACTCCGTAAAGTCGCTTCAAACTCACTAATTGTTTCTGGTGAGACCTCATGCAGCGCAGTTCCATCCAGAAAGCTCTGAAACTTAGCGAGATCTCTTCGGTAAGCAGCGATTGAGTTTGCCGCCAATCCCCTTTCAATCTGAAGATGATTGATAAAGGATGAAGCAGCTAGATCAAAGCTGGGTGCTGACGTAACCATGCGCTTCTGCTACGGCGGAGTAATAGATCTTTCCGTCATGCACATTTAAGCCCTTAGCCAAGTTCTTATCCTTAGCGCATGCCGCTTCCCAACCATTATTTGCCAATGACAAAGCAAAAGGAAGAGTGGCATTTGTGAGCGCGTAAGTAGAAGCTACCGGTACCGCACCTGGCATATTTGCAACGCAGTAGAACACTGAGTTGTGAACTGTGTACGTAGGTTCGGCATGTGTTGTTGGCTTTGAATCCTCGAAACATCCACCTTGGTCAATCGCGATATCAACTAAAACCGAGCCGCTCTTCATCTGAGCAACTAGTGCGTTAGAAACCAATTTAGGAGCTTTAGCACCATGTACCAATACCGCGCCAACAACTAGATCGGCTTGCTTTACTTCACGCTCGATCGCATGCTTAGAAGCTACTAGCGTCTTGATTCGTCCGCCATAAACAGTGTCGATGTACTGCAAGCGATTAATTGAGCGATCAAATACCGTTACATCTGCGCCCATTCCAACAGCAATTACCGCTGCATTAAGACCAGCAACTCCGCCACCGATAACAACAACGCGACCTGGTGCAACTCCTGGTACTCCGCCAAGCAAAACTCCGCGACCACCGTGTGGGCGCTGCAACGCAGTTGCACCAACCTGTGTTGCAAGACGTCCTGCCACCTCGCTCATTGGAGCCAGTAGTGGAAGGGTTCCATTTACTTCAACAGTTTCATAAGCAATCGCCGTCGTTCCTGATTTAACAAGTGCATCGGTGCAGGCCTTTGACGCCGCTAAATGCAGATACGTAAAGAGGGTCTGGCCTTTGCGCATCTTTGAATACTCAGGCTCGATCGGCTCTTTTACTTTTAGGACTAAATCTGCTTTTTGCCAAACATCATCGGCGCTAGCAACAATCGTTGCACCAGCAGCCACAAACTCTTCATTGCTAATCGATGATCCAACGCCAGCCTTATCCTCAATGATGACAGTGTGACCTGCGTGCACAAACTCAGAGACACCTTCTGGTGTAATCGCTACGCGAGATTCGTGAACTTTGATCTCTTTGGGAACTCCGACGATCATGATTAGCCTTTCGCTTTTACTGCCGCCGCGATCAAACCAATAAACAATGGGTGTGGTCGAGTTGGACGTGAACGAAGCTCCGGGTGAGCCTGCGTTCCTACGTAATAAGGATGTACCTCTGAAGGAAGTTCTACAAACTCCACAAGATCTTGCTCCTTGAAAATTCCCGAGAAGACAAGGCCAGCACTCCCAATTTGGTCGCGGTACTTGTTATTTACCTCGTATCGATGGCGGTGGCGTTCTGAAATCTCAGAAGCACCATAGGTTGCCGCTACTACCGATCCAGCAAGAAGAGCTGATTTGTACAGACCAAGGCGCATTGTTCCGCCCATATCTTCCTTGCCCGATACAACATCCTTCTGACCTTCCATCGTTGCAATCACTGGAGTTCCAGAATCTGAAAACTCCGCTGAAATTGCATCCGGGATCCCTGCGAGATTTCGTGCAGCCTCAATAACCATGCACTGCAACCCTAAACACAAACCTAAAGTCGGAATCTTATTTTCGCGAGCAAACTTAAGCGCGCCCACCTTGCCTTCGATTCCGCGAATTCCAAAACCACCTGGCACGCAAATCGCATCAACATTTTCTAGTAACTTCTTTGCACCTTCTGGAGTTTCGCACTCATCACTTGCAATCCAAACGATTTCGATCTTGGCTTGATTTGCAAAGCCGCCCGCGCGAAGTGCTTCAGAGACTGAAAGGTAAGCATCTGGAAGATCAATGTACTTTCCAACTAGACCAACCTTGATGTGGTGCTTTGGATTGTGAACCTTCTCCAATAGGGCATCCCACTCCCCCCACTCAACATCATGGCAATCAAAACCCAAACGCTTAACAACATAAGAGTCCAGGCCTTCAGCATGAAGAACCTTTGGGATGTCATAGATCGATGGCGCATCTACAGCTGCAACAACAGCCTCGGAATCAACATCGCACATCAAGGAGATCTTTTTCTTAACACCCTCAGGAATCTCGCGGTCAGAGCGCAAGACGATCGCATCAGGAGCGATACCAATGCTGCGAAGTGCTGCGACAGAGTGCTGTGTAGGCTTGGTCTTTAATTCGCCGGATGGGCCGATGTATGGAACCAAGGAAACATGTAGATAGAAAACATTGTCACGGCCTACGGTCTGGCGAATCTGGCGGATCGCTTCGAGGAATGGCTGCGACTCGATATCTCCTACCGTTCCACCAACTTCGGTAATAACTAAATCAATATCAGGGCTAGCCATCGCAATGATGCGCTCTTTAATTTCATTGGTGATGTGCGGAATAACCTGAACTGTTTCGCCAAGGTACTCACCACGTCGCTCGCGGGCTATGACACGTGAATAAACCTGACCTGTAGTCACATTTGCGGAGCCATGGAGATTGCGGTCTAGAAAACGTTCGTAGTGGCCAATATCTAAATCTGTCTCAGCGCCATCATCGGTAACAAAAACTTCGCCATGTTGAAATGGGTTCATGGTGCCTGGGTCCACATTGAGATACGGATCCAGCTTTTGCATAGTTACGCGGATGCCGCGTGCTACCAATAAACGTCCGAGGCTTGAGGCGGTGAGTCCTTTGCCCAAACTTGAGGCGACTCCGCCGGTTACAAATAAATGTTTAGTCACATGTGCTTGGCCCATGGGAGTCGAACCTATCATTTATTGAAGAGCTGTTCTTACACCTTTAAGGAAAGCAGTTCTGTGGCGTGTTCACGGGCGCTGCTGGAGTTCTCCAGCCCAGCCAACATGCGGGCGATCTCCTCAACCCGCTCCTCTCCTGAGACCTGACGCACATCGCTCTGGCTGACCGTTCCATCATTGTTCTTACTTACGACAAAGTGTGAATCCGCCCAAGCCGCTACCTGAGGTAGATGGGTCACCACAATTACTTGTGCATGTTGGGCAAGTGAGTGGAGTCT
>JBEDKL010000037.1:0-9565 GCA_041172145.1 Actinomycetota bacterium
ATCCCAGTCGGTGATGGATTACTACTAGCAACAAAGTTATAGGAAGATAGAACCATGATTTTTCCTCGCAAGAAGGTTGCACCAGTTGCAGCTCCTTGGTGGCAAGCAAGTGCGCCATCGAAAAGTTCAAAGGGCAACCTTGCATTAATCGCAGTTCTGGCCGGTGCCGTTGGCGGAATTCTGGGCGTCAATGCTTCTGGTGCTTCATTGTTTAATCGAGTAAATCTGGTTTCATCGACAAGCACAATTGAGCGCGCACCTGATTCAGTAGCCGGAACAGCGCAAAGAGTTTTGCCATCAGTTGTATCGATTCAGACCCGTTCATTAACTGGCGGCGGTACAGGTTCAGGATTTTTCATCGATAGTGATGGGTATATTTTAACTAATAACCATGTCATCAGTTCAGCGGCGCAGTCAGGCGGAAGAATTCAGGTCAAGCTCAATGATGGTCGTATCTTTTCTGCAAAGGTCATTGGGCGAGATGCATCATATGATCTTGCGGTTCTGAAGATCGCAGCTTCTGGCCTAAAGGCTTTGCAGTTTGGCGATAGCGATCAGGTAGCAGTTGGTGATTCAGTAATTGCAATTGGATCTCCACTTGGCTTATCCGGAACTGTGACAACAGGAATTATCAGCGCCAAGAATCGTCCAGTAACAGCTGGAGATTCTCAGAGCGAGAGTTCATTTATTAACGCCCTTCAAACAGATGCAGCCATCAATCCAGGTAATTCCGGTGGACCATTGGTTGATTCAACCGGTGCAGTAATCGGTGTTAATTCAGCGATTGCATCATTGGGATCAGATCTACAAACCGGATCGATCGGTCTTGGCTTTGCAATTCCAATTAATCAAGCTAGAAAAACAGCGGATCAATTAATCAAGAATGGTGTTGCGACATATCCAGTTATTGGAATCTCGCTGGATATGAACTTTCCGGGTGAAGGTGCCTTAGTTGCAAGCTCTGCACGTGGAATTCTGCCTGGTAGCCCTGCAGAAAAGGCGGGTTTACGTGGCGGAGACATCATCACCGCTTTGGATGGCACCCCCATCAACTCTCCTGATGAGTTAATCGTTGCGGTTCGCTCTAGAAATGTAGGTGATGTTGTCCGCCTTACATATCTGCGAGATGGCAGCCAAAAGACGGTTTCGCTGACACTAATCGCGGCTCAGCAGTAATTGGCGTAGGCTAAAGCTATGTTCTTTGATATCGGTGCAGGAGAAATTCTGGGCCTAGCAATTCTGGCAATGCTTCTGGTTGGTCCAGAGCGATTGCCAAAGCTTGCTGTCGAAGCAGCGCAATGGGTGAAAAAGGCTCGAGGTTTGGCAACCAAAGCAACGGCAGAACTTCGGGAAAACCTTGGACCTGGATTTGAAGATCTCCAACCTAAGGATCTGAATCCAAAGACTTTTGTTAAAAAGCAGATCTCTGAGCTTTTGGATGAGGAAACTCCAAAACCAAAGGTGAAGAAGCCAACTGCAATGATTGATCCAGATTTACTATGAGTCTTTTAGATCAAGTTACTCAGGCGCTTTCAAAGGTTAATGATCCAGAGCTGCGTCATCCCATTACTGAACTTGGAATGATTGAAGATCTTTCAGAAAACAAAGGCACAGTTTCACTTAAGGTGCTTTTAACAATTGCAGCTTGCCCTATGCAAGATCGTTTGCGAACCGATATCTCAAGCGCTGTGACAAGTGTTGAAGGTGTCAAGAGTGTTGATCTTGTCTTTGGAGTTATGAATGAGGAGCAACGCAACTTTGTAAAGAAGGTTGTACGTGGTGGCCGTGAAAAGTTTATTCCATTTGCACAACCCGATTCTTTGACCCGCGTTATTGGTATCGCTTCCGGAAAAGGTGGAGTCGGTAAATCTTCAGTTACAGCCAACCTTGCCGTAGCTATCGCTAAAAATGGTTTAAGTGTTGGAATTTTGGATGCAGATGTTTATGGCCACTCAATTCCGCGTCTGATGGGTTTAATGGGTCAGCGACCAACTGCGATTGATCAGATGTTTATTCCGCTCGAGTCCTATGGCGTGAAAACCGTTTCGATGGAGATGTTTAAGCCTGAAAGATCAGATCCAGTTGCTTATCGAGGCCCTCTACTTCACCGAGTTCTGGAACAGCTACTTTCCGATGCATATTGGGGGGATCTTGATGTTTTGCTCATCGATCTGCCGCCTGGAACTGGTGACCTTGCAATCTCTTTGGGTCAGCTAATCCCGACCTCAGAGATCGTTGTTGTCACAACGCCACAGGTTGCAGCAGCAGAGGTTGCAGAGCGTGCGGGACGAATTGCACATCAGATTCATCAGCATGTAATTGGCGTTATTGAAAACATGTCGGCATTTCCATGAAACATGTCGGCATTTCCATGTCCAACCTGCCGCGAAACAATCTCATTGTTTGGCGAGGGTGGGGGAGAAGAGACATCCCGTCGTTTGTCGCAACTCGTTGGCAGTGATGTTCCGCTACTCGGAAAGATCCCATTTAGTCCAGCACTACGCACTGGTGGAGATGATGGCGCTCCTATTGTTGATGCCGATCCAGCATCAGCTGCGGCGATGGCAATTACTGAGGTCGCAGATAAGTTGATGAAGCGAAGTAAATCTTTACTCGGAGTCCGATTGGGCGTCTCGACGTAGCTCTTTAGCTAACTCTTCAACAAGATCTGCAAGTTCACTTCTGACAAAATCACGTGTTGCAACCTCACCCAATGAGTTTCGAAGTGCAGCTAGCTCTCGAGTTAAGTATTCGGTGTCGGCAATATTGCGCTCATTTTGTGAACGATCTTCATTGAGTTGAATACGATCACGATCTGCTTGACGATTTTGCGCAAGCAGAATCAAAGGCGCAGCATACGAGGCCTAAGATAAATGGGTAATCATCAAAACGTAGCTCAGCAGGTGCTAAAAAGTTCCAGATAATCCAAAAACTAATAAAGAATGTCATGTAGACCAAAAAGCGTGCAGTGCCCAAGAAACGTGCAAAACGTTCAGACATGCGACCAAAAGCTTCAGGGTCATAATTTGGTCGCAGAGAACGTCTAGTCTCGCGTGGAGTATCTAATCCATAGTTACGTGCCATTTCTGCACCTCCTTAAGCTTCTTCTGGTTCAAATGAGATTGGTGAATTTTCGCGGTGATCATGTCGCCAGTTTTCAGGTAACAAGTGATCCAGCACATCATCCACAGTTACCGCACCCAGCAATCGTTCATTAGCATCAACAACCGGCAAAGAAAGCAGGTTGTAGCTTGCTAAATGCGAGGAAACCTCATGCAAAGTTGCATCAGGATTTGTTCCCTTTGTATCGGTATCAACGATCGATCCCAGCAATGTTGAAGGTGGTTCGCGAAGCAAACGTTGATAATGAACAACACCAATGAAACGTCCCGTTGGAGTTTCTGTTGGCTGGCGACAGATATAAATCTGTGAAGCCAATGCAGGTGAGATTTCCTTTTGGCGAACAGAGGCTAGAGCATCAGCAACAGTTGAATCTGCGGTAAGGACGATTGGCTCGGTAGTCATCATTCCGCCAGCCGAGTAATCCTCGTAGGTCATTAAGCGCAATACATCTTCCGCATCCTCTGGCTCCATAAGATCAAGCAGCGCGTTAGCTCGTTCTTCACCAACTTCTCGCAACAAGTCGGCGGCATCATCAGGATCCATCTCACCTAAGACATCTGCTGCACGCTCTCCTTCAAGTTCAGCAAGAAGCGCAACTCGATTTTCCTCATCCATCTCTTCAAGGACATCGGCAAGACGCTCATCTTCAAGTGCGCTAGCAACTTCGATACGACGCTTCGGTGCAAGATCCTGTAATACAGCGGCAAGATCTGCTGCACGTAAATTGGCTAGAGTTGAAAGCAGGTTTGCAACACCTTGATTTTGTTCGGTATTTGCAAAACCAATGACCTCTTCCCAAGCGACGGTAGATGTTGCACCTTTACGACGAAGGCCACGGCCTTTGCGCATGATGTGAACCTTGGAGATCAACCAATCTCCATTTCGATTTTGCTCCATGCCCATATCTTCAACAACTACTACTTCATTTGTTTCTAGCAAAGTTATGGATCGATCTAGCATTTCGCCCAAAACCAAAACTTCTCCAGGACGGGTATCAAAACGTCGCATATTGAGCAGGCCGGTGATTACCACCGCTCCACTTTCAATGGATGTAACACGAGTGATGGGTACAAAAACTCGTCGGCGCAATGGAACTTCAACAACTAACCCCAAAATACGAGGCTGCTGATTATTTGAACGAAGGGTCGCAACAGCATCTCGCACCTTTCCTACAGGATCACCATTTGGGTCAAAGACCGCGGTTCCTGCAAGACGGGCGAGAAATACTCGGTTTAAGAGATTGCCGCTCATGAGATAAGGGTACCTTTCTCTTATGAACTCAGGTGAACGCATTAATGAACATACGGCGATCCCTGCAAAGCCAGATCTGATACGCCTAGGTGTGGGAATCATCGGAATCGGAACATCTGGACCTTTGATTGCAATGAGTGCGATGCCAGTTTTGACCTTGATCTTCTGGAGAAACTTAGGTGGATCACTACTGACGCTGCCTTTTGCGCTTCGTCACGCCAGAGATCGTGTTGGTGTCAAATGGGCGGTAATTGCTGGCGTTTTGTTGGCACTTCACTTCATTGGATTTTTCTTGGCAATGAGAATGACGACAGTGGCCGCTGGTACCGCTTTGGTGGCATTACAACCAATCTTTGCTGCTTTGTTTGTAAAGCGCAGCGGTGGTCATATCCCGTCGACGGCTTGGCTCGGAATGATCGTTAGCTTTGTTGGTGTGGTCATGGTTTCTGGTGTCGATCTAACAATCTCCTTTAGATCATTTGTTGGCGATATCGCCGCAATCATTTCTGCAGCACTTGCTGCCGCTTACATGATGGCTGGATCTAAGGCACAGCAAACCTTGGAGACAAGCACCTACACAACGATTGCTTATTTTGTCTGCTCCATAACCGCTTTGCCGATGGCGTTATTGCTAGGCAATGAGATTTTTTCCTTCAGCGCTAAGGAATGGCTGATTGTTTTGGGATTGATTTTAGGTGCCCAGCTGTTGGGGCACACCATGTTTAACTCTGCGCTCAAGCGAGTATCCCCAGCAATTGTTTCTCTTATTGTGTTTTTTGAGGTTCCAGTTAGCGCGGTTCTTGCTGCTTGGTGGCTAGATCAAACTCCGCCAATAGGAGTTATTCCGGGTATCGTGCTGATCCTTGCAGGTTGCATTCTTGTCGTCACCAGAACTCGGGAGTCAAAGAATGATTGATCTTCATACCCATACCAATTGCAGTGATGGAACGGATTCACCAAGAGAACTTGTAAACAAAGCGATTGTTCAAGGACTCGAGGTTCTTGGAATTGCAGACCATGACACAACATCTGGGTGGCAAGAAGCAACAGAGTCTCTGCGAGGTTCCTTAAAACTAGCGCTGGGCTCTGAGATTTCCTGCTTAACATCAGATGGAATCAGTGTGCACATGTTGGGGTTGTTGTTTGATGCGGAGCATCAAGAGATGCAACAGGTTTTAGAAGAAACTCGAGATGGTCGACTTCCGCGTATGCGCAAAATGATTGAAAAGATGCGGGCCGAAGGTATGGATATCTCTATCGAGGATGTTCAAAATGCGATGCCAGCTGGAGCAACTATGGGCAGACCACACTTAGCAGATGCATTAGTTGCAAAGAAGATTGTTAAATCACGGGATGAAGCCTTTGTGGATTTATTGCACAATGAATCCAGATTTTATGTCTCTCATTCTGCTCCAACCCCAGTCGAAGCAATCGCGCTTATCAAGCGTGCAGGGGGAGTTGCAGTTATTGCCCACCCATTTGCATCCTTGCGCGGGCAGATTTTGAAGGCAGATGATTTTGCAGATTTAGTTGCTGCAGGTTTAAATGGAATTGAGGTAGATCATCGGGATCAAAACCCTGATGAACGAGCTATGTTAAGAAATATTGCACACGAATTAGATCTAGTTGTTACCGGAAGTAGTGATTATCACGGTACAGGTAAGTTAAATTCATTAGCTGAAAACCATACCCATAGGGAACAATGGGAGAAGTTAGAGTCACAAGCCAATGCTCGAAGGGTGGTATCTGCGTGAAAGACATCAGCGCAATTACTTTTGCGGTTCAATCTTTTGTCACACTCTTTGTGATTATGGATCCGCCAGGTGCTACTCCTATCTTTTTGGGATTAGTTGCCGATAAGTCTCCTAAAGTACGTCGTATTCTTGCGATTCAGGCTGCAGCTGTCTCGCTTCTTGTGATTTCTATCTTTGCGCTCTTCGGTCGCGCAATTTTGAACTATCTCAATATTTCCATGGAAGCACTTCAGGCAGCTGGTGCTTTGCTTCTACTTTTGGTTGCACTTGAACTTCTGACCGGTAATTCGAAATCTCATGGAGATGATGCAGACTCCAACGTTGCATTGGTACCGCTAGGAACTCCTATTTTGGCTGGACCTGGCGCAATCGTGGCGACGATGATCTTCGTTCAGCAGGTAGACACCACAGCAATGGCTATTGGTCTTACTGCAGCGGTTGTGGCGGTACATATCGCGATTGCAATAGCTCTTATGGCTTCAACAACAATTTTGAAGGTCATCAAAGAGTCTGGTGTAACCCTTGTTGCTCGAATCGCAGGTTTGTTGCTTGCAGCCATCGCAGTACAAATGCTTGTAGATGCGATTCGCGTCTTTGTTGCCGCTTAGCTCTCTTTAAACTTTTTAGTACGCGTACGAGTTCGTTCAGTACGAGGCTTAGGGGCTTCCTGCTTTGTCTTTGCAGGACGGGCTTCTTTGCTCTCGACCTTTGCAACAGGCTTTGCCTTAACCATTCGGCCAGTTGAACCGGCGGGAATATTGAGCATTTCGTAGAGATGTTCTGAAGAAGAGTAAGTCTCTTCTGGCTCACCGAGGCCAAGTTCTAAAGCCTGATCAATCATCTTCCAACGTGCAAGCTCATCCCAATCAACAAAGGTGACAGCAATTCCATGCGCACCTGCACGAGCGGTACGACCTACGCGGTGAACATAAGTCTTTTCATCCTCTGGGCATTGATAGTTGATTACGTGTGTAATTCCATCAATATCAATTCCGCGAGCTGCAACATCTGTTGCAACCAGCACATCTGACTTTCCTGCCTTGAAATCACTTAAAGCCTTTTCGCGCGCGCCTTGACCAAGATCACCATGAATAGGAGCTGCCTTAAAGCCACGTTCTAGCAAATCTTCAGCGGTCTTTTGAGCGGTTCGCTTTGTGCGGCAGAAAACCATGGTTGGTCCACGACCTTCAGCCTGCAGGATTCGTGCAAGCATTTCGATTTTGTCTAACGCATGTGCACGTAAAACATGTTGCTTGATGCGCGTAACTACTGAACCTTCATCTTCGCTGTCTTGAGTGCGAATATGAATTGGCTGATTCATGAAGCGACGAGCAAGGGCGATAATGTCTCCCGGCATAGTTGCTGAAAACAACATTGTTTGAGCACGATTAGGAGTGCTAGATAAAATCTTTTCGACATCTGGCAAGAATCCAAGATCCAACATCTCATCTGCTTCATCGAGAACTAAACGAGAGACCTCCTTTAGCTTGAGCTGACCTTGACGTGAAAGATCAAGTAAGCGACCAGGGGTTCCAACAACAATCTCTACGCCTGCTTGCAAAGCCTCAATTTGAGGTTCAAATGCACGTCCACCATAAACAGCAACTGTGCGAATTCCACGGTTTGAGGCAAGCTCTTCAATGTCACGGGTTACCTGAGTACAAAGCTCGCGGGTTGGAACAACGATTAAAACTTGTGGCATGCCCTTGTTAGTAAAATCTGCCCACTCAACATCATTAGGAGCAATAACACGTTCGATTACTGGAATACCAAAAGCCAAGGTTTTTCCTGTTCCAGTCTTGGCTTGGCCAATTACATCTCCATCGGCAAGAGCGATCGGTAATACCATCTCTTGAATCGCAAATGGTGCGAGAAAGCCGTGCGCGTGAAGTGCCTCAATAGTTTGGCTGCGCAGGGGCAACTCTGCAAATGTTGGTGACATGTTTATTTAATCCTAACGATTTTAATTGCGTGGAAAACCTGAAATGCCTCGCCACATGAGGTTGTGAACTAACGCCACAGCTTCCTGTCGAGTCAACTTGCTATCTCGTTCGAGCCAGTGACGAGCGGTTACTTGTGCATAACCAATCATTCCAACACCCAAAAGCATTGATGCCTCTTTTGATAGGCCAGTGTCTATGGCAATTACCGCACTTACGGCAGCTGCACAGTCATAAGTCATGCGATTTAAACGCTCATGAACCTGAGGCTCAACGCTCATATCGCTCTCAAAAAGCAAACGGAAGGCTTCGCCCTCCTTTTCAATAAATGCAAAGTACGCATCTACTGTTGCAATTACACGATCCTTGTTATCTGGAGTTGATGCAATTGCCTTTTGAATTTCAAAAACCAATGAGTCAATGTGTAGATCTAATACAGCCAAGTACAACTCTAACTTTGAAGGAAAGTGCTGATACAAAACCGGCTTTGAGACATTTGCACGATCTGCGATCTCATCCATTGCAGCTGAGTGGTATCCAGCGGCGGTAAAAACTTCAAGGGCGGCAGATAGCAACAATGCTCGGCGCTCATCTCGAGGCAAGCGAGCCTTGTTTGTTGTGTCTACGTTACTCATTGGTCTAATCGTACGGCAGAATTACCAAACATGAACCGCTCCTATGAAGGATTCCGCATCCTGCTCGTGCATGCACATCCCTGCACACGTGGTGAAGAAGGCGAAGTCTTGGTTCCATCGCTTTCACATTTAGCCAGCAATCAGCAGGATCAGCTCGGCGCACATCGTGAGATAGAACTTGCTGATGCAATGAAATCTCTTGGTGTTACAGATCATCGTTTCTTGGGCGCACCAACAATTAAGTATCGAGATAGCGGAATGATGGGGACAGAACCAAACCAACGTCCAGATGTTTTCTGGCAAGCAGATGTTGATACAGCTGCACAAATTTTGGTTCAGATAATTGAAGAGATTAAGCCACACATCCTTATTACCTATGACGAGATTGGTGGCTATGGCCACCCAGATCATATTCAGGCACATCGAGTAGCAATGCGTGCTTCAGAGTTATCCAAGTGGCAGATCCAAAAGATCTACTGGAACACAATGCCAAAATCAGTTTTGGCTGATGGAATTGCAAAGATGAAGGAGATTGGTTCAGATTTCTTTGGTTTGGAGCAGAAAGTGTGGATGATCTTCCCTTTGCTAAAGATGATGAGTTTGTAACAACCTTAATTGATGGCAGCGACTATGTAGATGCAAAGATGGCAGCGATGAAAGCCCATGAAACTCAGATCTCTTTAGATGGCCCATTCTTTGCTCTTTCAAATAATTTAGGTTTACAGATCTGGGGCGATGAGTACTACACCTTGGTGAAGGGCGCAAAGAGTGAACCTTTTGATGCTCAGGGACGTGAAACAGATTTAACCTCTGGAATAACTCTCTAATGAAGGCAATCTATTCACTTTTCTTTGGTGCAGCA
>JBEDKL010000038.1:0-12784 GCA_041172145.1 Actinomycetota bacterium
TCAGCTTCTAGAGCACATCCGCTACCCAGAGGATCTCTTCCGTGTTCAGCGTGAAATCCTTAGCTCGTACCATGTAAAGAGCGCTGAGGCCTTTTACGGTGGTCAGGATTTCTGGCGCGTACCTCGTGATCCTTCAACATTTGGAGCTAACGCATCTGCGCAACCTCCTTACTACTTAACACTTCAAATGCCAGGTTCAAAAAAGCCTGCCTTCTCATTGACTACTCCATTTGTTCCACGTGGTGGTCGTGAAAACCTTTCAGCATTTGCTGTAGTTAACTCAGATCCAGGTCCAGATTACGGAAAGATGACTGTTCTTCAGTTACCTCGTAATACAAATATTGCAGGTCCTTCACAGGTAGCTTCTAACTTCGAAGCAAAGCCTGAAGTTGCAAACTCATTGTCTCTACTTCGTCGTGGTGGCTCTGATGTTGTACTTGGTAACCTGCTGACTCTTCCTGTTGGTGGAGGTCTCTTGTATGTACAACCTGTATATGTAAAGGCGACATCAAACACCGCTGCATATCCATTGCTTCAGAAGGTGCTTGTCTCCTTCGGAGATCAAATTGGATATGACGACACATTAAAGGGTGCACTTGATCAGGTATTCGGTGGAAACTCTGGAACCGCTGCAGGTGGAACTACTGGTGGTTCAACTTCTGCAGGTGCAACCACAAACTCTTCACTTGCAAACTCTTTAGCTAGTGCAAAGCAGGCATATGCCGATGGTCTTGCAGCGCTTGCAAAGGGAGATTTTGCAGCCTATGACAGAGCACAGAAGCGTTTGAAGTCTGCACTTGATGCAGCGATCAATGCGCAGAATAAGAAGTAAAGAGAACCAGTAATTAAATCTTCGTAGTAATTATGAAGATTGGGTTATTGATAGCTTGAGATAGAGGCCAGATTCATGCGAGCAATTGCATGGATTTGGTCTTTATCTATATCTGCACATAAGATTGCGCATACCGACGCGGGGTGGAGCAGCTCGGTAGCTCGCTGGGCTCATAACCCAGAGGTCGTAGGTTCAAATCCTGCCCCCGCTACTAGTTACAACAGCACAAAAGGGTCCTCATAAAAAGTTTGAAAAACGAAGCGCAGAGAGGTTGATGCGGCTCTCTAGCGAGTGATCAAACTTTTTATTTGATTCTCAACGAGTTAGTAACAACCAGAACGCTGCTCGCCGCCATGGCAGCTGCTGCATACATCGGTGACATCAAACCTGCAGCAGCAATTGGCAAGCCAATTACGTTATAGATCAACGCCCAGCCCATATTCAAGCGAATGATCTTTAGCGTTTTCTTTGAAAGCTTTAGCGCAGAGATTACAGAGCCAAGACCTGCATTCATCAAGGTGATATCAGCGCTATTGATCGCTGTATCTGTTCCTGTTCCCATCGCCATTGAAAGATTTGCAGCAGAAAGTGCAGCTGCATCATTAATGCCATCACCAACCATCAATACTGTGTGGCCTTCACTCTTCATTCGTTCAACGATCTCTAATTTAGTTTCAGGCAAAGCATGAGAAACAACATGTGCTGCATCGATTCCAACTGTTTGTGCAACTGATGCTGCAACTTCAGAGCTATCTCCGGTGACAAGCCAAGGGGTAATGCCCATCTTTTGAAGTTCTAAGACGGTTTGTGCCGCATCGCTTTTCAGCTGATCTCCAACTGCAAAGACGGCAAGGGCAACGCCATCCCAGGCAAGAACAGCAAGGGTTAACCCTGCAGCTTGGCCACGATCGATTGCAGCTTTAATCTCAGGGTGGAACTCTGTCGAGCTATGCGCAACCGCGGCAGGTGAACCAATAAGAACTACTGGTGATTGCGAAAGAATTGAGACTCGGCCTGCAGCACCTGAACCTGGAGTTACAGAGAAATCAGAGACTGCAAAGGTCGGACGAGCAGCGCTAGGAATTGAAGATTGTGATGCGCTCTGGCTAAGTGCGTAGCGGGTAATTGACTGCGCCACTGGATGGTTATTGAGTGATTCAATCGCTTGGGCAGAGGCGACAATGTTTTGTGCGGTCACAATCTCTGCAAATGAACGACCTAGAACCGCGCCAGCTGCAGTTGAAATAGTTGCATCCTGAACAAGCATCACACCTTCTGTAAGGGTGCCCGTCTTATCAAATACAACAACATCTACCTTGCGTGCGACCTCTAGAACTCGTGGTTCACGCAAAACAATTCCACGAGCTGCTCCTCGGCCCGATGCAACAAGCAGGGCGACAGGGGTAGCCAAACCAAGTGCACATGGGCAGGCGATTACTAAGACCGCAATTGCATGAGAAATTGAGATTGTCAGAGTTGAACCTGTTGCATACCAAACCGCAAAGGTTGCGATCGCACCTGCAGTAACAATAGGAACAAATACCGCGCTAATTCGATCTGCAAGACGTTGAATCGGAGCCTTAGTTCCTTGAGCGCTAATTACCATGGCGGTGATTCGAGCAAGCTCGGTATCGCTGCCGACGCGAGTAGCGCGAACAATTAAACGACCATTGTGGTTTACCGATGCTCCAATAACAGAGGAACCTGGACCAACATCGACAGGCTTTGTTTCACCGGTAAGCATGGAATTATCAACGGCGCTTTCGCCCTTAACCACAATTCCATCTGTTGCGATGCGATCTCCTGGGCGAACCTCAAACTCATCACCGATCTGCAACTGTTCAATCGGAACAATAAGTGGGAATCCCCCACGAACAATTGTTACCTCTTTGCTACCTAATGCAAGCAACGATGACAGCGCGCTGCTGGCCTTAGCCTTAGCGCGAGTTTCTAAGTAACGACCAAGAATCACAAAGAAGATAACTCCTGCAGCTACTTCGGTGTAGACATCTCCGGCGCCAGTTGAGTTGGCGTAAATCGACCAACCAAAGGCTGCAAGTGAGCCCATTGAAATTAAGTTATCCATAGTTGGATGCTTAAGATTTCTGATCGCTGCTTTATGAATTGGATAAGCGATGATTAAAACAACTGGGGCACTTAGAGCGATTACAACCCAAGCAGTTGGTGAGTACAAAGGATGTGGCAAGCCTGCAGCATCCAAAGCATCATGAACCCACATATCTACTTGGTGATGCCAGCTCATAACCATGGAAAGAGCAACGGCGGGCACTGCAAAGATAAAAGCGAAGATGAAGGCACGAGCAGATTTCTTGCTGTGCAAAGCTATTGATTGACCATCGGCCAAAACCGATGCTGAATAACCAGCCTTTTCGACAATCTTTATCAACTCTTTTGCACTGATTTCAGCAGGAGCCAAAATATGTGCGGTTTCAGTTGCAAAGTTAATTGTTGCGCTGACCCCTTCAACGCTATTGAGCGCCTTTTCAACTGAGTTCACGCATGAAGAACAGGTCATTCCCTGAACCGACAAGGTTGTTGGTTCCAAGGGTGTATTGGTTGCCTGTGTACTCATCGTCGCTCTCCTCGTTTATCGTCTTGCTGATTTAAAGCTCTTCTAGCTTCCAGTCTTTAATTCTTCTTACGGATTAAGTCCATTAATTACAGCGTTGTGCAGCGCTCCGTTAGTTGAAACCCCGCTGCCACCAAAAGGTCCACTTTGCCCTGCGGTATTTGTAAAACTTCCACCAGCTTCGCGAACAATGATGTCCAGTGCTGCCATATCCCACAGAGCAAGTGATGGCTCAATCGCGACATCAACCGCGCCTTCTGCAACCAACATGTGTGACCAGAAATCACCGATTCCGCGTGTTCTCCATGCAGATGCAAGCATCTTTTGGAAAGGCTCTAGACGATCTCCCCACCCAACAAAATCTGAGTATGAAATCGAAGCATCGCTTAACGATGAAACCTTAGAGACGAAGATTCGTTTTTCATTGGGAGCCAACGAAAGCTGCGAGGTAGAAGTTCCGTGGTTGACGAGATCATTATCAGAGTTTGAATATACAAAATCATCACCGGATGTATCGCCTAACGCAAAATCACTTTCACCAGAGTTAAAGCGAACCGTTGCACCATGTCCCTTGGCAGCCGCCCAACGACGAGCAAGAGCTGGTGCAGAAGCGATTCCAACAACAACCTCCTCATTACCTGATGCATCTACTTCAACAAGTGCGATCAAAGTTGCCCAGGTAGGAACACCGCGCATAAAGTTTTTAGTTCCATCAATTGGATCGATTACCCAGTAGCGACCTGAACTTCCCTTGTCACTTCCAAACTCTTCGCCAACTAATCCATCTGATTCACGGTGGGTTGCTAACGCCTCGCGGATTGCGGTTTCAACCGCACGATCTGCGTCGGTGACGGGGGTGTTATCGGGCTTTGTTGTGATTACTAAATCCTGAGCTTGGTATCGATCTAGGGTAATTGCATCTGCAAGATCAGCTAAAGCGTGGGCAAGGGCCAGATCATCAAGAATCTGTTCTGAACCATTTGCTGTGCTCATCATGTAGTAAGTCTATTGGCTTTAGGAAACATCTTCCCATTCAGCAATTATTGAACAGATCACCTCTCAGGCAGAATGCAGATGGTGCAACTTGCTCGCAAAAGAGTGGGGTGATTAATCCTCAATAACTGCTGCTGGTGAATCCTTAACCGCCAACAGTGAGCGAAGGCTAGCCAGACGGGCTGTTCTATGAGGGTTTGGGACACCATCTGGTGCCGCCCATGCATCAAGTTTGCAAGAGCTTTCTGCATGAGAGCAGTTAGATAGGCAGTTGGCTGCAACCTCAGATAAATCGCTAAATGCATCAACAATGCGCTGATTATCAATATGAGAAAGGCCGAAGGCGCGAATGCCTGGTGTGTCGATAATCCAGCCATCGCTATCAACCAATGGCAAGGCGATCGCACTTGATGAGGTGTGGCGACCACGACCTGTTGCCACATTCACATCACCAGTAGCTCGATTACTTTCAGGAACCAAAGCGTTGATTAATGTTGATTTTCCAACACCAGAGTGACCAACAAGCACTGAGATCTTCCCCTCAAGTACTTGATGCAGTTTTTCTAAATCTTTTTCACGTGATTGGCTCTTGATCGCTGTATGAATGATCTCGACATCTAACTCTGCATACTCGGCAAGAAATGGTGGAACCTGACTGATGTCAGTCTTTGTGACAACAATCTTGGGAACAATTCCTTCTGTAAAAGCTGATACTAGAAAGCGATCAATCAAACCGCGGCGAGGCTCTGGATTTGCCGCTGCTACAACAATTACTAGCTGATCAATATTTGCAACGATGGTGCGTTCTACTTGAGCGGCATCATCAACTGTTCGACTTAAAGAGTTGCGACGCTCTTGAACCGCAACGATGCGAGCAAGGGTTCCTTCAACACCTGAAACATCTCCGACTAAGGAAACATTGTCACCTGTTACAACTGATTTAGGGCCAAGTTCACGGGCGCGCATTGCGGTAACGATGGTGCCATCTTCAGTAATGCAGGTCTGTCGACCACGATCTACTGTTGTGACTAAAGCTGAAATTGCATCGCTATGTGATGGACGATCCTTACTTCGCGGACGGGTGCTGCGTGATGGGCGAATCCGCACATCTGATTCATCGTATTCGCGTGGACTCATACTAAAAGCGAGCTCCAAAGCCCTGGAAAATCCGGAAGGGTTTTGCGGGTGGTCGCAATGTTTTCTACTTCAATCCCTGGAACAACAAGGCCCAAAACAGCACCGGCTGTAGCTAATCGGTGATCCTCATAGGTATGGAAAACACCAGCATGGAGCGGAGCGGGGGTAATGTGCAAAGCGGTTTCCTCTTCAACAACATTGCCGCCTAGTGCGTTGATTTCGCGAGTAAGTGCGGCAAGACGATCTGTTTCATGCAGGCGAAGATGGCCGATTCCCCGTAAATGCGATGGTGAATCGGCAAGAGCAGCCAATGCTGCAATCGAAGGGGTTAACTCGCCGACATCATGGAGATCAATATCAATTCCATGAATGGTTCCGGTGCCCTTTAACGTTAATCCAGCATCACTCATTGAAACCGTTGCACCCATAGCTGTAAGAATTGAACGCAGTTGATCTCCAGGTTGTGTCGTCGCCCTTGGCCAATCAGCGATTGTCACGTTGCCGCCACACACCATTGCCAGTGAAAGAAATGGTGCAGCGTTTGATAGATCTGGTTCGATTACTAAATCTTTTCCATGCAAAGAACCCGACTTTACACTCCAACTTTGATTTGCTGAATCAACATCAACTGTTGCACCAAAGTCACGCAGCATCTCAACGGTCATTTCAATATGTGGCGTTGATGGAAGTGAACCGCCTTGATGCTTTGCGACGATTCCCTTTTCAAAACTTGGTGCAACTAAGAGCAATGCTGATAAGAACTGGCTGGATGCGCTTGCATCAATAGTTAGTTCGCCACCAGGAATTGAACCTGTGCCATGCAACTTCAGCGGCAAGCTGTACCGGTTTTCATGATCTACTGAAACACCAAGCTCTTCTAACGCCTTAATAACTGGGCCGAGCGGTCTTTCATAGGAACGCGGATCGCCATCAAATGCGACCTCACCCGTTGCTAGTGCAGCAAGTGGAGGAAGAAATCGCATAACAGTTCCGGCATTACCAACATCAATCTTTACCCCACCACGCAACTGCGCTGGTGTCACAATCCATTGCAACTCTTCAAGACCATTGACACTTACTGTCTTTTCTTCAATTCCAACACCTAGAGCCTTTAATCCCGCCATCATTAATTCGCTATCGCGCGAAACTAATGGGCGACGCAATACCGATTGACTCTTTGCTTGCGCTGCCAAGATCAAGGCACGGTTAGTCACAGATTTTGATCCGGGAATGACAACGCTGATATCAACTGGTGTAGTGCCGCGGAATATCGCGGGCCAGTGGGCGTTGTTTGTCATCGCCTAAGTCTAACCGCTGAGCCCACCTGCGATACCCTTGAATTATGTGTGGACGTTATGCGCAAACCGCCGATGAAAGTTCACTGCCACTGAATTGGAATATCGCACCGACAAATCCCATTTACATCGTCAGGGCCAATGACCAATCTGGAAATGATGCATCCAGGGAAAAAGCGTTAGCGGTAGTTTCATGGGGATTGATCGGTCCGTGGCTGACGGATTTTCAAGAAGCCCGCGCTTCTCAATCACGTGCGATCAATGCACGCAGCGAATCAATTCATGAAAAACCAACCTTTAGAAATGCATTCAGAGCGACGAGGTGTTTGATTCCTGCATCGGGGTATTACGAATGGGCTACCGCTTTGGGCAAATACTCGCCAAAACAACCTTTCTACATCTCATCGCGAGATGACAAACAACTTCCTATCGCTGGAATCTGGAGCAGCTGGCGAGCACCAGGTGGAGAGGTAATTGAAACCGCATCCATCATCACTCAGGAAGCTCAAGGCGAGTTAGCGACGATTCACAGCCGGATGCCGGTCTTTATGCCGCAGGATCGTTGGGATACCTGGCTCAACCCTCGCAACACCGATGTCAATGAATTGAAATCCTTAATGGTTGTTGAGCACCCTGAGTCAATCGTTAAGGCCCATCCGGTATCCAGCGCGGTAAATACTGTGGCCAATAATGGAAAAGGTTTAATCGTCGAACTGCCTTTGGGAGAGCCAGAAACCCTCTTTTAGCGATAGTGTTTTAGGCGATGTCAACGGATCTAGTAAAAGAGAGCTCGGCGGATCGTGCTGTCCGCTTCGAGCGAGATGCCCTTGCCTTCACCGATCAGTTGTACGCAGCTGCGTTGCGTTATACAAAGAATCCACATGATGCCAAAGATTTAGTTCAAGATACTTATTTGAAAGCCTTTGCTTCATTTCATCAATTTGAACCAGGAACAAATCTGCGTGCTTGGTTGTATCGAGTTTTAACAACAACTTTTATCAATACATATCGCAAAGATCAGCGCCGACCACAATTAAGTGCAGGCGAAATCGAAGATTGGCAGTTAGCCGATGCAGCCTCACACACAAGTGATCAGGGAAAATCAGCAGAGGTTGAAGCTTTAGAAAATCTGCCGGACAGCGATATCAAACGTGCTTTGCAGGAGATTCCAGAAGAGTTCCGCATCGCTGTCTACCTGGCTGATGTTGAAGGTTTTTCATACAAAGAGATCGCGGAAATCGTCGGAGTCCCCGCAGGAACTGTGATGTCACGCCTGCACCGGGGAAGAAAGCAGCTGCGTGAGCGGTTAACAGAGTATGCAAAGGAACTGGGTTACTCCACTGAGAAGAGTTCGGGGGTTAAACCATGAGTTTCAGTATTTTTGGTTCCAACGGATTTAATCTCAATGGAAATGATTTAGCCTGTAATGAAGTTCTCAACTCCTTTGTGTTGTTAATTGATGGACAGATGGAGCAGCCAGAGATCGCTTTGGTAGAGATTCATATCTCCGCATGTCCTGCATGTGAAGCAGAGTTGGCGCATGAACAAGCGATGCGTCAGCTAATGCAAGATGCGCTGCGCCGCAGCTGTAATGAGAAAGCACCAGAGGATTTACATGATGCGATTTACCGTCAGATTCATGGGCAAATGACCGGTGCATTTACCGAAGTTGTAACTCAGTACAGCATGACTGAAATTTCAATTGAAATTGATGAGTTTGGCCAGATTGAGCATCGTGAAGTAACTATTGAGCACACTGAAGAGATTAGATTCCTCAATGATTCTTCCGATCCCAACGATCCATCAAATGGTGGAAGCAATGGTCGGGGTTAATCATGTTGCCTGAGGATGAGGTTTTAGGAGCTGTAGGCATCACTGAAATGGTGGTTCGTCCAGGTGATACCTCGGTTGCGATTGGTATCGGTGATCTTCCAATCATTGCGCCATCTCTGTTGATTAACTTAATGGAGCATGCAGCGATTCTTTCTTTAGATCTTTATCTAGAGCCTGGTGAAACGACTATTCCAATTAGTGTTGAATTCATTTCACTTTCGCCTGCAGGAATTGGTGCTTCGCTGCGCGGAACTTCACGCGTTATTGAGATTTCAGGAAAAGAGTTGACCTTTGAGTGTGAGGTCTATGAAAATGAGCGCCAGATTGCGGCGGCCTTGATAAAAAGATCAGCGGTGGAGCGAGTATCTTTCCTCGCCCGCACCGCTGCTCTTCACTTAATTCAAAACGATAAGCTGTAAGTCTTAAAACAAACTAATTGCTTGCAATTAGCTCTGTGTTAATCAAAGTTGTTGTTATTACGCCTTCTTGGTGGCCCAGAAGATCTCTGCAATCTCATCAATCTTTGCGATCAATGAATCTGCAACTGCAACATCCTGAGTTCCCTTTGTTCCTGCAGCACCTGCAAGCTTTGTTGCCTCATTGAACAATGAGTGCAGCTGTGGGTATGCCTCGAAGTGTGGAGCCTTGAAGTAATCAGTCCACAGCACCCATAGGTGCTCCTTAACCTGATGTGAACGCTCTTCCTTGATCGCCACTGAACGTGAGCGGAAATCTGGATCTGGGTTAGCTGCGTACTTCTCCATGCAAGCCTTTACAGATAGCGCTTCGATCTTTGCCTGTGCTGGATCGTAAACACCACATGGAAGATCAGATCGCAGTGTGCGTAAACAGTTGTCTTTGGTGAAAACATTTTCTTCTCCCCTAATGCCAATAAATTGCTCGGTTATGGTGCGAGACTACCGCCCATGAGGAAATTTGGCACAGTCAAGATCTCAGGATCCTCCATGGCCCCGACCTTTAAGGATGGCGACTGGCTTCTGGTCTCATGGTTTGATGGCGGCCTTCCATCTTTGGTTGGCGAACGCATTCTGGGCAAGGTTGTCGTGATTGAACGTGAAGAACGCCCAGGAATCTTCTTAGTAAAGCGCCTTCAGAAATCCCATGGCGGTAATTTTTGGGTTCAGGGCGACAATGATGAAAGCACCGATTCACGCACTTGGGGATGGATTCCAAGCACAGAGATCGTTGGCGTTGTGTTATTTAGGTACCGCAGAAATCGAACAGGTAAATAAAAACGCCCCCGAATTCACGAGGGCGTTTTTAATCAAAGTTTTTTTAGCGGGTGAAAGCCTCCAGCAATAACGCTTTTTGCTCATCCTCATGCAAGTGATGGCTACCAGTTGCAGGAGATGCTGTTGCACGACGTGAAACACGACGAAGAATACGATCTCCAAATCCACGACCACCATGTGCATCAGATGTACGCAATGCGATGTGTGACCATGGACCCTGGTTAGCAGGTTCATCCTGTACCCACAGCAAGTTTGCATTTGGATGCTTGTTTGCCTCTGCAACCATTTCATCAATTGGAAGTGGATACAAAAGTTCAACGCGAACAATTGCAGTTCCAGTTTCGCCAAGCTTGGTGCGCTCTGCAACTAGGTCGTGATAAATCTTTCCTGAACAGAAGATCACGCGTGATGCGTTCTGAACTGAATCATCACCAATAACTGGACGGAAGTGACCAGTAGTGAAATCTGACAGTGCAGATGCTGCAGCCTTCAGGCGAAGCATTGACTTCGGTGTAAAGACAATCAGTGGACGTCGCGCAGGGTTCTTTGCGTGCCAACGTAACAAGTGGAAGTAATTTGCTGGGCTGGCAGGTTGTGCAACAGTCATGTTCTGCTCTGCACACAGCTGCAGGTAACGCTCAATACGTGCTGATGAGTGATCCGGTCCTTGTCCTTCATATCCATGTGGAAGTAGAAGTACTACAGATGAACGCTCGCCCCACTTTTGCAATGCAGAGGAGATGAACTCATCGACAACTGTCTGGGCACCGTTGGCAAAGTCGCCGAACTGGCCCTCCCACAGAACTAGCGCCTCTTCACGCTCAAGGCTATAGCCGTATTCAAAGCCCATAGCAGCGTATTCGCTAAGCAATGAGTCGATTACGAAGAACTGGTTTTCATCCTTGATAAGTGCACGAAGTGGCGTCCACTCGTTGCCATTTTCCTTATCAACGATAACTGCGTGACGGTTTGAGAAGGTTCCACGACGAGCATCTTGTCCTGCAAGACGAATTGGATGACCTTCTTGTAGCAATGATCCAAATGCCAACATTTCTCCTGTTGACCAATCGATAGTTGCATCGTTGAGTGATTCCACACGCTTTGCAAGCTGTGGAGTCAACTTTGGATGGACGCTAAATCCTTCTGGAACAGCAAGCTGTGTTGCTGCGATTTCACGTGCGATGTTTTCGGAGATCGCAGTGTTGATTTCCTGTGCAGCTGGAGCGACTGGAGCCTTGAAGTTTGCATCATGCTCTGGCTCGATGTTGTTAACTGCAGCAAAGATTGATTCAAGTTGCTCTTGGTAATCGCGTGCGATTCCTTCAGCCTCTTCAGGAGTGATATCTCCACGACCAACAAGTGCCTCCGTGTAAAGGGTTCGTGTTGAACGCTTTGCATCAATCAACTTGTACATCAACGGCTGTGTGAAGCTTGGCTCATCGCCTTCGTTGTGACCGCGACGGCGGTAACAAATCATGTCGATGACAACATCCTTGTTGAACTCTTGACGGTATTCAAAAGCCAAACGAGCTACGCGAACACATGCTTCTGGGTCATCTCCATTTACATGGAAGACAGGAGCCTGAATGATCTTTGCGTAATCAGTTGAGTACTGAGATGTGCGTGATGCGTGAGGTGAGGTTGTGAAACCGACCTGGTTATTAATTACAATGTGAACAGTTCCACCTGTGCGGTATCCGCCCAATTGGGAAAGCTGTAGAACCTCAGCGTTTACACCCTGGCCCGCAAATGATGCATCTCCGTGAAGCAGAATAGGCATTACAGAGAAGGCATTTTTGACGTTAAGGCGATCCTGCTTTGCACGCACGATTCCTTCGAGAACTGGGTTAACAGCCTCAAGGTGTGATGGGTTAGCAGCAAGGTAAATCTTGGTTTGTGCACCTGACTCAGAGGTGAAGACACCCGATGTTCCCAAGTGGTACTTCACATCGCCTGAACCTTGAACCTGGTTCTCTGCGTAATGACCCTGGAACTCTTGGAAGATCTGTCCTGCAGATTTTCCAGCAACATTTGCCAGAACATTCAAGCGACCGCGGTGAGGCATGCCGATGCAAACCTCATCTAGTCCGCGCTCTGCAGCTGCAGAGACAACCGCATCAAGAAGTGGAATTACAGATTCGCCACCTTCTAGAGAGAAGCGCTTTTGTCCAACAAACTTTGTGTGCAGGAATGACTCAAATGATTCTGCGCTGTTGAGCTTGCGCAGTACACGCAGCTGCTCTTCCCGAGGAAGCTTGGCGTAGCCAACTTCAACCTTGTCCTGAATCCACTTACGTTCAACTGGATCCTGGATGTACATGTACTCAACACCAACTGAACGGCAGTAAGAATCACGAAGAATTCCAAGAATCTTGCGAAGCGTCATGAACTTCTTGCCACCAAAACCACCAGTAGCAAATTCGCGATCTAGATCCCACAGAGTTAAACCATGTGTCACAACATCTAGATCTGGGTGTGAACGCTGGATGTATTCAAGCGGATCTACATCTGCCATCAAGTGACCAAATGTTCGGTACGCCTGAATTAGCTGCTGAACACGAGCAGTCTTATTGATCTCTTCATCACGTGTAAATGCAAAGTCATTTGCCCAACGAATTGGCTCGTAAGGGATACGTAGCGCAGAGAAGATCTCATCGTAGAAACCTTCAGCACCCAAGAGGTACTCGTGCATGCGACGTAAGAAATCTCCTGATTGTGCACCTTGAATAATGCGGTGGTCGTAAGTGCTTGTAAGGGTAATTACCTTGCTAACAGCCATGTTTACGAGGGTTTCTTCACTTGCACCCTGGAACTCAGCTGGGTAATCCATCGCACCAACACCAAGAATCAA
>JBEDKL010000039.1:0-6366 GCA_041172145.1 Actinomycetota bacterium
CCAAGATGCTGGATTTCCAATACGAATCGCTGTTGCGATCGTCTCTGGGTTCTTAACAACCTTGCCCTTAACGATTGGGGCAGCACCTGCTGCTTGGAATCCGTACATCATCGGCAGCTTAGTTGTTAGGCCATCCTTGTTGTACTCCTTGTAACCCTTCCAGTACGCAGTGATGTTTCCTGCATTACCAACTGGAAGTGCGTGAATATCTGGTGCATCCCCCAACATATCTACAACTTCAAAGCTTGCTGTCTTTTGTCCTTCAATGCGGAAAGGGTTGACCGAGTTAACAAGTGCAACTGGATAGTTTTCAGAAAGTTCGCGTGCAAGGGTTAAGCAATCATCAAAGTTTCCGTTGACCTGCAAAATTGTTGAATCATGAATAACAGCTTGTGCAAGCTTTCCCATTGCGATCTTGCCTTTAGGAATTAGAACCGCTGGACGCATTCCAGCTTTGACAGCGTATGCAGCAGCAGATGCTGATGTATTTCCAGTTGATGCGCAGATAACCGCCTTTGCGCCATCCTCTGCAGCCTTAGAAATCGCCATCCAAACCTTCGTACTTAATCCAAACATTGTTGCCAAGAAGCTCTGAAAGGTTGCATGCATAGATAAGAGGTGTGCCACCTTCGCGCAATGAAACGATTGGTGTCTTTGCACTTACTGGAAGACGATCGCGATACTCCTCGATAACTCCGCGCCACTGATGTGCGCCAGCTGCCTTCTTGCGAGGGCCAGAGTTTTTTCCAAAAAGTGCCATCAGTTCTGTGCCCCTTCAACGCGAATCACGCTTTCAACCTTGCTAACAATGTCCATCTTCTTTAATTTTTCAATACATGCATCAAGTGCATCCTCAGATGCTGCGTGAGTGACAACGATCAATTCAGCATCCTCACCTAAACCTGCTTGGCGAACAGTTTGGATAGATACATTTTCACTGGCAAAGGTTTGGGCGATTGAGGCCAAAACGCCTGATTTATCAGCTACATGTAGGCGTACAAAGAACTGAGATTTAACTGCGCCAATAGGTGCAATATCAAGATCGGCATAATCAGATTCGCCATACCCAACAGTTGAATAAGCAGCATGACGAGCAACTGCAACTAAATCACCAAGAATTGCTGATGCAGTTGGTGCGCCACCTGCTCCGCGACCGTAGAACATCAACTGACCTGCAGCCTCTGATTCGACATAGATCGCGTTAAAGGCGTTACGTACAGAAGCCAATGGGTGGGATAAAGGAAGGATCACTGGGTGGACTCGAACTGAGATTTCGTCCTTAACAGTTAGCTCTGCGATGGCCAGCAGTTTGATCACACTGTTCATCGATTTTGCGGCTTGAACATCATCTGATGAAATCTTTGAAATACCTTCGCAATAAACCTCATCGATAACTACCGTGCTGTGGAAAGCAAGGCTTGCAAGAAGTGCCGCCTTTGCTGCCGCATCATGTCCTTCAACATCGGCGGTTGGATCTGCTTCGGCATAACCAAGTGCTTGCGCTTCCTTGAGAACCTCATCAAAGGCACGGCCTTCTTCATGCATCTTTGTAAGAATGTAATTTGTTGTGCCGTTAACAATTCCCATAACGCGGGTGATTTGATCTCCTGCAAGAGATTCGCGCATTGAACGAATAATTGGGATCGCACCTGCAACAGCAGCTTCGTAATACAAATCTACTTTGGCAGCATCTGCTGCATTAAAGAGTTCATGACCATGAGTTGCAAGCAAAGCCTTGTTTGCAGTGATGACAGATTTGCCATTCTTAATTGCTTCTAAAATCAAACTCTTTGCAGGTTCAATTCCACCCATAACCTCAATAACGATATTGATATTGGGATCAGAAACAATTGATTGAAGATCAGTTGTGATGAGAGATGGATCAACACCTTCGCGGGGACCTGCGGTACGTACGCCAACCTTTGTGAGTTTAAGAACCGCACCTGAGCGCTCTGAGAGCTCTTGCTCATCATCTTGAAGCAGGCGAGCGACCTGGCTGCCCACAACGCCGCAGCCGAGCATGCCAATCGATAGTTGCTTAGCGCCCGAGTTCATGGCCTTATTCTTTCACAGATGGGTTAAAGGGCGTTAAATATCCAACGCTAAAAGATCTTCAATGCTCTCTCGGCGAACAATTACGCGAGCTTTTCCATCCTTTACTGCAACAACTGATGGACGAGGCACATGGTTGTAGTTGCTAGCCATGCTGCGTCCATATGCACCTGTTGCTGGAACAGCTAGTAAATCCCCCGGCACAATGTCTTCAGGTAAATCAATCTCACGAATGATGATGTCACCAGTTTCGCAATGCTTGCCGACCAAGCGGCTAGATGTCTTTGCAGCGCTGCTGGTGCGGTTAGCAAGAATAGTTGTGTACTCGGCTCCGTAAAGTGAAGGGCGAATGTTGTCGCTCATACCACCATCAACTGAGATGTAACGGCGATGTGTGCCACTTTCTAAGGTCACATCTTTTACGGTTCCAACTTCATACAAGGTAAACATTGTTGGCCCAACAATCGCGCGTCCGGGTTCGATTGAAACAGTTGGAATCTGCAGATTAAACGCTGCGCAATGCTTCTTTACCGCATTGGCCAGTGCTTGCATTGCATCCCGTGGAACAACTGTCACATCACCTTCAAGGTAAGCGATTCCGTATCCGCCTCCAAGATCTAATTCGGGCAACTCTTTCTTAAACTCATCACGGTATTTAGCCAAGAAGGTAACAAAGCGCTCAGCCAAAATTTCAAAGGATTCAAAGCCAAAGATTTGTGATCCGATGTGTGCATGGAAGCCACGAAGTTCTAGAGATGCTTGGTTTTGCACCGCGGTAATCGCAGCCCATGCTGCGCCGCTTGCAATAGAGAAGCCAAACTTCACATCTTCATGTGCGGTTGCAATTGATTCGTGGGTGTGGGCTTCGATGCCAGGAGTCAGGCGAAGCAGCACGCGCTGCACCTTTCCCGCCTTAGCTGCAGCGGCTGCAACGCGATCGATCTCGTACATAGAATCAATAACAATTGTTTCTACGCCAACACTGATCGCCTTTTCAATCTCAGCCATTGATTTGTTGTTTCCATGAACTTCGATCTTCTTTGGATCAATGCCACCAGCAAGAGCAACAGCCATTTCTCCGCCCGTGCTGACATCAATACCGATGCCTAAATCTTTAATCCAGCGAGCAACTTCGGTGCAGGTAAATGCCTTGGATGCGTAATAGACAGTGCCGGCTTTGTCGCCAAAGGCCTCTTTCAGTGCATCATTCCAAGCTAAAGCACGTGCACGAAAATCAGCTTCATCGATAAAAAAAGTTGGTGTCCCGAACTCTTTAGCTAAATCTTTAGCTGAAATTCCAGCAATAGAAAGCTCTGCGCCATTTGTAACAGAGGATGACCACATGAGTTACATCCTCTCTGGTGCGCTAACACCCAACAGATCAAGTCCATTACTAATTACCTGCTTGGTTGCAGTACACAGTAATAGACGAGCGGTGTGGATCGCAGTTAATTTTTCCTCGCCCATCGGAAGCACGCGGCAATCGTTGTAGAAGCCGTGATAGGTACCAGCTAACTCTTCAAGATAACGAGCGATGCGATGTGGTTCGCGGTACTCGGCAGCGCTAGCAACTACACGAGGAAACTCTGCCAATGCACCCAATAACTCATTCTCGCGATCATGCGAAAGCTGAGAAGGGTCAAAATCTTTTAGCTCTAGGGATGCGCCTAACTCTTGCGCATTACGCAAAACCGCCGCGATACGAGCGTGTGCATACTGGACGTAATAAACAGGATTTTCATTTGTGTTTCGCTTCAAGACATCAAGATCCATCACCATCGGCGTATCGACTGGGTAGCGAATCAATGTGTAGCGGGCGGCATCAACGCCAACCTTTTCAACTAACTCTTCAAGGGTAATGATGGTTCCGGCGCGCTTAGAAAGCTTTACCTCTTCGCCACCTTCCATAATCTTTACCAGCTGGCCGATCAATACATGGATGTTGTATTCAGGGTCATCGCCGGCGCATGCAGCGGTTGCCTTTAAGCGACCGATGTATCCATGGTGATCAGCACCCAACATGTAAATACAAATATCAAAGCCACGATCACGCTTATTGATGTAATAAGCGGTATCTGATGCGAAATATGTAAGTGATCCATCGCTCTTAGTCATGACGCGATCTTTATCATCACCAAAATCAGTCGTACGTAGCCAAACCGCTCCATCTACCTCAAATACATGGCCTTGGGCGCGGAGTTTTTCCATGCCGCGTTCAACTGAGCCTTGTTCATGCAATGAACGCTCTGAAAACCAGACATCAAAATGGGTATTGAAGGTATCCAGAACTCGCTGTTGATCCTTAAGTTGTAATTGATATGCAGCTTCACGGAATGCAACAACGCGATCTGCTTCTGGTAAATCTTTGATTCCAGAGTTCTGCGCAACAACATCTGCTGCCAAATCTTTAATGTAATCGCCTTGATATCCATTTTCAGGAACAGGGTTGCCAAGTGCAACCGCTTCAACAGATTGGCCAAAGTAATCCATCTGATTTCCGCGATCATTAATATAAAACTCTCGGGTTACTTGAGCACCTGCTGCTGTCAAAACACGACCTAATGCATCACCAACGGCAGCCCAACGTGTGTGACCAAGATGCAAAGGTCCTGTTGGGTTTGCACTAATAAATTCAAGATTGATCTTTACACCGGCGAGCGCATTTCCTTTTCCGTAATCCTTAGTTGCCTTCAAAATCGTTTCAACTAATACGGCTTGGCTTGCACGGTTCAAAGTGATGTTAATAAATCCAGGGCCTGCAATATCTACCTTTGAAATCCCGTCGACACCATTTAATTGGTCGGCAATTATCTGTGCGACCTCACGTGGATTCATCCCTGCAGGCTTTGCCAATTGCAATGCAATGGAAGATGCGTAATCTCCATGGCTGCGATCCTTCGGGCGTTCGAGCTTGATCGCATCAGGGGCTGTCCCAGTTAGAGCGCCTGAGTCCAGGGCACGGCCGATGGCTGTCTTGATCGCGGCCTCTAGCTCTTCTACCTGTGTGGACATTGGCCAAGGTTATCGCGCGTCCGCATGGGCGTTATCGAATCGTTAGATAAAGGGGTGAGATTTCTGAGGAAATCTAGTGACCTTTTTCGCCTTGCGTACTACTTTCTATACACGTTGTGCCCTCCACATCTGGTCGAAATAGCTCGGCCAGGGGCAAAACACCTTTGAAAGGTTCGATATATGAAGAAGCTTCGCTACGCGTTAACAGCACTAGTAGCTGTTTTCGCTCTCGTATTAACAGGTTGCTCAAGCTCATCAGATTCAGCTGGCGATGGTTTCGTCGGTGTAATTCTTCCTGATGCTGCTTCATCAAACCGCTGGGAAACTGCAGACCGTGGATTCCTACAAGCAGCATTTGATGCAGCTGGAGTAGAAGTAGATATTCAAAATGCAAACGGTGACAAGGAACAATTCGCAACAATTGCAGACCAGATGCTTACAGCTGGTGCAAAGGTTCTTATCCTTGTAAACCTAGATTCAGATTCAGCCAAGGCTGTTCAGGACAAGGCTGCAGCACAGGGTGTAAAGACAATCGACTACGACCGTCTAACACTTAATGGTTCAGCTTCATACTACGTATCATTCGATAACGAAGCAGTTGGTCGCCTACAGGGTGAAGGTATCAAGGCATGTCTTGATGCAGCAGGAAAGACAAACGCACGTATCGTTTACTTGAACGGTTCACCAACAGATAACAACGCAACTCTATTCAAGGCTGGTTACGACTCAGTTCTTCGTCCATTAATCGATGGCGGAAACTACACACTTGTCGATGACCAAGCTGTCCCAGATTGGGATAACGCAAAGGGTGGCGTAATTTTCGAGCAGCAGCTATCAAAGGCTGGCGGAAAGCTTGATGCAGTTGTATCAGCTAACGAAGGTCTTGGACTTGCAGCGATCGCTGTTCTAAAGAAGAACAAGCTAAACGGCAAGGTCTGTGTATCAGGTCAGGATGCAACTGTTGATGGACTGCGTGCAGTTCTAACAGGTGACATGTCAAACACTGTATACAAGGCAATCAAGGCTGAGGCAGAAGCAGCAGCAACTCTTGCTATCGCACTTCTACGCGGCGAAGAGGCAACAACAGCTACAGGTTCAGTTAACAACGGATCAGTAGATGTGCCTTCAGTTCTATTGGTTCCAACTGGTATCACAAAGGCTAACGTCAAGGATGTTATTGCTGATGGATTCCAGACTCGCGAAGCAGTTTGCGAAGGAATCGAAGATCTCTGCACAGCTAACGGAATCTAATTTCCGATAGCTAAGAGGTAATAGATATAGGTTGCGGCTCGGAGTTATCTC
>JBEDKL010000040.1:0-2007 GCA_041172145.1 Actinomycetota bacterium
AATGAAGGAGGTCAACGCTCGTCTTGGCTTCTTGCTCGATGTTGGTCTTGATTACCTTTCACTTGCCCGCCCTGCTGGATCTTTGTCAGGTGGAGAAGCACAGCGCATTCGTTTAGCAACGCAAATTGGTAGCGGACTTGTGGGAGTTCTCTATGTGCTGGACGAGCCATCAATCGGCTTGCACCAACGGGACAACAAGCGATTAATCGAAACCCTTACCCGTCTGCGCAATCTTGGAAACACTCTCATTGTTGTTGAACATGATGAAGAAACCATTCGTACCGCAGACTGGATTGTCGATTCATTGTTGTTGAACATGATGAAGAAACCATTCGTACCGCAGACTGGATTGTCGATATCGGTCCAGGAGCTGGCGAACATGGTGGAAAGGTTGTGGTTTCAGGTAGCTACGAAGATTTAATCGCCTCCAAGGAGTCAATTACTGGGGCATATCTGTCGGGACGTAAATCTATTGAGATTCCAAAGAAGCGACGAGCAATTGATCCCAAGAGAAAACTTGTTGTAAAGGGTGCAAAGGAGAACAACCTCAAAGATATTGAGGTTGAAGTACCACTAGGTGTTTTTGTATCTGTTACTGGTGTTTCAGGTTCTGGAAAATCAACCCTTGTAAATGACATTCTTTATACGACACTTGCAAATAAATTAAATGGTGCTCGTTTAGTTCCAGGCCGTCACAGAACCGTGACCGGTATTGAACTTCTGGACAAGGTTGTACATGTTGATCAATCGCCAATTGGTCGCACCCCTCGTTCCAACCCTGCTACCTACACAGGTGTCTTCGACAAGATTCGTGCTCTCTTTGCTGAAACCAGCGAAGCAAAGATTCGCGGCTATCAGCAAGGTCGTTTCTCCTTTAACGTAAAGGGTGGACGTTGTGAGAACTGCTCTGGCGATGGAACCATCACTATTGAAATGAACTTCTTGCCAGATGTGTACGTTCCGTGCGAGGTCTGCCACGGCGCTCGATACAACCGTGAAACCCTAGAAGTTCACTACAAGGGCAAGACAATTGCAGAAGTTTTGAACATGCCGATCGAAGAGGCGCATGGCTTCTTTGAATCAGTTCCGGCAATCGCACGTTATCTCAAGACATTAAATGATGTCGGCTTGGGTTATGTACGCCTTGGACAATCCGCTCCAACACTTTCAGGCGGAGAAGCCCAGCGTGTAAAGCTAGCAACTGAGCTACAGCGCCGCTCAACAGGTCGCACAATCTATGTCTTGGATGAGCCAACAACTGGATTGCACTTTGAAGATGTTAATAAGTTGTTAACCGTGCTCAATCGCCTGGTTGATACTGGAAACACTGTGGTCGTAATCGAGCACAACCTTGATGTCATCAAATGCTCTGACTGGGTTATTGATATGGGACCAGAGGGTGGCTTCCGTGGCGGAATGGTTGTTGCTGAAGGAACTCCTGAAACGGTAGCGGCGGTCAAGGAAAGTTACACCGGTCAATTCTTAGGTGAAATCTTAAAATCAAATAGAAAAGCACCAGCGAAAAAGTAGTCTCATGGCAGATCCTCAAAGTTATCGGCCAAGCAATATTCCTGAGCACCCCGGTGTTTATCGTTTTTACAATAAGCTGGACAAGGTCATCTATGTCGGCAAAGCAAAGAACCTTAAGAATCGCTTAAGTAATTACTTTCAAGCAAACCTCGCGACAAAGACCCATCGAATGGTGCACGAAGCGGTACGTGTAGATTGGACGATTGTCAGCACCGAACTAGAGGCGCTTGCCCTTGAATTCAGTTGGATCAAGCAGTATCAACCCAAGTACAACGTCCAATTCAAGGATGATAAGTCCTACCCATATTTGGCGCTATCGCTCAATGATGAGTACCCAATGATTTTTATAACGCGTAAAGATAAGCGGCCTGGACTCAAATACTTTGGGCCCTACACAAATGCATGGGCTTTACGAAATACCTTTGAAGTCTTGCTGAAGGTTTTCCCCGTTAGATCATGCTCATCCTCAAACTTCAC
>JBEDKL010000040.1:2033-7969 GCA_041172145.1 Actinomycetota bacterium
AGGAGGATCACAAGCAACTTGCTGTACGACTCAATGAGTTTATGGAGTCGGGTATGGAAAATATTCTGCCCAAGCTGCATGAAGAGATGAACATAGCGGCTGCAAACGAAGAGTTTGAGCGAGCGGCACGACTGAGAGATCAAATTGAATCCTTCGAAAAAGCCCAGAAATCAACTGAAGGTAACTTCTCCGATGATTTAGATGGCGATTTCATCTCTATCTACCATGATGGTTTCCATGCAGCAGGCTCGATCTTTTCAATGCAGCGAGGTTCAGTGAAAGGATCGCGGTCTTGGATTGTTGATCAAGAGATGGTTCTTGAAGGTCAAGATGAGTTAACCGCACTCTTGTACTCAATTTACGGTACGGGTGCGATAGCGGTTCCACGAAATATTTACATTAACTCAGACCCTGCCGATAAAGATCAGTTAGAACAATGGTTAGGCACCATTGGATCTACAAAGGTTGAAATCAAAGTTCCACAACGGGGCGAGAAGGCTGAACTTCTAGACACGGTTAAGCGAAACGCCCAGTACTCGCTAATTCAGTATCTCAGTAAGCGTGCAACTGATGCAGCAGTCAGCGGTAAAGCATTAACTGAGATTGAAGAACATCTAAATCTTGGGCGAACTCCGTTACGTATCGAGTGCTTTGATATCTCAAACATTTCAGGAACTTCGGTGGTTGCATCCATGGTGGTCTTTGAAGATGGAATGATTAAGAAGAGCGAGTATCGCCGTTTCATCATCGATACCAGCGAAGGCTTTGATGACACTCGCGCTATGCATCAGGTAATCACTAGAAGATTAAAGCGACTTTTGGATGATCGAAAAGAGAATGAGGCTGAGGTTGCTGAATTAGGCGGAAAGCCAAGCAAGTTCGCCTACCCACCACAATTGATTGTTGTTGATGGCGGAAAACCGCAAGTGAACGCTGCTCAACGAGCTTTAGATGAGTTAGGCATTACCGATATCGCCTTGTGCGGTCTGGCCAAGCGTTTAGAGGAGGTGTGGGTACCCGGATCAAAAGATCCGCTGATTCTTCCCCGCAGTAGCGAGGGTTTGTACCTCTTGCAGCGCATTCGAGATGAGGCGCACCGTTTTGCGATTACCTTCCACCGTTCACGTAGATCAAAGGTTATGTTGGAGTCGATTTTGGATGAGATTCCACAGTTGGGTTCAGCGCGTAGAGCCTCACTTTTAGAACGTTTTGGTTCAGTTGCGGCGATTAGAAAGGCATCTGTTGAGGATATCGCCGCTACGCCAGGCATTGGCTCCAAGATTGCTTCAATCATCGAAACTCACTTATCTACAATTACAACCCAATCAATCAATACCGAAACAGGTGAAATTTTGGAGGGCAAATAATGGGCAGCGAGTTTTTTGATCTGCCTGTTGAAGAGCAGCAAAGTTCACTCGCCCTCTTCGCTAAAGAGCTTCTTGTGCAGTACGGCATCACCAATGCGCAAGTTTCATGTATCAACTACGAGTTCAACGCAACTTTTTCCGTTGAAACAGAATCGGGGGTTAAGTACGCCCTTCGAGTCAACATCAACTCAACCCGAACGATTCAAAACATGCTTGCCGAGGTTGAGTGGGTTCGCCATCTCAATCGAACCTCAGGAATTCACACCCCAACACCAATAGCCAACCTAACCGACCAATACATCGTTTCAGATCTCCATGCAGATTCAGGACAAACTCTGTATGGGGTCATGTACACCTGGCTAGATGGAGAAGAGATCGGTGATGAACCAACCATGGAGCAACTCCATGAAGTTGGAAAAGCGATCGCTTACTTACATCAAGAATCAAATGATTTCGCCTTATCAACTGATGTTGAATTACCACGATTTGATGATTTCTTTTGGGGGACAGAGGATTATCTCTTCTCAGATAAATCATTACTAACCAAAGAAGAGCGCGATTTAATTCAACAAGCCCATGATCTGATTATGAAATACACAAAAGAGCTGTATGCAAACTCGGCAGTTCATATCATTCACGCCGATTTTCATGGCTGGAACCTGATGTGGAATGAAGGCAAATTATCGATCTTTGATTTTGATGATTGTGGATTTGGATTAGAGGCACAGGATTTAGCGGTCGCCTTGTACTACCTAGATACCCCTGAGCAAGATCAAGCCTTGCTAAATGGTTACAAGAGCGTTAAGCCACTGCCTGAATACTCAGCTCTTGCCATGAAGGCCTTGCTCCTGCAGAGGCGTTTAATGTTGCTGAACTACTTGTTTGAAACCAAGAATCAGGAGCACAAGGCGATGCTTCCGGCCTACCTACAGAAGAGTATTGAGCGTGTTTCGACCTTCTTGACAGATGTAAGAGGATAAGCGCATGAGCAACCAAGAGGTTTTGATTCTGACAGGAATGTCAGGTGCTGGGCGCTCGACTGTGGCCCATGCCCTTGAGGATTTAGGTTGGTATGTCGTAGACAACCTGCCGCCAGCACTACTTCCAGCTTTAGTAAGTAAAGGAACTGGACCTCAAGGTAAAGAGCTAGCAGTTGTTGTAGATGTGCGTGGGGGAGAGTTCTTTGACGAGCTTGCACTTGCATTGGATGAGTTAAAAAAGAGCAGCTCTGCCTATCGATTAGTTTTTCTAGATGCTACCGACCAAGCATTGGTGCAACGTTTTGAATCAACACGTAGACCACATCCATTGCAAGGCAAGGATCGCATCGTTGATGGCATCGCACGCGAGCGTGAAAAGCTTGAAGATATCCGTTCTCAATCAGATGTGGCGATTGATACCTCTAATCTCAACGTCCATCAATTGGAAAAGCGAATTGGCGAAATATTTGGTGCCGGAAAACTACAAGGAATTCGAATCAATGTATTGTCATTTGGATATAAGTACGGAATTCCAGTCGATTCGGATTTGGTTTTGGATTGTCGTTTCATACCTAACCCGCACTGGGATCCAGAGCTTCGACCTTTGACTGGCTTGACCCCCCAAGTGAGTAATCGAGTGTTAACAACCGATGGAGTTCAAGAGTTTGTAAAGGATTATGTTCATTTGGTTCACTCCATGACCCAGGGTTATATGCGCGAAGGCAAAAAGTATGTGACCATCGCAGTGGGTTGCACTGGAGGAAAGCACCGAAGCGTTGCGATCACCGAAGAGATCGCTCGGCAACTTAACTCATTTGGTGCAGAGATTTCAGCGCATCCAACCCATCGCGATGTAGGTCGTGAATAACCTTGTCTAAAGTTGTTTCCCTAGGTGGTGGCCATGGTTTAGCTGCGACCTTAACCGCGCTTCGCCAAATTACTAATGAGCTAACTGCAATTGTGACGGTGGCCGATAATGGCGGATCTAGCGGTCGTTTACGTGAAGAGTTTCCGATTTTTCCACCGGGAGATCTGCGAATGGCGCTAGCTGCATTGTGTTCTGATGATGATTGGGGTCGCACATGGGCGCAAATCATGCAGCATCGCTTTGTCAGCAATGGCGAACTCAATGGGCACGCAATGGGAAACCTATTGCTTGCATCCATGTGGAACGCCGGTGATGATCCAGTTGTTGCGCTAGATCGTGTTGGTCAACTTCTCAAAGTTATTGGTCGTGTTTTACCTATGGCCTCTGTTGCACTAGATATTGAAGGAAGCTTCAACACATCTACGGGCAGAATCGTTGTACGTGGCCAGAAAGAGGTTGCAACCGCTAAGGGTCACATCGAATCGCTACGCATCTTGCCGGAGAATCCACCTGCAAGAAAAGAAGCACTAGATGCGATAGCAGATGCTGAATGGATCACTATGGGGCCCGGCTCTTGGTTTTCCAGTGTGATTCCACATCTTTTGGTACCTGCACAACTTGAGGCTTTGCAAAATACTAATGCGCGAAAGATTTTGATCCTCAATCTTGATGCTTCATCTCGCTCTCAAGGAGAAGAGTTTGCCGGGTCGACACCAGAGGAGCATCTTGATTTCTTCCACCGATATGCACCTGGTGTCAGGGTGGATTACTGCCTGGTTGACCAATCAGTTGTGCGGGATGAAAAGGCTTTGCAGCTTGCAGCATCAACCTTGGGTGGAGAGATTGTGGTGGCCGATATTCGTAAAGCGCCTGGAAGCATCCATCATGATGCCCAAAAATTAGCTCTCCATTTGGGCCACATTCTGGCTCGTTAAATGGTTGGATTACCCCATGGCAATGACTGCATCAGTTAAGGACGAGCTATCTCGTTTATCAATCACCAAACCATGTTGTCGTAAGGCCGAGGTCTCCTCACTACTGCGCTTCGCTGGTGGACTTCACATCGCAGCCGGAAAGATTGTTATCGAGGTAGAGCTTGATACATCTCAGAGCGCACGTCGACTTCGCAAAGATATCGCCGATATTTACGGACATGATTCAGATCTTGCAGTTCTCTCTTCAAGCGGATTACGTAAAGGCTCACGTTATGTTGTTCGTGTTATCAATGAGGGCGATGCCCTTGCACGCCAAACAGGTTTAGTTGACTCCAATGGTCGTCCAGTTCGCGGGCTTCCACCTCAAGTAGTCTCTGCTGCAATCTGCGATTCTGAGGCTGCATGGCGCGGAGCCTTTATTGCACATGGCTCATTAACTGAGCCAGGAAGATCCTCATCACTTGAAATTACCTGTCCAGGACCAGAGGCGGCTTTGGCATTAGTTGGCGCTGCCCGCAGATTAGGAATTGTTGCCAAAGCCCGTGAGGTTCGTGGGGTTGATCGCGTTGTAATTCGCGATGGAGATGCCATCGGAGTTTTACTTACCCGTCTTGGCGCACATGAAAGTGTGATGGCTTGGGAAGAGCGTCGCATGCGTCGCGAGGTTCGCGCTACCGCAAACCGTCTTGCAAACTTTGATGATGCCAACCTTCGTCGTTCTGCTCGCGCAGCTGTTGCTGCCGCGGCTCGAGTGCAACGAGCGATGGAGATTCTTGGACCAACAATTCCCGACCATCTCAAGGAGGCAGGGGAGTTGCGTATTAACCATGGCCAGGCCTCGCTAGAAGAGCTTGGCTCATTAGCGGTTCCACCTATGACCAAGGATGCGATCGCTGGCAGAATCCGACGCCTACTTGCGATGGCTGATAAGCGTGCCGCAGAGCTGGGAATTCCAGATACTGAGAGCGGCCTCTCGCCTGATCTGCTCAATTAAGGGCGGGCAATTTAAGAGTTCACACAACCTTGACTGGTAAGGTTCTACCTAAGCCCCCAGCGTTGTGGCAGTTTTACGAACCACCAACGGCTGGGCTTTTTCATGCGCCCCATTAGTAGCAAGGACACTTTCGTGATTAATGTCGGAATCAATGGTTTTGGACGTATCGGACGTAACTTCTTCCGTGCCTCACTTACTAACCCAAATATCAACATCGTCGGTATCAACGACCTCACACCCAATGAGACTCTGGCTCATCTCTTGAAGTATGACTCAATCCTGGGTCGTCTAGGTCTTGAGGTCACATACACAGATGACTCAATCACCGTTGGCGGAAAGACAATCAAGGTTTTCTCAGAGCGCGATCCAGCAAACCTTCCTTGGGCAGCTGTTAAGGCAGATGTAGTTGTTGAATCAACAGGAATCTTCACAAAGGCTGCAGATGCACAGAAGCACATCACAGCCGGTGCCAAGAAGGTAATCATCTCTGCGCCAGCTACAGATGAGGACATCACAATCGTTATGGGTGTAAACCACACTCAGTATGACGGCTCAAAGCACAACATCATTTCTAACGCATCATGTACAACAAACTGCCTTGCACCAATGGCAAAGGTTCTTCAGGACAACTGGGGAATTGTTAAGGGCTTGATGACAACTATTCACGCCTATACAAATGACCAGGTAATTCTAGATTTCCCACACAAGGATCTACGTCGTGCACGTGCAGCGGCAACAAACATGATTCCTACATCAACAGGTGCGGCAAAGGCGATCTCACTTGTACTCCCA
>JBEDKL010000041.1:0-8886 GCA_041172145.1 Actinomycetota bacterium
GTTTGGATCTTGGCCTTACAAACCACGGTGACACAACACTTTCTCGTCAGGGAGATCCAAGTAAGCTCAACATTGCACGTGGAACTCTTCGAGCACGCAGTGCAACTTTGATGACCTTGGCATTGCCAGGTGGAACATATTTGTATCAAGGTGAAGAGTTAGCACTCCCAGAAGTTCGTGATCTTCCTGAGGATCGTTTAACAGATCCGCGTTGGAAGATGAGCGGTTACCAAGATCGCGGTCGCGATGGTTGCCGCGTTCCACTGCCTTGGTCATCAGATCCAAAGGGTGCATTTGGATTCTCTTCAAATGATTCACTAAGACCAGACCAAGCATGGTTGCCACAATCACCTTGGTGGGGTCAGTACTCAGTTGATAGACAAGATGGTGTTGAAGGTTCAACACTTTCTATGTACCGCGAGGCGCTTGCTCTTCGAAAGTTAGAGCCAGGTCTAGGTGATGGTCCAATGGAGTGGATTGAAGCAGGCAAGGATGTCGTTGCCTTTGAACGTCCCGGAGATTTTGCTTGCTACATCAACTTCGGTGCACCAATTCAATTGCCAAGCAATAGTTCAGATATTGGTTGCAAGTGGTCCTGTAACAGGACACACATTGCCAACTGATACAGCTGTCTGGTTGCGCCTGGTTCCTTAATGCCTAACTCAGCGCTGCAAAATAGGGTCGTAAAGACCCTTGCTGCCGCGCAGGTTCTTAGTGGTGTTGGCGTTGCAGGAACAGTTGCTGCTGGCTCACTACTTGTATCTTCCATTACCGATTCTGAAACCTTAGCTGGGCTTGCTCAAACCAGCGCGGTGCTAGGTGCAGCAGCTCTTGCATTGCCCTTGGCTCGCTTAACAGCTCGCGGTGGACGCAGATTGGCGCTATCAGTGGGTTACACCGCAGGTGCAATTGGTTCATTGTTTGCAATTGTTGGTGGATCTCTTAGCAACATATTTTTGATGTTAATTGGCACATTCATGGTTGGTGCAGCCTCTGCAGCTGGATACCAAGCACGTTTTGCCGCGATTGATCTTTCAACTGATCAAACCCGAGCCAAGCAACTTTCCTTTGTTGTGTGGGGCTCAACAATTGGTGCAGTAACAGGTCCTAATCTGATGCAGCCTTCAGGCAATCTGGCAGAGAGCTTTGGCTTGCCTCGATTGGTTGGACCATATTTAATCTCTGCAACAACTTTGGCTTTGGCAACTGTTGTTATCGCGATGTTTCTACGTCCAGATCCTTACTTAGTTGCCAATAAAGAATCGGTAGCAAAGCGCGAAAGGGGTTCGACTAAGAAAGCATTAACCCACATTCGCAATAATCCAAAGGCGCTCTTTGCCATCCTTTCAATTGCCATTGGTCACGTAGCCATGGTTTCTGTGATGGTGATGACTCCAGTGCATATGGCACATGTAGATGTAACGCTAACAATTATTGGTTTGGTAATTAGTATCCATGTTTTGGGTATGTATGCATTTTCTCCAGTGGTCGGCTCGCTCAGTGATCGATTTGGACGAGTCCGAGTTATTCAAATCGGAATCGTAACTTTGCTCTTGTCTACGATTATTTCTGGTTTTGCTCGCGCAGATGATGCCTACACATTGGGACTGGGCTTGTTTTTATTGGGGCTAGGTTGGTCCTGCACCTTGATCGCAGGTTCAGCGCTGCTTTCTGAAAGCGTCGAGCCCGAATACAAGGCATCTTCGCAAGGTGCAAGTGATTTGGTAATGAACCTATCCGGCGCTGGCGGAGGTGCCTTAGCAGGAGTAATTATTGGAACGCTGAGCTATGGCTGGTTGTGCTTTGCAGCTGCTATTCCAGTATTTGCACTAGGTGTAATGTCATTAAAGATTAAAGCAATGCCAGCCGAAAGCAGCCACTAGCCATGAGCACCTTTTATGAACAAGTCGGCGGAGAAAAGTTTTTTGCAGATCTTGTTTCACAGTTTTATGCTGTAGTTGCAACAGATCCAATCTTGCGACCTATGTACCCCGAAACAGATATGAAGGGTGCTGCTCAACGTTTGCAATGGTTCTTAGAACAATACTGGGGCGGACCAAGTACCTACCAAGAAAATCGTGGACATCCGCGTTTGAGAATGCGACATGCGGAGTTTGAGATAAATGTTGCTGCGCGCGACGCCTGGCTTAATGCGATGCACAAGGCTGTAGATGGTGTTGAAATGGATGCAGCGCTTAAGGGCGAGCTGTGGGGCTATCTTGAGATGGCGGCAAACTCTTTAGTTAATCAACCTGATTGAGATTGATTTCCAACTTTAAGAATTTCACCATTGCGTAGGTACCACAAAGTACCTTGACCATCACGAACAGTCGTTACGCGAAGTCCAACCTTTTCAACAACACCTTCAACTTCAAGCACCGAGATTGAGTCGCCAACTCCGTACTGATCTTCAATCAACATAAAGATTCCGGATAAAACATCGCGAACCAAGGTCTGTGCACCAAGGCCTAGTGCAACACCGACAACACCAGCAGATGCAATAAGCGGTCCTAGATCAAAACCAAACTCACCAAGTCCCATTGCAATTGCAATGATCCATGTCGAGCTCTTAAGAGTTGCTGAGAGAACTCCGCCGATGGTGCTTGCACGTTCTTTTTGGCGGGCGATGTTGCGCGGGCCTGGCACGAGATCAACCGAGGCGAGCTTTTTCATCGCTCGCTCGATGGCTCGAGAGCCGAAGGTTTGAATCAGGGCCGCAGCTACAAGGATGGTCAGAACCCGAAGGGGAGTACCTGCCATCCAGTCCAGGAAGTCACGCATAGAGTCGCTCATAATGACAAGACTGTATCCAAAATGTCATCTAAATATCGCTATCAAATACCCACGAGGTCGGGTGTTTTGGTGCAAGATAAACCAATCGGCGCGAGCCACGCGCCAGATCGGGAGCGATTTATGTCGCGCACACTTGTTCTCAATGCCACTTACGAACCATTGGGTGTCATCACAGATCGTCGCGCGCTCATTTTGGTTCTCAATCACAGGGCAACAATGGTTGAAGATTCAGGCGAAGTTTTACGTTTTGCCGGTGGCGAAATTTCATTACCTTCAGTTGTTCGCCTAAATAAGTTTGTTCGTATTCCATATCGACACTCTGTTCCGCTTTCACGCCGCGCAATCTTTGCCCGCGATGGCGGCCGCTGTGTTTACTGTTCGGCACCTGCAACTTCGATCGACCATGTGATTCCGCGTAGCCGTGGCGGCGGGCACAATTGGGAGAATGTGGTTTCTGCTTGCCATAAGTGCAACCACATCAAGGCAGACAAACATCTAAAAGAGCTTGGATGGAGATTGCGAACGCTGCCACGTGAACCAGTTGGCGCAGCATGGAGAATTCTGGGAACAGGTCGCACAGATCACAGATGGCTGCAGTACCTAGAGCCATTTGGTGTGGCTGCAGCTACCGCATAAGTAAATTACACTTCCACCATGCGCAACGAAGGCCCAATCGTAGAATATTCAGAGCTATCAGTTCTAGAAACTGTAGTTACCTTTTTCCTAGTCCCAACAGCTTTGTTTGTTGCGATCTCTGTTTTTGCTTATGTGTTTACAAAGCCTCGTAAGGCTAAGTCATCTGCAATCACAAATATCGAATAAATAGTTAATCAAAACTACTTATCCAGGGCTTGAACCTTGAGCGCACGGATTAATCCATCCTGTGACTCTTTAACAAGTTTACGAAGCACCGCAGGTGAATCTTTTCCAGCACCTGACAGCCAGGCATTGGTTGCATCAACGGTTGATTGCTTCACAATCCAGTTTGGATAGAAACCAGTTACATACTTGGCTGCGCCTTCGTATGACTTTGATTCCCAAGCCTTGATCAGGTTGTCGAAGTACAAGTTCACAAATGGCTCAAGAAGATTGCGCTGAATTGGACGCTGGAAGCCAGCGATCAACGCGGTTCGAACCGATGTCACCACATCTTCATTAAGTACCTTGTTAAAGGCATACACCTTTGCATCATTGTTAGGCATTGCCGCTAAACAAGTTTCGTATGCAAGGTTTCCAGTAGTTGTGTTGTCCTGTGCAAGCTCGGCATCTAGTTCAGCCTTTGTTGCCGCTCCGCGCTCTGTCAGAGCAATTAAGAAGTACCAACGAAGATCTGCATCAACCTTTAACCCTGGTGCACTTCCGTTGAGAAGTTCGCGGATCTTTGCTGTTTGATCTGCGGTTTGTGCATTGACCGCAAATGCACGTGAGATCAAAAGCTGTAGATCACTTCCTGGTGCCGAGCTTTGTGTCAGCGCCCATAAACCAGCTGCAAGCTTCTCGCGGTATGCATCGCGGTTAGCATCCTTGGCATAGGCTTCTACCGAAGTTCCAAGCTGAGCCAAAACAATATTTACAATCGCATCATCGGTTTCACCAGCAAGACCGTTTAGTGCGATTTCAATAAAGTCTGCTGATGAGATTTCAGCATCGCGGTGCATATCCCAGATAGAAGCCCAGCACAGTGCGCGGGCTAGAGCATCTTCAAACTTACCTAGATGTGTCTTTAACGTTGCGATTGAGCGCTCATCAAAACGTAGCTTCGCATATGAAAGATCGCGATCATTAATGAGCAGTAGATCTGCAACCTTTTCACCTGCAAGCTCAGACACAACAGTTGCTGCGCCAGCAACATCTAGCTCAACGCTCTTACGAAGCTTCAATGAATCTCCGCTGATGTCATACAACCCAACTGCCAGGCGGTGTGGACGTAGCTCCTTTGAATCTGCAGGAACAAGTGGAACCTCTTGCTTGATTGTGATGCTCTTGTAAACATCACCTTCGATTTCAAGCGATGGACGTAATGTGTTTACACCTGCAGTTTGCAGCCAAGTGCTTACCCAGCTATCAAGCTTGCGACCGCTGGATGCCTCTAGCTCAACCAACAAATCTTCAAGGGTTGTATTTCCCCAAGCATGCTTTGCAAAGTACTTCTGCAGACCAGCAATAAATTGTGGGCGTCCAACGTGTGCAACTAATTGGTGCAGAACTGATGCTCCCTTTGCATATGTAATTCCATCAAAGTTTGCGTTAACCGCTTCCATGTCAACCATGTCAGCGATGATTGGGTGGGTTGATGACAACTGATCTTGGCGATATGCCCAATTCTTACGAGCAGAGTTGAACTCAGACCAAGCGCCCTTGAAACGTGTTGATTCGGCAAGTGCAAGGTATGAAGACCATTCAGCAAATGATTCGTTAAGCCATAGATCATCCCACCAGGACATGGTGACCATGTCACCAAACCACATGTGCGCCATCTCGTGCAGGATTGTGTTTGCGCGTGACAGGTATGCCTTATCTGGCATGTGACTGCGGAATACCAATACATCTTCGCGGAAGGTAACCGCTCCTGCGTTTTCCATCGCGCCGAAGTTAAAGTCAACAACTGCGATCTGGTCATACTTTTCAAATGGGTATGCCAAACCGAAAGTCTTTTCAAAGTACTCAAAACCCTGCTTAGTAATCAAGAAGATATCTTCTGGATCTAGGTACTGCATCATTGATTTACGGCAGTAAATTCCTAGTGGAATCTCCTTTTGACCTTTATAAACATCATGAACGGATGAGTAAGGACCAGCAATTAACGCATCAAGATAGGTAGCAATACGTGGAGTTGTTGAGAACTTCCATTCAACGAGATCACCCTTTGCAACCTTTGACTCAACTGGGTTATTTGAAACAGCCTCCCAGTGTCCTGGAGTTGTAACAGTTAGAGAAAATGTTGCCTTCAGCGCTGGCTGATCAAAGCAAGGGAACATGTTGCGAATGTGCGCGGTCTCTCCTTGTGAGTACAAGTAGACCTCTCCATCAGATGGATCAACTGAACGCTGCAAGCCTTCACCTGATTTTGAATATTCTGCTTCGATCTCAATCACCAAGAGATTCTCTGCAGCCAGGTTTGTTAGGAAAATGCTTTCGCCATCAAAGTTGCTTGTATCTACCGCAACACCGTTCAGGGTCGCGCTAATTACTGAGCGACCAACAGCATCAATAAAGGTTGAGAAGCCAGGCTTGTTACATGTGAAGGAAACCTCAGATTTTGAGTAAAAGGTTTCTTCTCCCTTTGTTACATCAAGGGTTACTACATAACTGTTGACATAGAGATGGTCCGCACGCTCTTTAGCTTCGGCACGGCTCAAATTTAGACCTGGCACTTGTTGCTCCTTCGGTGATTTTGTAGGTTCTTATCCAACCATGACACAGTTGCCCCATGGAACGCCCATCGGTACGTAGCTACAGTATCCGCCAAAGATGCCCTTCAAAAGGTTCATGGAATTGAGTTCAAACAGGAGCAGATCGACATTCCCGCATTATTTCCAACAAGTGACAAGGTCATCATGGAGATCGGCTTTGGAATGGGCGAGGCCACCGCAATCATTGCCAAGAATCACCCCAACAACGGTTACATCGCAGTTGATGTGCACCCACCAGGAATTGGAAAGCTCTTAGCTCGAATTGTTGAAAATGATTTAACAAACCTCAAGGTTATTGAAGAAGATGTTCATGTTGTGCTGCAGCACATGATTAAAGATGAATCCTTAGATGGAATCCATCTTTTCTTTCCAGATCCCTGGCCGAAGAAGAAACACAATAAACGAAGAATCGTTAATGAGAACTTTTTATCTTTAATTCACCCAAAGATTAAAAAAGGTGGATTCATTCATATCGCTACCGACTGGGTTCCGTACGCGGTCAGCATCCAAGAAGTTTTTGTAGCCTCAACCTTGTTTACTGGGGGAGTGATCGATAAACCTGAATGGCGCCCAGTAACCCGATTTGAAGGTCAAGGAATTGATAAAGATCATGCTGTTAACGACATGATGTACTTAAAAGCTTAAAGCGAACCTTCATTTTCATACTTAGCGATCTTGTTGATTCTGCGAATATGGCGCTCATCATTTGAAAATGGCGTCTCGATAAATGCATCAATAATCGCCTTGCACTCTTCGATTGAATGCATGCGTCCACCAATACCAACAACATTTGCATTGTTGTGATCGCGGCCAAGCTTTGCTGTCTCAACGCTCCACGCTAGAACCGCGCGGACACCCTTGACCTTGTTTGCAGCAATCTGTTCGCCGTTTCCAGAGCCACCCAAAACAATTCCTAGTGATGAAGGGTCTGAAACCGTTGCAATCGCTGCTGGGATGCAAAAATCTGGATAATCATCAACCGCGTCATACTCATGTGGACCGTGATCTTTTACATCGTGGCCTTTGCTCTGCAGGTATTCAACAAGTGCTGCCTTTAACTCTAAGCCAGCGTGATCGCTACCAATATGAATGCGCATGTGCGCATCTTGCCACGACAAGAGAAAAACCCACCAAGTGATTACTCACGTGGCGGGTTTTCCTCTTACTTATTTACAACTTAGTGGCGTGGACCTTTGGCGTGGACCTTTATGGCCCTTGCCGCCCTTATGACCCATTCCCTTTGGGCCTTTGGCTGACTCAACCATCTTGGTTACATGATTCTTTAGGTTCGCCTTCATCTTTGTTGCTTGATCTGCGGTCAACTTACCTGCAGTTACTCGAGCATCAATCTCCTTAGTTTCAAAGGCAACAAGAGCTGTGATGAGAGCATCTTTCTTCGCTCCTGCAACAGCAGCAAGTGTTTCTCCAGCTGCAAGACGAGTCTTGATTGTTGCTGCATCGATTCCAATTGTTGAAGCAACTAGTGCCTCTACCGCCGCGCGATGTGCTTCGTGCTCAGCTTTGTTGGCAGCCTTGTTTGCATCCTTTGTAGCTTTGAAATCATCAAACTTCTTGGTAATTGCATCAGCCTGTGCCTGCGTAATTGTTCCCGCCTTCACAAGTTCAGCAAGTGCTGTTCCTTTAAGTGCTCCTTTACCTGCTCCATCATGAGCAGATGCAACTCCAACAGATCCAGCTGTTAGCGCTGCGATAGTGATCGCAACGGCTGCGATTTTCTTCTTTGAAGACATAGATATGTCCTTTCGTTTGTACTGCGTGTCCTGACCCCTCGTCATCGACTACCCATAATCAACAGGTTCATGCTGAGGATTTTAGACATTGAACCTGAAAGTGAGGATAAAGAAATAAATATTTTCATGCTGGGCTTTCCATACATTTACGCTCAAATGGTGTGCTGAAACCCTTATTCGCACGGGTAATTCACAGGTTCACACTTAAATCCCCACACAGAAATCTTGGTGAACCATGAAAGCCAATAAATCCATCCTTGCTTTAACACTTGTTTTTTCTATAGCAATGGCTCCGTCAGCCTTAGCTGCGCAAAAGACAACCATCAAAGCCGCCGGCCCCAGTACAAAAACAGTTGTAAACACAATCCTTAGCGGTGTTGGAACTCCTTCGAAAACAGTTGGTATCAACGGCGATTTCTATATTGATACAAAGAACCTAAATCTCTATGGACCGAAGACCAAAGGTGTTTGGAAAATAACAACAACCTTGCGTCCAAAAGAGGCAGCTGTTGCAGCAAGCATTACTGGTGAAACTGGTGCAACGGGACAAACAGGTGCGCAAGGTGAAAAAGGAGAGAAGGGCGATAAAGGTGAAAAAGGAGACAAGGGTGCAACCGGAGATAAAGGTGCAATTGGTTTAACTGGTGCAACAGGAGCCACTGGCGCAACGGGATTAGCAGGTGCAACGGGATCAATTGGCGCAACAGGTGCCGTTGGTGCGAAGGGTGATACTGGCGCAACAGGTTTAACGGGGGCAACAGGTGCAACTGGAGCTACTGGATCAACAGGTCCAGCTGGTTCGACTGGAAGTGCAGGTGCAACAGGTGCACAAGGGTTACAAGGTATTCAAGGTTTGCAAGGTGTTAAAGGAGATACAGGAACAGCTGGCGCACAAGGAGAAGCAGGCATTTCATTTTCTAAATGGGCAA
>JBEDKL010000042.1:0-14514 GCA_041172145.1 Actinomycetota bacterium
GCCGCCAAATGTGCGAGCTATACCCGAGACGCGCTTGTCGTCTCGATTGGTATGCATTTCTATGTCTCTACAACCACGTATTAGCGCGCCCGGAAAAGCACGTCGCGCAGCATCAGCAGGAAAGCCTAAGCGCGCAAAGAAGGCTGTTGAATTTAAAGAAACAGCTCCTAAGGCGCGTCACACGACTGCACAAAAGGCAGCTCGTAAAGGTGCAGCAGCTAAGCCATTGAATGGAAAGCCTGCATCGACTCGTCGTTATTCAGATGTTGATACATCTGCAACATCAAAGAAGGAAGCTCGCTTAGTAGAGCGTTCGAAGTTGCGTGCAAAGCGTTACCAAGAACAAACCGCATCTAAGCCTCGCCCAACAGAAGCACCCGAAGAGCGCAAGGCGCGTATTGAAAATTCACGACGTCCAGATTCTCGTGCCAAGAAGTTTGTTAAGGAGCGCGAAGTTCGCGAATCTGCACCACGTGCAGAGCGCACAGAACGTGCAGAGCGTCCAGCATTTAAGCGTGATGATTCACGTCCAGAGTTTAAGAAGACTTACAAGAAGGCGGAGCGTCCAGAACGTCCAGCTTTCAAGAAAGAGTCTGACACTCGTCCGACAACACGTCGCGATGCAGTGAAGGCAAAGATCGCACGCACCGATGATGGTCGTCCAAACTTTGATCCACGCAAGCGCGAAAAGTTTGATCCAACACGTCCAAAGAAGAACAGTGTTGCACCAGATACGCGTGCAGCTAACTTCCGTGCAGAGCGTCCAGTACGCGATCGCCGTAATGATTCACCTGCTTATGCTCGTGATGATTTCAAGAAGCAAGCAAAGACACATTCAAATGCAGCCGTTGATTTTGGTGCAGATGACAACTACATTTCAACAAACCTTGCCGATGCAAACCTTGTTGATGCAACTCCCCTAACTGAAATCACTACAACTTTTGGTGATCTTGGTATTGCAGCGCCGCTAGTAAACGCGCTTAGCAAGCAGGGAATCATGCATCCATTCCCAATCCAGATTGCAACACTTCCAGATGCTCTTGCAGGTCATGACATCTTGGGTCGTGGACAAACTGGTTCAGGAAAGACTCTTGCATTTGGTTTAGCTCTTCTTAACAACTTAAATGGCAAGGTTGCAAAGCCACACAAGCCATTGGCACTTGTTTTGACTCCAACTCGTGAACTTGCACAGCAGATTGATGAAGTTCTGATGCCGCTTGCACGTTCAATTGGTCATGAATCAGTTGTTGTCGCGGGTGGAATGTCGTACTCAAAGCAGATAACTGCAATGCGTCGCGGAACAGCGATCTTGGTTGCTACACCTGGTCGTTTGATCGATCTACTTAATAAGGGTGAAGTTCAATTAGATCAGCTGCAGATTACTGTTCTTGATGAAGCAGATCAGATGGCAGACATGGGCTTCTTGCCTGTTGTTAAGGAAATTCTTGATCAGGCAAAGCTTGATGGTCAGCGTCTTCTTTTCTCTGCAACTCTAGATCGTGGTGTTGATTCATTGGTTCGTCAGTACTTGAAGAATCCAAAGACTCACTCACTACAAAACGATCGTGCATCTGTTTCAACAATGGAGCACTACGTATTGGTTATGAACCCATCTGACAAAGATGACATCACAAACCAGGTTGCAGCCCGTAACGGAAAGACAATCTTGTTCGTAAAGACTCAGCGCGGTGCAGATCGTTTAGCTGACAAGCTCGCTCATGCTGGTGTTCCAGTTGGTGCATTGCACGGCGGTAAGTCACAAGCGGTTCGTACGCGTACCTTGGCGCTCTTCAAGGAGACTCCAAACGCTGCTCTAGTTGCAACAGATGTTGCAGCACGCGGTATTCACGTTGATGGAATCTCTTTGGTTGTGCATGTTGATGCACCGACAGATCACAAGGATTACCTACACCGTGCAGGTCGTACCGCTCGTGCGGGTGAGGCCGGAACAGTTGTAACTCTTGCGACTACACGTCAGCAAAAGTCGATTGGCGGACTAACTCAGCGTGCTGGAGTAACCCCTAAGTTTGTTGGAGTTACACCGCTCAGCACAGAGCTAATGAAGATCACGGGTGCTCAGGAGCCATCAGGTATTCCTTACATCGCACCGATCGTTGAAAAGTCAGTACGTAGCGGCGGAAAGCGTCCACGTCCTAACTCAAGTCAGCGTCGCCGTCGTCCTCGTTAAAACATCCTTTAATTGGTAGGTTTCGCGTTATGACTAACGCGAATCCATTTGCCCAAAGAAGCACCCTTGAATATGAGCTGCCTCCATTTGCTCAGATTAAAGAGGAGCACTACCTGCCTGCTTTCTACGAAGGCTGCACTGAACAGTTAGCTGAAGTTCAGGCGATTCTTGATACTCCGGGTGCTGCAACATTTGAGAACACAATTGTTGCCCTGGAAAAGAGCGGGCAGTACCTGATGCGCATGTTGTTGGTTTTCTACAACAAGTCATCAAGTGACACCAATGATGCACTGGATGCGATTGAAGAAGAGATTGCACCAAAGCTTGCCGCACATCAGGATTCAATCAACTTAAATCCAGCACTCTTCAAGCGGATTAAGGATCTTTACGATGCTCGCGAATCATTGGGGTTAAACAGCGAAGATTCATGGTTACTGGAGCGTTATTACAAGGATTTGATTCATGCTGGAGCACATCTAACAGATGCTCAGCGCGCACGTTTGAAAGAGTTAAATGAAGAGCTTTCCTCTCTTGAAACACAGTTCTCGAAAAATGTTTTGGCAGATACCAATGATTTAGCTGTTTTAGTTGAATCATTAGAAGAGTTAGATGGCCTTAGCGAGAATGAGATCGCTGCAGCAGCTGCTGCAGCAAAGGATCGCGGACATGATGGCAAATGGCTTATCGGAATGGTGAACTTCACCGGTAACCCAGTCTTGGATTCATTAACTAATCGCGAGCTACGTAAAAAGATTATGCAGGCCTCGCTTTTGAAGGCAAACCGTGCAAATGACAATGACAACAAGCCTGTCTTGCTGAAGATGGTAAAGCTGCGTGCAGAGCGTGCAAGATTATTTGGCAAGGAAACTCATGCTGAACATGTGATTGCAGTACAAACCGCTGAGCATCCAGATAATGTCCATGCGATGCTGCGCAAGATCGCACCAGCAGCAGTTCGTAATGCAAAGGCTGAAGCAGATGATCTTAAAAAGTCAGCTGGAACAGATATTGAAAGTTGGGACTGGGGCTTCTATACCGAAAAAGTCCGTCTAGAAAAGTACAACATCGATACAACCAAGATGCGTCCTTACTTTGAGTTAGAGCGAGTTCTGCATGATGGTGTTTTCTTTGCTGCTAACAAACTCTTTGGCATTACCTTCAAGGCCCGTCCTGATTTAGTTACTTATCACCCAGAAGCACGCGCTTTTGAGGTTAATAATGAGGATGGATCAAAGGTTGGCCTGTTTATCGCAGATTTCTACACACGTGATTCAAAGCGCGGTGGTGCATGGATGAACAACCTGGTTGATCAGAACTTCTTGTTTGATCAACTACCAGTTGTTGTTAACAACTTGAATATTCCAAAGCCACCAGCAGGTAAGCCAACCTTGCTGACATACGATGAGATCACAACCTTGTTCCACGAGTTTGGACATGCGATTCATGGTTTGCTCTCACAGGTTAAGTACCCACGTGTTTCTGGAACAAGTGTTCAGCGCGACTTTGTTGAGTTCCCATCACAGGTAAATGAGATGTGGATCTTGTGGCCTGAGGTTGTAGAAAACTACGCCCGTCACCATGAAACAGGTGAAAAACTGCCTCAGGAATGGATCGATAACCTCAACGCTGCACGTACCTTCAATGAAGGACATGCAACTACAAGTTACTTAGCTGCAGCGATTTTGGATCTTGCTTGGCACTCACTCAATGTTGAGGAAGCAGCCAAAGTGACGGATGTTGAGGCATTTGAAGCTCAAGCGATCAAGGATTACGGTTTGGATTTTGCACCTGTTCCAACACGTTACCGCTCGACTTACTTCAGTCACATCTTTGCTGGTGGGTACTCATCAGGGTATTACGGCTACATCTGGTCTGAGGTTTTGGATGCAGATACCGTTAATTGGTTTAAAGAAAATGGCGGATTAAAGCGCGAGAACGGTGAGCATTTCAAGAACACACTTCTTGGACGTGGTGGATCTATTGATTCAATGCAGATGTTCCGTAACTTCCGCGGTCGTGATTCAAAGATCGAACCGTTGCTAGAGCGTCGCGGTTTGTTGTAAAAGATTTAAAAAGTTTTAGCCAGCAGAGCCAGATCCTGAAGGACCTGCTTTGCGCTGAACCTGTGGTGCACCACCGCTGCGTTGTCCGCCACGAATCTTTGATCCCGTTTCAGAATGGTTTTGAGTTCCTGGTGCACCTGGCTTGTTCTTCTTAGCTTCTAGTGCAGCAAGCATTCTTGCTTTCATATCATCATTCTTATCGGCCATGAGTTAATCCTACTGCTATGAGCTTGATTCCTTGTATTCGCGTAATCTCTCAAGAACTTCTGATTCGCGATAACGACGATGTCCACCTAATGTGCGGATCGCGGTCAACTTTCCAGCCTTTGCCCAACGGGTTACCGTCTTTGGATTTACATGGAAGCGCTGTGCAACCTCTTTGGGGGTCAAGAGAACTTCGGCATCTGGGATGCGGTTCATGGTGACTCCTTCAATCGTGGCTTGTCCGTTTTGGACCGTATTGGGGTGAAGTATTGCGATTTATCGAGCGTGTGGCAATACCTACGAAGCCTGCTCGTAGGCCTGAACTAAGCGCCAGCGGGACATTAATCGTTGGTACCCAATCCCCGCCATCATTCCATCCGATGCGGCAAGGCCCGCAACAGAATCAGTTACATCTTCAATTGAAGAGTCTGCTTCAAGGCCTTCTTCTCCTGATTCACGTAAAGCTTTATCCATGTAATGCGCAAGGCCGCCGTAATCTAATTGAACTAGTGATTCTGGATGAAAAAGTTCAAGCCATGAAAGAAGATTTTCTAACTCTTGTTCTACAGGTCCTTCGCCAAAGGCGTTAACAACAGCATCATGGGCGCCATCGCATCGTTGCTTTGCACTTGCGATATCTGTTAGCGCGGTTGAAAAGTAGCCGGTTGCATTTTTTCCACGTGAACGCTCTTCTGGTGAAAACAAAATAAACCAGCGCGGTGGAATTACCCAAGTCTCATTTAAGATGTGTGGGACTTTATCTTCAAGTAAATCAACACCTGCAGTGATTACCTCTTCAAGTGCAGGTGAAACAAAGTATGGAACAACTGTGCTTGGAAGAGAGTCTTTGAAATTATCAAGCGCTGCCCAACAACGAGTTGCAGTTGCCCATGGAGAAACAAAACGAACTCCATCGCGATCTAAAATATGAACACCATCGGGACGACCAGCTGGAGGTTCAGGTTGAACAACTCGATGCATCGCTTGTTGCTCCTCTTTATTAAAGGAGTCAGGATCGATCTCTAGATTTGCCCACCGTAAACGGTCGGCAGGTTCAAATGCAGAAAGTGGTTCGTAAATACGAAGTGAAGCGACGTACGGTGTAGTTCTCACGCACGTGGAATGTAGTTGCCCTCAGCAAATGGATCATCATCATCCTTGCGTGAGGTTGTATCAATCTCGCCATGAAGCTCTTTGGCAAGACGATCGAGATCCATATCTTGCGCGTTGTACTTCAAATCGCGTGCAACCTTAGTTTGCTTTGCTTTTGCGCGGCCGCGACCCATGGGCGACCTCCTTCACTAATTGCCGGCCCTTTGCCTGAAAAGGGTGAATGGGAGCGTTAAAGGGGCAGGAATTGAGCCAGATCAGCCCGTAAACCCGAGGCCAGAACCGCTCCACTGTCTACCGCCTGATCCCACGATAGCTCGCCTGAGGCTAGGGCTAGCCAGGTCTGGGCATCCATTTCGATGGTGTTTGGTGGGGTTCCACGGGTGTGGGTTGGGCCCTCGCCACATTGAACCGCGGCATATGGAGGTAACTGTCAGCGCATTCAACGTTGTTTTTACTTGTTCCAAAACTATTGGATCGCGCACTTGTATCCCTGCTTATCGAATTGAAGCTGCAGAGTACTTTGATGCATCTTTGAACTTTGCTGTGATCACATTTACACGATTTACAACACGAGTTACCTGTTGTTGAGCATCGCCAGCAAAATCAAGTGGCTGGCCAATGAGTTGATCCAAAGCTGTGCGATCTAATGGGATACGCGAATCTGCTGCAACTTCATCAAAGAAGGTATTTGCTTTGCCTTCGCGGATAGCAATCGTTGCCTTTACAGCATGTTCTTTAATTGCCTCATGGGCAACTTCGCGACCAACACCAACTTTGACCGCTGCCATCAAAATCTTTGTTGTTGCAAGGAAAGGTAGTTGACGCTCTAGCTCTGCATTGATTAACGCTGGAAAAGTTCCAAACTCATCAAGGACAGTCAGAATGGTTTCCATCAATCCATCAAATGCATAGAAAGCATCGGCAATTGCAACACGGCGAACAACGCTGCATGAAACATCGCCTTCATTCCATTGATTGCCAGATAGTTCGCTAACCATCGATGCATAACCGCGCAAGACAATAGCTAGACCATTTACTCGCTCACATGAACGTGTGTTCATCTTGTGAGGCATTGCGCTGCTTCCAACCTGACCTGCTTTGAAACCTTCAGTTACTAATTCAGCGCCAGCCATTAAACGAATTGATGTCGCCAAATTCGATGGAGCAGATGCAAGTTGAACCAAGGTAGTTAAAACATCGTAATCAAGTGAGCGTGGATAGATCTGACCTGCTGAATCCAAAACATTTGTGAAGCCGAGCTCTTTTGCCATGGCCTGTTCTAGGGCTTGGTGAGCCTCTGAACTACCTAATAAATCAATGGAATCCTGAGCAGTTCCCACAGGTCCCTTGATTCCACGCATTGGATAGCGATCCTGCAAAGCGGTTAAACGCTCGTAAGCAAAAAGTAGTTCTTCAGCAATTGTTGCAAAACGCTTACCGAGGGTTGTTACCTGTGCCGGCACATTGTGTGAACGACCTGTGATTGGCTGATCTGCATACTTAACCGATGCTTCAGCAAGGCGTGCAAGAAGTGCCACAACCTTGGTGTGAACCAAATCCAAACCATTGCGAATCTGAAGCGCTTCGATATTTTCAGTTACATCACGGCTAGTCATTCCGGCATGGATCGCTTCATGACCTGCCAAAGCGTTGAACTCTTCGATCCGAGCCTTCACATCGTGACGAGTAGCTTTTTCACGCTTATCAATTGAAGCCAGGTCAATCTTTGTAATTACATTTTCGTAATCTGTAATTACATCCTTGTTAATCACATGACCAAGCTGTGATTGTGCACGCATAACCGCGATCCACAGCTTGCGCTCTAGAACTATCTTGCTTTCAGGTGAAAAGATCTCGCGCATCGCAGCTGATGCGTAGCGATCAGCGAGCAGACTCATTAAATGAAATCCTTTACAACGATTGTTTGATCACGGCCTGGGCCTACACCGATTGCGCTCATTGGAGCACCTGAGATCTTTTCAAGGAATGCAACATAATCTTGCGCATTCTTTGGAAGATCAGAGAGCTTGCGTGCACCTGAGATATCTTCAGTCCAGCCCGCTAGGTACTCGTAAATTGGCTTTGCATGGTGGAAATCAGTCTGTGATGCTGGAAGCTCTTCAACGCGCTTGCCATCAATCTCGTAAGCAACGCACACAGGGATCTTTTCCCAACCAGTTAATACATCTAACTTGGTAAGGAAGAAATCAGTTAAACCATTTACTCGCACCGCATAACGAGCAATTGGCGCATCAAACCAGCCACAACGGCGTGCTCGACCTGTAGTTACGCCTACTTCGCCACCAATGCGACGTAGCGCCTCGCCATCCTCATCAAATAGCTCTGTTGGGAAAGGTCCGCTACCAACACGTGTTGTGTAGGCCTTCAAGATTCCGATTACAGAATCAATCTTTGTTGGTCCGATTCCTGAACCTGTGCAAGCGCCACCTGCAGTTGGATTACTTGAAGTTACAAATGGATATGTTCCGTGATCGACATCAAGCAGGGTTCCTTGAGAACCTTCGAGCAGAACTCGCTTTCCAGCCTTGAGCGCTTCATCCAAAATCAAAACGGTATCTGCAACATATGGACGCAAGATATCTGCATACTTCAAATACTCTTCAAGAACCTCATCTACTTCGATGTTCTTGCGATTGAAAACCTTAATCAAAATCTGATTCTTATCGCGCAGCGCACCTTCGAGCTTTTGACGAAGAATTGATGGATCAAATAGATCCTGCACACGAATACCAATTCGGTTGATCTTGTCAGCGTACGCTGGTCCGATTCCACGACCTGTAGTACCAATCTTTGACTTACCTAAGAAACGCTCTGAAACCTTGTCGATGGTGCGGTGGTAAGGAGTAATCAAGTGTGCATTAGTAGAAATCAAAAGCTTGCTTGTATCGATACCGCGCTCATTTAATCCGCGGATTTCTTCAAGCAAAACACTTGGATCAATAACAACACCGTTAGCAATTACCGGAATTACATTGGGAGAAAGAATTCCTGAAGGTAATAGGTGAAGCGCATACTTTTGATCACCGATTACGACTGTGTGACCTGCGTTGTTGCCGCCTTGATAGCGAACTACATAATCAACGCGATCTCCCAACAGGTCGGTAGCTTTACCCTTGCCTTCATCGCCCCACTGTGCTCCGAGTAGTACCAATGCAGGCATGAGTAAAGCCTTTCCGACTAGTTGTTAATTACTTTAGTGATGTAGTTCCGTTTGAACGAAGGTCTTCGCAAGCACGAACAACGCGAGCAGCCATTCCTGCTTCTGCAAGCTTGCCCCAAGCGCGTGGGTCGTAGGCCTTCTTGTTTCCTACTTCTCCATCGATCTTAAGAACGCCGTCGTAGTTTTTCAGCATGTGATCAACAACTGGGCGTGTAAATGCGTACTGGGTATCTGTATCAACATTCATCTTAATTACACCGTAATCAAGTGATTCGCGGATCTCTGAAAGAAGTGAGCCAGAACCACCGTGGAAAACCAAATCCATTGGCTTACTGCCAGCTGGAAGGCCAAGCTTTGCAGATACAGCCTCTTGCAATGTTGCAAGGATCTTCGGCTGCAGAACAACATTTCCTGGCTTGTAAACACCGTGAACATTTCCAAATGTCGCTGCAACCATGTAGCGAGCATTTGCATCAGTTCCAAGAGTTTCAATTGTCATTAATGCATCTTCTGGAGTCGAGTAGAGCTTTGCATCATGCTTAGCTTCGATACCGTCTTCTTCTCCACCGACAACACCGATTTCAATTTCAAGGATTGTCTTTGCAGCAACAGACATCGCCAACATTTCCTTAGCGACCTTCATGTTTTCAGTCATATCTACCGCTGATCCATCCCACATGTGTGAGTTGAACAATGGAGCCTTGCCTGACTTAATGCGATCTGCACCAAATGCAAGAAGTGGACGCATAAAGCCATCTAGCTTTTCTGCTGGGCAGTGATCTGTGTGAATTCCGATGTTGACCTTGTAGTTCTTAGCGACGACATGTGCATACTCTGCGAGCGCAACCGCACCATCAACCATGTTCTTAACTGTTGAACCAGATGCGTACTCTGCGCCGCCCCAAGAGAATTGAATGATTCCATCTGACTCTGCTTCGGCGAAACCACGAATAGCAGCTGTCAGGGTTTGTGATGATGAAACGTTGATTGCTGGATATGCGAATGCGCCCTTCTTAGCGCGATCCAACATATCTGCATAAATTTCAGGGGTTGCAATTGGCATAGTGTGACTCCTATGGGCTCGTTGTAAATCTTTAGACTGAGCGCTTCGTTGAGTCGTCTAGAGGCTTACGACCGCACAAAAAGACCCTCCGCCGCACCATGCAGAGAGGGTCTTTAAGCGTGGGATTCTCCTTCTAACTCACCGTTTTTAGGGCGTTGGCCAAGAACTTAGCCAGGGCCGCCACCAATACAGGGTTACTCAGAAGTTTGATTAGCGCCAAGATTAATGAGGTCAGCATTGCATCTCCTTTCAGTGGGCAGATCTTCAATGCAGTCCATGAATAAAAATTTCATCGCCAATTCGCTGTTGATAACAATCATCTGCGGGTAGCCTCTAGCGCTATGAGCCAAGACCACGAATCCTTAGAGAACCTTCTTAGTGAGGATCGCACCTTTCCTCCTTCTGCAGAGTTTGCTGCTCAAGCCAATGCAACTGCGCAGCTTTACGAATTAGCAGAGCAGGATCGCTTGGCATTTTGGGATGAACAAGCCAAAGCGTTGACATGGGAAAAGCCATGGACCCAAACGCTGCAATGGGATGCTCCCTATGCACAGTGGTTTGTCGGCGGCAAGATCAACGCATCATTTAATGCATTGGATCGACATGTCATTGAAGGCCGTGGAGATCGCGTTGCTTTTCACTTTGAAGGTGAACCTGGAGATACACGGACAATCACCTACGCACAGTTGCTAACCGAAGTTAAGAAAACAGCAAATGCACTTATCGAGTTAGGTGTTGAGGCAAAGGATCGTGTTGCGATTTACATGCCGATGATTCCAGAGGCTGCAATTGCAATGTTGGCATGTGCCCGCATTGGTGCCGCACACTCAGTTGTCTTTGGTGGATTCTCAGCAGATGCCTTGTTGTCACGTATTCAAGATGCAGATGCAAAGCTAGTAATTACCGCAGATGGTGGATTTAGAAAAGGTTCTGCATTTGCATTAAAGCCTGCTGTTGATGAGGCGCTCAAGGGTCAGCACAATGTTAAAAAGGTTTTAGTAGTTCAGCGCACCAAGCAAGAAACCGCCTGGAATGATGTAACAGATATTTGGTGGCACGAGATCGTTGATCGCCAATCCCCTGAACACACAGCACAGGGCTTTGATTCTGAGCACCCACTATTCATTTTGTACACATCTGGAACAACAGCAAAGCCAAAGGGCATTTTTCACACAACGGGTGGTTACCTGACACAGGCGGCATATACCCATCGAGTTGTCTTTGATATCAAGCCTGAAACAGATGTGTATTGGTGCACCGCAGATGTTGGTTGGATTACCGGCCATAGCTACATTGTTTACGGACCGCTTATTAATGGTGCAACTCAGGTTATGTATGAAGGAACCCCTGATACTCCACATAAGGGACGCATCTTTGAACTCATTGAAAAGTATGGCGTGACTATTTTGTACACCGCACCAACTTTGATTCGCACTTGGATGAAGTGGGGCGATGAGTATCCCAATAAGTTCAACCTGTCATCACTTCGCTTATTGGGATCAGTTGGTGAACCTATTAATCCAGAAGCATGGATGTGGTACCGCGAAGTAATTGGTGGGAATCGTTGCCCAATTGTTGATACATGGTGGCAAACGGAAACTGGCGGAATCATGATTTCACCGCTGCCTGGAGTTACAGCAACTAAGCCAGGATCTGCAATGACACCGATCCCTGGAATCAGTGCTGTCGTGGTTGATGATGATGCAAACCCAGTTGCAAAGGGTCACGGAGGTTTCTTAATCCTTGATAAACCTTGGCCCGGAATGCTGCGTGGTGTTTGGGGAGAAGATGAGCGTTACAAGGAAACTTATTGGTCCCGCTTTAAGGGAATTTACTTTGCAGGAGATGGTGCAAAGCTAGATAAGGATGGAGCAATTTGGTTGCTCGGTCGTGTCGATGATGTTATGAATGTTTCAGGCCACAGAATTTCAACAACCGAGGTTGAGTCTGCACTTGTTTCACATGAAGTGGTTGCTGAAGCAGCAGTTGTTGGCGCCGCAGATGCAATGACGGGACAGGGAATTGTTGCCTTCGTAATTTTGCGTGCTGGAATCGCTAGCGCAAGCGGAGATGCTCTAGTAACTGAACTACGTAATCACGTAGCAAAGGAGATCGGTGCGATCGCCAAGCCTCGACAGATCTTGGTTGTAGCTGAGCTGCCAAAGACTCGAAGCGGCAAAATCATGCGTAGATTGTTAAAGGATGTTGCTGAAAACCGTCAGGTTGGAGATGCAACAACCCTTGCCGATCCAAATGTTATGAAGCTGATTTCAGAAGGGCTGAACTCATCAAAGGATGAGGATTAAAGCTGGATTCCAAGGTGTTTTTTTGTTAGATCAAGGATTTGATCTAGATCATTAACAATTCCTACATGCTTATGGGCAACTGTGCCATCTGCTGCAATGAACCAGGTAACCGGTACCCCTAAACCAAAGTATTCGCGTGAGCGGCCATCTGGATCGTAAAGATTTGGCCAGGTGATTCCGTTGCGTTCAACAAATCTACGACCATCATCAAAGTTAGCTTCTTCAACATCAACGCCAATTAGCTGAACCTTGTCCTTTGCTTTTTCATGAAAGGCGCGAAGCACAGGCATCTCCTTCTTGCATGGACCACACCAAGAGCCCCAGACATTTACAACCATCGGGCCGCGAAGCGCGCCAAGCTGTGCGCCTTCACTGCGATCTAAGCAATCTAATTGAATGCCGCCAGTAAATGTAGAATCTTGTGAAATTGATTCACAAGAGACAACCTCGCCCTGCACAAAGGTAGATGAAGTAGAGCATGCGGTCAGCAGTAACAAAGCTGATGCAATTAGTAGCTTCTTCATCTGAAATCCTTATCTGTCTTAACTAACAGTAATGCTTTCTCTTTATCCATCTCACCAATTCCAACACTTGGACAGATCTTGGCAACAGGGCAAGCACCGCATGCAGGTTTGCGTGCATGACAAATTCTGCGTCCATGCCAAATCATTCGCTGTGAAAGGTTTGTCCATTCAGGTTGCGGAATCAATTGCTGAACAATCATTTCAACCTTTACTGGATCTGTTTCCTTGGTCCATCCAAAGCGTCGAGACAGTCTTCCGAAGTGTGTATCAACTGTTATGCCAGGTGTATCAAATGCATGACCTAGAACTACATTTGCTGTTTTACGGCCAACTCCAGGCAAGGTGATTAACTCTTCTAAAGTTCGAGGAACTTCTCCACCAAAATCTTCAAGCAATTTGATATTCAAAGCCTTGATATTGCGGGCTTTTGCTCGATAAAAACCAGTTGAATGCACCAGATCTTCGATCTCATGGATATTGGCTTTTGCATAAGCTTTCGGGTTCTTGTACTTTTTAAATAGTGCTGGGGTAACAGTGTTAACTCTCTTATCTGTGCATTGTGCGCTCAATACCGTCGCAACAATTAATTCCAGAGGGTTTGTAAAATCCAATTCGCAGCGAATATTTGGGTAGGTCTTAGTCAGGATGCGATAAACCGCCTTGGCTCCTTTTTTGGTTTCGCTATCGACCTTCATGGGTAGTAAAGTACCCCTCGTGAGCACAGAACATGATGTCGTACGTAAGGCCCCGCTTTTCACAGCCCTAGATGAGGCAGCTGCCGCTTCTTTGCGTGCATCTATGGACTCAGTAAAGATCGCTAAGGGCTCGGTTCTCTTTGCCGAGGGCGATGAAGGCGATCACCTATACGTCATTGTTGAAGGAAAGCTAAAGCTTGGAACCTCAAGCGGCGATGGTCGCGAAAACCTACTTTCAATTCTTGGACCTGGCGAAATGTTTGGAGAGCTCAGTCTCTTTGATCCAGGCCCACGCACATCAACAGCAACCGCGGTAACTGATGCAAAGTTGCTCAGCCTTGGTCAGGAAAAGTTAATTCCTTGGCTTGCAGAAAATCCCCAGGTTGCTTTGCAACTACTTGCTCGTTTAGCTCAACGTCTTCGCCGTACCAATGAGGCTGTTGGCGATCTAGTCTTTTCAGATGTACCTGGCCGAGTTGCAAAGGCACTTATTGATCTAGGTGAGCGTTTTGGAAAGCAAACAGATGAAGGTTTATTTGTACACCACGATCTAACTCAAGAAGAGTTGGCTCAACTAGTTGGTGCATCCCGCGAAACCGTTAATAAAGCTCTTGCTGATTTCGCAGGACGCAACTGGTTAAAGCTAGATGGTCGTGCAGTTTTGATTACAGATTTTGAACGTCTATCAAAGCGCGGAAAATAAGCTTTAATCAGTAATTTCTACTGTTAATTCAATCTCCACTGGTGAGTTCAGTGGAAGCTCTTTGCACCATCGCCCCAGATCGCTAAGAACAACTCTGATGCACCATTTACAACCGCTGGATGGTTGATATATCCAGAGACACCGTTGACGTAACCAACTACACGAACAATCTTTGTAATCTTATTTACATCTGCAACGGTTTCAACAGCTGCTAAACAGTTGAGTGCACAAATCTGTGCAAGCTCCTTTGCACGCTCAGGAGTGATCTCTCCATCAACTTTTCCAACCCCTGCCATTTCGCCATTAGCTAATGGAAGTTGTCCTGCGGTGAAAACTAAATTACCTGTGCGGATCGCTGGAACGTATGCAGCAACCGGCTTTGCAGCAACTGGTAGTTCTAGACCAAGCTCAGCAAGCTTTGCGCGGACATCTACCTTGTTCATGCAAGTGCACGCTTCATGTAAGCAACTAGCT
>JBEDKL010000043.1:0-6155 GCA_041172145.1 Actinomycetota bacterium
GTTAAGCTCGTTGATACCTAGTGCAGCTTCAGGACCTGTTAGTGGACCCTGGTATGCAATCTTTAGCTTGCTTGAGCAAGCAGCTGATGCTGACGGAGCGAATGCAACGAATGATGATGTTGCCATTGCTACAGCAGCTACAACCGCGAGAACGCGATTCTTCTTCATATGTAGTGCCTTTCCTGTTCTTGTGTCCCGGGACAGGGAGGTGGAAAGAGTAATGCCAGGGGTGAGCGTGTGACAAGGTGGATCCACGCTTAAAAGTGTCTCGGTTTCGTTATAAATGGGATTGCTGTATCAATTATTGAGACGGTTCCTGAGGTCTATTTGTCAGGCACAGCGTTCGGGTTAATAACCGCCTCGGCGACCTCTTTCATCGTTAAACGTCGATCCATTGCAGCTCTTTGAATCCAAGAGAAGGCTTCTGGCTCTGAGAGGTTAAGCGCCTTCATTAGCAATCCCTTTGCCCTATCAATGAGCTTGCGAGTTTCTAGTCGATCGTGAAGATCTGCGACCTCATCGGCCAAGGTTTTCATTTGAGTATGGCGACTGATTGCGATCTCAATTGCAGGCATTAAATCGCCGATAGTAAAAGGCTTTACAACATAGGCCATAACTCCGGCATCGCGAGCTCGATCTACTAGCTCTTTTTGAGAGTACGCGGTCAACATCAAAACTGGCGCAATCTCAATAATTTTTTCAGCCGCAGAGATTCCATCTAAAACCGGCATCTTTACATCAAGAATTGCAAGATCTGGTTTATGTTCGGTAGCTAAATCAATCGCCTCTTGACCATTTGTAGCTTGTGCGACAACTTCGTAACCTGCCGCTTGCAACATTTCAACAAGATCCATGCGGATTAAAGTTTCATCCTCTGCAACGAGAATGCGAACTGTCATATTCGATTCTTCCTTCCAGGAAGTTCTTCGTGAGTGCCCCGAGTCGGATTCGAACCGACACTATGCAGTGTTTGAGACTGCCCTCTCTACCGTTGGAGTACCGAGGCTTTACTGTGGAGCAATCTTAGCGGTAAGCAGGTACTACGCCACCAACTGCATCTCCTACGCGGTGAACGCGCATTGCATTGGTTGAGCCAGGAATTCCTGGAGGAGAACCAGCAACGATGACAACATTTTCACCCTCGTGTGCGCGGCCAGATTGAATCAGCAAGGTATCTGCCTGCTTCACCATCTCATCGGTGTGCTTAACCATTGGAGTTACCTCAGGCTCTACACCCCATGACAAGGCAAGCCGGTTGTAGGTGCCAACCTCTGGAGTAAAGGCAAGGATTGGAATAGGTGAACGCAAACGCGCCATGCGACGGGCGGAGTCACCTGATTGAGTAAAGGTAACCAGGTACTTTGCACCAACAATTGCACCTACTTCAGCTGCAGCGCGGGTAATCGCACCACCCTTTGTCTTAGGAATTGTGCGCAGAGCACGGATCATTTCAAATCCACCTTCTTCGGTACGAGCAATAATTCGAGCCATTGTTCGCACCGCTTCAATTGCAAAAGCACCAACAGATGTTTCACCTGACAACATCAACGCATCTGCGCCATCTAGTACCGCGTTGGCACAATCTGTGGCTTCTGCACGAGTTGGCGATGAGTTTGTGATCATCGAATCAAGCATCTGCGTAGCAACGATGACAGGCTTTGCAGCTTCGCGAGCTAGCTCGATACAACGCTTTTGAACTAGTGGAACCTCTTCGATTGGAAGTTCTACACCTAAATCTCCACGAGCGACCATGATGCCATCAAATGCGGCAACGATCTCTTCAAGGTTTTCTACAGCCTGAGGTTTTTCAATCTTTGCAATAACCGGAATTCGGAAGCCAACCTCATCCATGATGCGATGAACATCATCAACATCTGCCGCGTTGCGAACAAATGACAATGCGATGAAATCTGCACCGGCACGCATTCCCCAGCGAAGATCTTCAATATCTTTTTCAGACAGTGCCGGAACTGAAACCGCAACACCTGGAAGGTTAATTCCCTTGTTGTTACTTACAGCACCTGGCTGGATTACCTTGGTGACAACATCGTTGCCCTTAACTTCAACAACTTCAACGGTTACTTTTCCATCATCGATAAGAATGCGATCTCCTGGCTTGCAATCTCCTGGCAAACCTTTGTATGTCGTACCAACACGATCCTTAGTGCCCTCAACCTCATCAGTTGTGATTGTGAAGATGTCACCACGTTCTAACTCATGTGGACCATTTGCAAAACGTGCTAAACGAATCTTTGGACCTTGTAGATCGACCAAGATTGCAACTGGCTTACCGGCAGCCTTTGCAGCTTCGCGCACACGGTCGAGACGGTTTTGATGCTCGTCATAACCACCATGAGAAAGGTTCAGGCGAGCCATGTTCATTCCCGCTTCGATGAGCTCCTTTACCTTCTCGGGAGATTCAACCGCTGGACCCATCGTGCAAACTATTTTGGCTCTACGCATGTGCCTACCTTAAACCATCAGCGGACGGTCAGTTGGCTCGATAGGCGCAGGAAGCTGGGTGCGCCCAGTGAGATATTTATCAACCGCAGCTGCTGCACTTCGACCTTCAGCAATTGCCCACACGATCAATGATTGTCCGCGACCAGCATCGCCTGCAACGAAGATTCCTTCTTCAGATGTCTGGAAGTTTTCATCACGCTTGATGTTGCCACGATCATCTAATTCAACAGATAGCTGAGTAATCAATGATGATTTTTCAGGTCCAGTAAAGCCCATCGCCATGAATACGAAATCACATGGGATTTCCTTTTCACTGCCAGCTACCGGCTCAAACTTTCCATTTACAAATTGTGTTTCAACAATCTTGATTGCACGAAGATTTCCGTTGCCATCCCCCAAGAACTCCTCTGTGCTGACAGAGAAGAGACGATTGTCCTTTTCCTCATGCGCACTTGAGACACGATAAATCATTGGGTATGTCGGCCATGGTTGACCTGATGGACGTTCATCTGATGGACGAGGCATGATCTCGAGTTGAGTGACACTTGCTGCGCCTTGACGGATAGATGTTCCTAGGCAATCTGCTCCAGTGTCTCCACCTCCAAGAATGACGACATGCTTTCCTGCAACATTGATTGGTGGAGTTTCAATCTCTCCCAGCGCCTGCTTGTTTCCCCAAGGCAAGAACTCCATCGCTTGATAAATACCCTTGAGTTCGCGACCCTTAATTGAAAGATCGCGCCACTGAGTTGAACCAACGGCCAGAACCACTGCGTCATACTTCTTTCGCAGATCAGATCCAGTTAACTCAGTTCCGACATCTACACCTGGACGAAAACGTGTTCCCTCTTTCTCCATCTGCTCTAAACGACGATCGAGAATGTGCTTTTCCATCTTGAACTCTGGAATTCCGTAACGCAAAAGTCCGCCGATTTTGTCAGCACGCTCGTACACAGCGACTGTGTGGCCCGCACGTGTTAACTGCTGAGCAGCAGCTAATCCAGCAGGTCCTGATCCGATGACAGCGATGGTCTTTCCAGTCAGTCGATCTGGAGCCATTGGCTTCACATTTCCTGCACCAAATGCTTCTTCGATTGTTCGTAGTTCGATCTGCTTAATGGTTACCGCGTCACGATTGATTCCAACTACACATGCGGTTTCACAAGGTGCCGGGCACAGGCGGCCAGTGAACTCTGGAAAGTTGTTAGTTGCGTGCAAACGATCTATCGCCTCATTTTTGTCACCACGGTACATCAAGTCATTCCATTCAGGAATGAGATTTCCTAGGGGGCAACCATTGTGACAAAAAGGAATTCCACAATCCATGCAACGACCAGCCTGCTTTTGTAGATGCTCAAAGCTTTGTGGTTCATAAACTTCGCGCCAATCCTTGATGCGAACATCAACGGGGCGACGCTTAGGAGTTTCGCGTGGCGTTGTCATAAAGCCCTTTGGATCAGCCATTTGCTGCAACCTCCATAACTAATGCATCAACAGGTAAACCTTCACGTGTAGCCCGCTCCATTGCAGCAAGTACACGTGCATAGTCGCGCGGCATGATTAGTGAGATACGTGCAACGCCCTTATCCCAATCCTTCAACAACGCTTGTGCGATCTCAGAGCCGGTCTCGGCAAAGTACTTAGAGATATGGTCCTTCAGTACATCCTTTTGATCATCAGGAACCGCTAGAACATCGACCATATCTGCATTTACATTTGCAGCATCTAGATCTAGAACATAGGCACGTCCGCCAGACATTCCAGCTGCGATATTGCGACCAGTGCGACCAAGGACTACAACTGTTCCACCTGTCATGTACTCGCATCCATGATCGCCAATTCCTTCAACGATCGCAAGAGCTCCTGAGTTGCGAACGCAGAAGCGCTCTCCCACGACTCCACGGATAAAGATCTCGCCGGCGGTAGCGCCGTAACCGATTACATTTCCTGCAATCACATTCTCTTGTGATGGGAAGGTTGCCTTCACATCTGGACGGACAACAACGCGACCGCCTGAAATTCCCTTGCCGACATAATCGTTGGAGTCTCCGTAGAGGCGAATTGCAACACCTCGTGGAATAAATGCTCCCAATGATTGTCCGGCAGAGCCATGCAAGGTGACATCAATAGTTCCGTCTGGTAAACCTTCTGCGCCGTATTTGCGAGTTACCTCTGCGCCCAACATTGTTCCAACTGTGCGATTTACATTTCGAACAGGTAGATCAATTGTGACCGGCTCACCCTTTGTTAATGCAGGTTGAGCTAGTTCAATCAACTTATTATCAAGAGCAGCATCCAAGCCATGGTCCTGCTTGATTGTGTTGTGTAGCGCGCTATCAACATCTGGACGAACCAACAAAGGCTCTAGATTTAATCCAGATGCCTTCCAGTGATCAACAGCCTTACGGGTATCGAGGTACTCAACATGGCCAATCGCTTCTTGCAAGGTACGGAAGCCAAGTTGAGCCAAAATCTCACGGACCTCTTCAGCGATGTACTCGAAGAAAGTCTCGACAAACTCTGGTTTTCCAGTGAACTTCTTGCGAAGTTCAGGGTTTTGAGTAGCCACACCAACTGGGCATGTATCCAAATGACATACGCGCATCATGATGCAACCAGAAACAACTAGTGGTGCGGTTGCGAAACCGTACTCCTCTGCGCCGAGCAAGGCTGCGATAACAACATCGCGGCCAGTCTTTAGCTGCCCATCTGCTTGAACAACGATGCGATCGCGCAGACCATTAAGTAGCAAAGTCTGCTGGGTTTCAGCAAGACCTAGCTCCCAAGGTGCACCTGCATGCTTCAGCGATGTCAAAGGTGATGCACCTGTTCCGCCATCATGACCGGAAATCAAAACAACATCGGCATGTGCCTTTGATACACCTGCTGCAACTGTTCCGACACCAACTTCAGCAACAAGCTTTACATGCACACGTGCATTTTTGTTTGCATTCTTTAGATCGTGAATCAACTGCGCAAGATCTTCAATTGAGTAAATATCGTGGTGAGGTGGTGGTGAAATCAATCCAACGCCAGGAGTCGAGTAACGCGCTTTAGCGATCCATGGATACACCTTGTTACCTGGTAACTGTCCGCCTTCGCCAGGCTTTGCACCCTGTGCGATTTTAATCTGAATATCATCACTGTTAACAAGGTAATTACTATTTTAATCTGAATATCATCACTGTTAACAAGGTAATTACTTGTTACACCAAAACGACCAGATGCAACCTGCTTGATCGCAGAACGCTTTGAATCACCATTGGCCATAGGGATAAAGCGCTCGGGCTCTTCGCCACCTTCGCCGGTATTGGATTTTCCACCAATACGGTTCATCGCAATCGCCAAAGTTTCATGGACCTCTGCCGATACCGAGCCATATGACATTGCGCCAGTTGAGAAACGCTTAATGATCGCGCTAATTGGCTCTACCTCATCAACAGAGATTGGCGGATTTACACCTTCTTTAAACTGGAACAATCCGCGCAAAGTCATTAAGCGCTTGCTTTGCTCATTGACTCGACCTGTGTAGCGCTTGAAAATGTCATACCGCTTGTTGCGGGTTGAGTGCTGCAGAGTAAATACAGTTTCAGGATCAAATAGGTGAGGCTCACCTTCGCGGCGCCACTGGTACTCGCCACCGATAGGAAGGCGCTTTGTTCCGGGAACTTCTCCCCCAGGTGGATATGCGA
>JBEDKL010000044.1:0-5583 GCA_041172145.1 Actinomycetota bacterium
GCATGGCATCAACTCCGCGTGGCTCTTGCCCCAAAGCAACTCCGGTTGATTCATCGATTGTGATTTGAGCGGCAACAACCCGTTTCAAACCCTTTACCTTTAAACGTGGAGCCATGATCACTCCGTATAGAGCGTTTCGAACTCCCAAAAGTGATGCTGTTGCAATTGCACTAATCGCAGATCCGCCGGCGCCTATGACACCGATGACTGCAAATTGCGAGGCCCCTGAAAATGTCAGTAGCGAGAGTAAACAACTTTGAAGGACGGTAAAACCATTAGCTACCGCAGCTGCCCCAAAAGCCACCCCATAAGCACCCACTGTGAGGGAAACGCTCATGGAATCCCTAAAAGTGGTGGAGGCAACCTTGGACACGCGCCTATTGTGCCGTATAAATCCGAGAGCCGATAGGGGCGCAAAGATAGGGTGCGACCATGAGTGAAGAGATTATTTACCGCGATGATGTAACAGTTGAATTAGTTAAATCCAGTGCAAGTGATGCCGATGTTATTTGGGCTGCTCGTGTATCTACCGCTGGAGAGCAATCAATGGATGAGATTGGTGAAGATCCAGCTCGCTCTGCAGGATTGATTAACTACCTAGCTCGCGAACGTCATGGCTCACCCTTTGAGCACACATCGATGACATTTTTCATCTCTGCACCGATATTTGTTTTCCGCGAATTTATGCGCCACCGCATCGCTTCATACAATGAAGAAAGTGGACGCTACCGTGAATTAAAGCCAGTTTTTTACATCCCATCTGTTGAACGCAAGTTAGTTCAAATCGGTAAGACAGGTGCATACACATTTGTTGATGGAACAAAAGAGCAGTTTGATGTAACTGTTGATTCTATGAAGGCGGCGTATGTAGTTGCATACGAGAGTTATGTGAAGATGCTTGAGGCGGGAGTTGCGCGTGAGGTTGCACGTGCAGTGTTGCCTGTAGCAACCTATTCATCAATGTATGTGACTATGAACGCCCGTGCATTAATGAACTTCTTATCACTGCGTACAGCCCGCGATGGCTCCCACTTTCCAAGCTACCCACAACGTGAAATTGAGATGGTTGCCGAGAAAATGGAGGCGGAATTTGCGAAATTAATGCCGCTCACCTACGGAGCCTTTGAAAAGTCTGGACGAGTCGCCCCTTAATACGGGTAGAGTTCGGCTTATGACAACGGCTGCTCCATTTGGACGTCTTCTGACGGCAATGGTTACCCCCTTCACAAAAGATGGGGCGATTGATTGGGCCGGAATCGAAACTCTCGCAGCGCATTTAGTTGCAACTGGCCATGATGGCATTGTTGTTAATGGAACAACTGGTGAAGCGCCAACAACTAAATCCTCCGAAAAAGAGGAGATCATCAGAGTTGTTCGTAACACCGTTGGTTCAAAGATCATCGTGCTATCTGGCGCAGGCGATAATGAAACTGAGTACTCAATTAACCAAGCCAAGCGAACTGAAAACGCAGGAGCTGATGGGTTGCTAGTTGTGACTCCGTATTACAACAAGCCACCACAAGCCGGAATCGAAGCTCACTTCCGCGCAGTTGCAGATGCAACAGATCTTCCTGTGATGATTTACGACATTCCAGGACGCACCGGTGTACCAATCGAACCAGACACAATTGTTCGTCTTTCAGAGCATCCAAAGATTGTCGCTCTCAAGGATGCTAAGGGAGATGTCGCTTCAACCTCCTGGGTGATCAAGCGATGCGGCATTCCTGTTTACTCAGGTGATGACATTCTCAACCTTCCATTGCTTTCAGTTGGTGCGGTTGGCTTTGTCTCTGTTTGTGGTCACACTGTAGGAAAAGATCTACGTGAGCTGCTTGATTCATGGTTTGCCGGCAACTCAGCTCGCGCACTAGAGATTCACCAAAAGCTTCTTCCTGTTTACACGGGAACATTCCGCACGCAAGGTGCGATTCTGACTAAAGCAGCTCTCACCCTTATGGGCCTACCTGGTGGCCATACTCGTCTTCCACTCGTCGATGCAACAGATGCTCAGATCGCGCAACTGCGTGAAGATCTGCGCGCTGGCGGCGTCGCAGTTAACTAATGAATCATCCTCACCCAAACCTCAGCACACCACCTGCCTTAGTTGATGGCGGTTTGCGAATTGTTGCTCTCGGTGGATTAACTGAAATTGGCCGCAATATGACGGTCTTTGAATACAAATCTAAATTACTTATTGTCGATTGTGGAGTTTTATTTCCCGAAGAAAATCAACCCGGCATCGACCTGATTTTGCCTGATTTTTCATACATCCGAGATCGTCTGCATGATGTTGTTGGAATCTTCCTAACGCATGGCCATGAAGACCACATTGGCGCGGTTCCATACCTTTTGCGCGAACGTGGGGATATTGCAATCTATGGATCTGCACTCACTCTTGCGTTGATTACTGCAAAGCTCAAAGAGCACAGAATTTCGCCACTCACCCGCGAGGTTCGTGAAGGTGGAACGGAAGATATCGGTCCATTTACCCTTGAATTTGTCGCAGTTAATCACTCAATTCCAGATGCACTTGCCGTTGTTATCAATACCGATGCAGGTCGAGTATTGGCAACAGGTGATTTCAAGATGGATCAATTGCCGCTGGATGGCCGCATCACAGATTTAAGAACCTTTGCGCGTTTGGGCGAACAAGGCGTGGATCTGTTTATGGTTGATTCAACTAATGCGGATATCCCTGGATTCACTCCTTCTGAGCGAGAGATCATGCCTGCATTGAATCGAGTTATTTCATCAACTAGACGTCGCGTCATCGTCGCATCTTTTTCTTCTCATGTGCACCGTGTACAGCAAGTAATTGATATCGCACACCAGCATGGTCGCAAAGTTGTATTCATCGGTCGTTCAATGGTTCGCAATATGAAAATTGCAGAAGATATGGGTTACCTGCACGTTCCTGCAGATCTTGTGATCGATGCAAAGGATCTTGATCAATACGATGACAATGTTGTTTTGATTTGTACAGGCTCGCAAGGTGAACCAATGGCAGCGCTTTCACGCATGGCTAACGGTGATCATCAGATTCGTGTAGGCGAGGGGGACACGGTCATTTTGGCTTCTTCCTTGATTCCAGGAAATGAAAACTCGGTATTTCGAGTTATCAACGAGCTAACTCGTTTTGGTGCAAAGGTTGTGCACAAGGCCAATGCGATGGTGCATGTTTCTGGCCATGCTGCCGCGGGAGAACTGTTGTACTGCTACAACATTGTTAAGCCTAAATATGTAATGCCCATTCATGGCGAGTGGCGCCACATGAAGGCTAACGCCGAGTTAGCTATTCAATCTGGAGTTCCTAGGGCAAACACCTTTATCGTCGATAATGGAGTTGTCATCGATTTAATCGATCACGAGGCTGAAGTTGTTGGAGCAATCCCAGTTGGTTTTGTATTTGTTGATGGCCAAAGTATCGGTGACATCACTGAGAGCTCTTTGAAAGATCGTCGAATCCTTGGAGAAGAAGGTTTCATCTCTTGCGTAGTAGTCATCGACTCCCAGAGCGGTAAAGTTGTTGCCGGCCCTGACATTCATGCTCGTGGATTTAATGAAGATGCAGCGATGTTTGATGAGGTCAAAATGCGAATTGAAAAGGCGCTGGCAATAGCCGTTGCTGATGGAAACAACGGTACGCATCAACTTTCTCAGATAGTTAGAAAAACTATTGGTGGCTGGGTCGGGGGAGAACATCGCAGAAAGCCGATGATTGTCCCTGTCGTTATTGAAGTTTAAAGAACGGCGCGCCTAGTAGGTAACAAATTGCCTACCCTTTACGATCGGGCGTGTGGCTAAAAGAAAAAAGGCGAAAAGTAAGACCGGAGCTGTAGGCGGCGCTCTGGGTCGAGCACTTTCATCTCTTTGGCGTTTTATTGCGAAATCTTTAGGAAGCGGTGTTCGTTTTCTTGCACGCGGAGCTCGTGATCTAGATCCGGCACATCAACGCGATGGCATCGCATTTCTTATCTTGATCTTGGCCCTCATTGCCACCGCAGGTACCTGGTTTCACTCTGACAACTTGGTTGGTCGCGCGGTGTACTCAGTTATATATGGCGGAGTAGGCCAAATCGGATTTTTTGCACCGGTAGTTCTTATCTACTTTGCAATTAGATTGTTTAGAGTCCCTGAAGATTCAAAGGCAACAGGCAGAATTATTGTCGGAACTTTTGCACTTTTGGTTTCATCAACAGGGTTGGCGCACCTGCTCAATGGTTCAGTCGGCACTGGTGCTACCGCTATGCGTGATGGCGGAGGTTGGCTTGGATATGGGGTTTCAACACCTTTGGTATCTTTGATGACCTCTGTTTTAACCTATCCAGTCCTGCTAATTATTTTCATCTTTGGCGTCTTAGTAATCACGGCAACACCAGTAAATGAGGTTTTTGCCAGAATTGCCTCAGCCAGTGGTTGGTTGTGGTCAAAGCGTCCTGAACGCACCGAAAAGTTAGTCGAGGATTTTGAAGTCACCGACACACCACCATTTGAATCTCCAGTAGTTGCTGCTTGGAATACATCCATGGACGAGGATGATGATGAGCTAGATGAAGAGAGCTTTGATGAAGAGTTTCCTGTCGAGGAAAGCTTGCCCCCTGTTACCTCGACCAGCGAGAACACCGTTGCTGTAAAGCGCCCCGAACAGCTGCTTTTAACGGCAGATGTTAAGTATGAACTGCCAGCACCAGATATTTTGCGGACTGGACCTGCAGCAAAGGCCAAGAGCAAGGCAAATGATCTAGTTGTGGCAGCCTTGACAGAAGTATTTTTACAGTTTGAAATCGATGCCAAGGTCACTGGTTTTATGCGCGGACCAACAGTCACGCGCTATGAAGTTGAACTTGGCAACGCGGTAAAGGTTGAGCGAATCACAGCTCTTGCAAAAAATATCTCTTATGCGGTTGCAAGTAGTGATGTTCGTATCCTTTCACCTATCCCCGGAAAATCAGCGGTTGGAATTGAGATCCCTAATACCGACCGCGAGATCGTGGCGTTAGGCGATGTTTTGCGCTCAACTGTTGCAGGTCAAGACTTGCACCCTATGTTGGTTGCGCTGGGCAAGGATGTTGAAGGCAACTTTGTCTGTGCAAACCTCGCCAAAATGCCACACCTATTGGTTGCAGGAGCCACGGGTGCTGGAAAATCTTCGATGATCAATTCGATGATCACCTCTATTTTAATGCGCTCAACTCCAGATGATGTTCGCTTAGTGCTTATTGATCCTAAGCGGGTAGAGCTAACCGCCTACGAGGGCATTCCGCATCTGATTACTCCGATTATTACCAACCCAAAGAAAGCCGCTGATGCGCTCACCTGGGTTGTGCGCGAGATGGATCTTCGTTACGAGGATCTATCAACATTTGGCTTTAGACATATCGATGATTTCAACAAAGCGGTACGTGCAGGAAAGGTTTCCGTTCCTGAAGGTAGCGACAGAACAGTTGAGCCGTACCCATATCTACTTGTAATCATCGATGAGCTAGCAGATCTGATGATGGTTGCAGCAAAAGAGGTAGAAGAGTCTGTTGTAAGAATTACCCAGTTAGCACGTTCTGCAGGAATTCACTTAGTTCTTGCAAC
>JBEDKL010000045.1:0-6420 GCA_041172145.1 Actinomycetota bacterium
GGATTGCAAAGACTGCGGCAAAGACAACCTCCATTGTCAAAATAACTGCAACCTTGGTCGCACTCATATGCGCCTGTGACCCGGTTTGAACGATGAAAGCGATAGCTGTTGCAAAGACTGCGGTAAAGACAACAACGGCCCACACGCCTGAATCAGGCGGAGCTGAGTAACCACCAGGGATCGATGCAATTCCCGACAAGATGGCGCACATCGCTAACTGAATAACTGTCATTGCATAGACATCTCGACCTGAAGACCACTTACTTAAGGCGATGATGTGAGCAGCAAAGAAGAATGCGCTGGCAAGGACAAACATCTCTCCAACGCCAACTGAGAAACCTCGAATGGAGAGCAAGGCCAAGCCAACTGTGGCCTCGAATGGAGAGCAAGGCCAAGCCAACTGTGGCCAGCATGATGCACAGCCACACAAAACGTGAAATCTTTTCCTTCAAAACTAGCCATGCCAACAACGGGGTTAGAACAACATACAAACCGGTAATGAATCCGGTAATTGCGGCACCTGTGCGCTCTAGCCCCAAGGTTTGTGCGATGTAGCCAAGACCTAAGAAAACTCCAGCTAGCGATCCACGTTGCAGCAGATCCTTATTGAAGTGCTTAATAGCCTGAGGGCGAATAAGCAGCATGACAATTACAGCTAGTGAAAAGCGGGTAAAGAGAAAGTTATTAACACTTTGTCGCTCAATCGCATCCTTCATGACAACAAATGCAAATCCCCAAGCAGCAGCCACCGATAACAACGCCCATGGTGCAAGCTTTAGCTGTAGCTGATGACGAGCAGACATTAGCCGCGTAACTTCTTGAGCAACGCAACTTCCTTGCCATGTTCTGGCTCCATGCCTGGAGTTTCCAAGATCAATGGTGCATTAGCAACAGCAGGATGCGAGAGCAGCTCCTTAAATGGATCAACTCCAATGTGACCATCTCCAATGTTCTGGTGGCGATCCTTAAGAGCGCCACATACATCCATAGAATCATTTGCATGCACTAATTGAAAACGTTCGATTCCGGCAACTTGGACTAGTAGATCAATTGTTGCGTTCATTCCACCTTTAACCGAGATGTCATGACCTGCGGCAAATACGTGACAGGTATCAAGGCAAATACCAACTTTTGGGTGGTATTCAAGCGCCTTCAAGTACATTTCAAGATCATCTAACTTCTTTACAAGACTTTGACCTTGACCTGCAGTTGGTTCCAACAACAGGTAAGGGGCGTCATCGCCTAAAGCATTGAGAATCGGCATCATGCCTTCATGAATCTGCTTCCATGCTTTTTCAACATGGTTAATATCTACAGCTGATCCAGTATGAATTACAACTCCAAGTGCGCCGATATCTGCACCGCGCTGCAAGGAGTATTTGGTTGATGCCAGTGAATTTAAGTAGGTAGCCTCAGTAGGAGAGCCCAAGTTGATCAAGAAGGGAGCGTGTACATAAGTTTCGATATCAAGCTCAGCAGCTTTGATTTTGAAAGCATCATCAAGCTCAGGCTTTGCTTCAGGCATCGCCCATGTACGAGGACTTGATGCAAAGACCTGAATCGCCTCTGCTCCAATTTCTTGTGCGTAGGCGATTGATCGCTTGGCCATTCCGCCAGTCGTAGGAGTATGGGCACCGATACGTGGCTTTTTTACTGGTGTAGGCATTGCCTTACCCTACGGTAATCGTCACCGTACTGCCACGTTTTACCTTGGTGTTTACCGCAGGTGAAACTTTTTTCACAACCTTTTTCTTATTGTTTCCGACTGATACAACCTTGACCTTCAGACCAAGAGATTCAAGCATTTCTCGGGCGGCGACCGCTTCCATGGTGATTACAGTCTTAGGTATAAATGTGTAGCGAGGACCCTTGGAGATTTGAATAGTGACCTTTGCGCCCTTGTCGATACTTGTTCCACCAGCTGGATTTTGGAAAATAACAGCTAACTCCGGAACGGTTTCATTAAATGCGTAGCCAACTTCGACAGAAAAACCTAATTCAGTTAACTCATTGAGCGCTTGTTCGCCGCTCTTTCCTAGATAAGAAGCCAGTGCAACTTGTTGTATTCCCTTCGAAACCAAAAGATTAATCTTGGTATCTCGTTTAACCGATGCGCCCGATGCAGGAGAAGATGAGATAACAAAACCCTTTGGAATCTCTGAGTTAAATACTTCAGTAATTGTGCCGACCAATAGAGGGGATTTCTTAACCGCAGCTTGTGCTGCCTGTGGTGTCAAACCTGCAGTCATCGGGACTGTAAAACGCTCTGGCCCCTTGGAAATAATTAGCTTCACCGAGCCAGCAGAATCTACTTTGTCCCCACCCGCAGGCAGAGATTCAATGATCTTGCCCTTTGCAATCTCTTCATCAAAACGATTCTCGACTACAACATTTAACCCAAGGGGAGTAATAATCCTGAGCGCTTCCTCGTAACTCCCACCTACAGTTGAAGGAACAACTACTCGCGAGCCTGGACCTACTAATGTCCACCAACCGCCAATTCCCAGAGAAACAGCAAGGATTAGCGCAACCTTGCGATTGCGGCGAACACGCTTACTTGCGCGTTGTTTCTTCTCCTCTTTACGGCGAATCTCTTTAGTTGTTTCAACTACCGGCTTAACTTCCTCTACCGGTTCGACCTCTTTAACCTTCTTGCGAGCCTTTTCCCTAATTGGCTCTACAGGCAAATCTAGGCCCAGGTCCATTTGATTCTTTCTTGGATCTAAATCAATGTGGATCTCTTGCAATCTTTCAAGAAAATCACCAGCGGTGCGAGGACGTTCATCAGGATTTTTCGCAGTCGCACTTGCAATCAAATCATCTAATGCTTGGGGGATCTCTTTGCGCTTACTGCGAAGACGCGGAATCTCTTCGTTAACATGCATGTATGCGATTTGGATTGGCGAATCTGCAGAGAATGGCTTTTCACCGGTCAGCATCTCGTATGCAACGATTCCAGCGGCATACACATCACTGCGAGAATCAGCTACACCGCGCTGCACCTGCTCTGGCGATAAGTAAGAAACACTTCCCAATATGACACTAGATTCCGCGGTCATCGTTGAGCCGATGAGCTCTCCTCGAGCTAATCCGAAATCAGCGATCTTGATGCGGCCTTCCTTGGAGATCAAGATGTTTTCAGGCTTAATATCTCTGTGAACAATTCCTAAGGCATGAGCTGCAGCTAATGCGCTTAAAATCGGTGTTAAGTAATTGATCGCATCTTTAATCTCAAAGCGACCGCGCTCAGTTAAATACTCACGAAGAGTATGGCCTTCAATGAGCTCCATCACTAAGAAAACCGCAGGCACACCACTTTGATTCCAACCTTGATCCTGTACCGCAACAATATTGGGATGAGATAAAGCAGCAGCAGCCTTTGCTTCCTTTATAAACCGCGATACAAAGGCTTCATCCTGCGCAAGATGAGGATGCATAATCTTGACCGCGACTTTTCTATCAAGTCGGGTATCAATCGCCTCGTAAATAGAAGCCATTCCACCATTGGCCACCTGACGCAGTAATTGATAGCGCCCATCAATGAGCTCTCCGGTCAGATCAGACATGTGCAGATTTTATGGAGCCCACCTGAATCACAGCCCAAGGGCGCGCCCAAAACAGCTATGAAGTGAGTTTAAACTCGCAGTTTTCGCGGGTTTGGTCGGCGGCAAAGTGAATTGATTGTTGAATCTGCCATTGACGCATTTCCAATTCAATGTGGGCACCATCGCGTGCCAAGACTCGTTGCAATCCAGTCTCGGCATCAATATCTAGCCAATAGGTGGTTGCGCCAGCTTTTCTAACAACAGCCTGCGCAGCACCCACCCCTTCAAGAATCAAGTAATCAGTAGGTGCTATCTGCTCTTCGTGATCAAAGTGCATCAGATGCCAATTGAACTTCTTGATAACAAAACCACGCCCGGCAAGATGCGCAGATGTAATCGACTCCAATACCTTGGTTAAATCTTCACCAAGAGCTTCATTCCAGCCGTTGTAAAGATCATCCATATGAATCGTTTGGACCGATGCGTGTGCTGAGTACTCAGCCTCTAACTTTGCAGCAAGAGTTGTTTTTCCTGCACCTGCTGGGCCATCAATGGCTAAGAGAACCATGCCAGCGCTTCCAGCCAAGAATTGCGACAATTGCAAAGACACCATAGAGAAGTGCGGTGAACCAATAACCAAGTGTTAGGTACTGCACCGTTGCAACAACATTGACGATTAGCCAAAGTACCCATGTCTCATACTTCTCATAAACCATCAGCAACTGCGCAACAATCGAGGCGATCAAAATAAAGGCATCGGTCCAAGTTGCTGCCGCACCAATATTTGCCAAGACCGGAGATAAGACAGCGACACTTACCAAGGTACCAAGTACAAGCCTGATGCGGTTTCTAGTTGAAATAGTTCCTGGCACGGCACCGGTTGGAGCCCAACCAAACCAGCCATAAATTGCGGCACCGATAAAGACAATTTGCAGCAACGCACTTGCGAAGAGATCTACTTGATAGAAAAAAACACCATACAAGCTGCTGCTTAGAACCCACCAAGGCCAGGTAATTCTCTTTCCTGTGGTTCCAAGGTAGACACCAATAAATGATGCAACCGCTGCTGTGAATTCAAGAATAGATACTTCATAGCCCCAGGCTGTAAACAAAGTGGTAGACATAGTTAAATCCTTTCCGCATCCGCATTACCGGATGGGTCAATCGGTCGGTCTGAATCTCAGACCCTCTCAGCCTTGTGGGCTCCCGTAGTTGTTACTTTAGCGTGAAATCAGCTGGCGCTTAACAAAGGCAGCACCTGCAACACGAACTCTTCTCGCCGTTGATGTCTTGGCACGGTGATTAAAGATGTCGTATCCAATCTTTTCTACCTCATCCACGATTCCGCAGTACAAGGTACTTGCCGCTTCAATGCAAGGACGACTTGATGCCTCCAGCATCTTGATCCCCGCTGCAGCTTCATCCTGTAATTGACGTACACGAGCGATCTGAAACTTTAGCGCTTCAATAATTTCTGGGGTCAGGATGCGCTCTTCTAACATTTCACGGGTCACACCAAACTGGCCTAGCTCTTTAAGTGGTAGATACACCCGTCCACGATCAAGATCTTCATCTACATCGCGAATGAAGTTAGCCAATTGGAAAGCAATTCCAAGTTTTTCAGCTGCCTGGAAAGCATCATTATGCAATGGCCCCAGAATCGGAACCATTTGTAGACCAATGACCGCTGCAGATCCGTAGACATATTCAATTAAATCTTCATAACTTTCATACTCTTGAACAGTTAGATCCATCGTCATGGAATGCAAGAAAGCATCAAAATGCTCGTGGGGGATATTAAAGCGATTGACGGTATCGATTAATGCACGACCCACATGATCCTGACTGGTTCCCTTTTTTAAGTCAGCCAAAACTCCGTTACCCCATGTACTTAGTACTTCAGCCTTTTCTTCAACACTTAGTTCAGAGGCCAAATCATCAACGATCTCATCGGCATAACGTGCAAAACCGTATAAGGCATGAACGAAGGGGCGCTTTTCCTTGGGCAACAAAAGAGTTGCTAAGTAGTAAGTCTTTCCATGTAGCGCGTTAAGTCGCTTGCACTCTTCATAGGATGCACGAAGATCGGGATCTGTAATCCCTGCAGCGGTTAACTCATCCATTTACTTAACCGGACCCACAATGCGCTCTGCCGCAAGACGACCTGAAATTAGAACCATCGGAACACCAACACCTGGCTGAGTTCCAGAGCCTGCAAAGACAACGTTTTCAATTCCAGCTGCCATATTGCGTGGTCTAAATGGGCCTGTCTGGAAGAAGGTGTGTGCGCTAGCAAATGGAGCACCAGCTTCCATACCTTGTGCCTGCCAATCAAGTGGATGGAGCACCAGCTTCCATACCTTGTGCCTGCCAATCAAGTGGAGTTGTTAAAACCTCAGTCTCGATCGCATCACCAAAGCCGGTGTAGCCACGTTGTTCCAAGATCTCAACCATGTGATCGCGGTATGGCTTGGCCTGCTTAGTCCAATCAATATCTGCATCCAGGTTAGGGGTTGGAAACAGTACGTAGTATGAGTGCTTTCCATCGGGCGCGAGTGATGGATCATCCATCGAAGGAATCGTTACCAACACACTTGGATCGCTCATGAGCTTCTTCTGCTTGATTAATTCATCAAAAACGCCATCCCATGATTCACCAAAGTGAATGTTGTGGTGAGCCGCAAAGTCATACTTCTTAGATGAACCAACCAACATTGTTACGCATGAAGGGGAGTAGTTCAGGCGCTTTACTGAAAGGGGTGTCTTGCCCAACAAGTCACGCCAAGCAACAGGTAGATCAGGGTTCAAGATGATTGCATCGCACTCGATGCGCTGACCATCTTCAGTGATAACCGCCTTTGCACGACCATTTTGT
>JBEDKL010000046.1:0-5525 GCA_041172145.1 Actinomycetota bacterium
CATGCTGATAATTGCAATTGCAGACAGGACTGGAAGCCAAGACCATTCTGCGTTAGCAAAAACGGTGTAGAAGATTCGAAGCATTGCACCAAAGGCTGCGATCTTTGTCGCTGCTGCCATAAAAGCTGTAATTGGTGTTGGGGCACCTTGGTAAACATCAGGTGACCAAGAGTGGAATGGAACCGCGCCAACCTTAAACAGTAGACCGATTGAAAGGAATGACATTCCGATCAACAGCAGAACATCATTTCCACTGCCGCCAACTACTGCGGCTTGAATACCAGAGAAGGTAATTGAGCCTGAGAAACCGTAGAGATAAGCGGCTCCAAAGAGGAAGAAGGCTGAGGCAAATGAACCCAAAAGGAAGTACTTCAGCGCTGACTCTTGTGAAGCTAAGCGGCGACGACGAGAAAGGCCTGCCATCAAGTAAAGAGGTAGTGAAAGAACTTCGAGTGCAACAAAGAGCATGATCAAATCACTAGCAATTGGGAAGATCATCATTCCGGCAACTGCAAACATTGTTAGCGGATAAACCTCAGTGACTTGATTACCAGCCTGCGCTGCTTCGCGCTCTTCTTCAGATCCTGGAAGTGATGCTGCAAGCGGTGTGAAATGCTCGGTATCTGCAATCAAGAAGATTGAGATGATTGCAATAATCAATATTGATCCCTGAATCAATACCGCAGGACCATCAATAACAAGTGAGCTCATTGCTGGAGTTAGAGACTCTTCTCCGCGGATTCGCCAAACCTGCATCAGAGCAAGCATCAGAGTTCCGAGAGAAAGAGTTAATTGAACAACTGGGCGCATTGCGCGAGAGACAAAAGCTTCTACTAGAACACCAATCAGCGCTCCACCAAGCACAATCAGGATTGGTGAAAGAAGTAGGTAGGAAAAAACTGGTGATGTGAAGGTCATTACTTGTCCCCAATGCTTGGTACAGGATCAGTGAATCCCATTTGCGAAATCACATGCTTTGCCGCTGGGTTGATTACATTCAAAAGTGGTGATGGGTAGAAGCCCAGTACAACGATGATTGCAATTACAGGACCGATTGCAATTTTCTCGCGAAGATTGAGATCCTTTAGATTTTCATTACCCGGAGTTGTTGGACCGTGCAACGCCTTTTGAACAGGAATCAAGATGTACAAAGCTGCCAACACAATTCCGAAGGTCGCGATGATCGCATGTACTGGATAGCGGGTAAATGTTCCGACCAGAACCAGGAACTCGCTAACAAAGCTTGAAAGTCCTGGCAAGGCTAGAGATGACAAACCTGCGATGAAGAAGCTCCAAGCCATAATTGGAGTGATTCTTTGCAGCCCACCAAAATCTGCGATTGTTGATGATCCACGGCGTGAAATCATCCAACCAGCGACGATGAACAATGCTGCGGTAGAGAAACCATGGTTAAACATGTACAAAATCGCTCCGCTTTGAGCCTGAGTTGTCATCGCAAAGATACCCATGGTGATAAAACCAAAGTGAGAGATCGATGTGTAGGCGATCAAACGCTTGATGTCTTTTGCACCAATAGCTAGGAATGCTCCGTAAATAATGGAGATGACCGCCAGCACCATAATCAAAGGTGTAAATGTCTTACTTGCCTCTGGGAACAAGGTTAAGCAGTAACGGATCATTCCGAAGGTTCCGACCTTGTCGAGAACACCTAGCAGCAGAACCGATGTACCTGGCGTTGCTGACTTTGCCGCATCTGGCAACCAGGTATGCAAAGGCCATAGCGGTGCCTTAATTGCAAAGGCGATGAAGAATCCTAAGAACAATAGGTTCTGAGTTGTTGAACTCATCTGTAGTTGTGCAAGCTTGTTGATGTCGAAGGTGTGTCCACCCTGATCGCCTGACATCACATAAAGCACGATGATTGATGCAAGCATCAACAATCCGCCAAAGAGTGAGTACAGCAAGAACTTAACCGCAGCTGCTGAGCGCTCCCCTGAACCGTATCCACCAATAAGGAAGTACACCGGAATCAACATCGCTTCAAAGATCACGTAGAACAAGAAGACATCTGTTGCAGCAAATACACCGATCATCATTGTTTCAAGAACAAGGATCAAAACATAGAAGGTCTTAACGCTCCAACGTCCACCGTGAGCTTCATTCCAACCAGCAAGAACAACGATTGGTGCAAGAATTGTTGACATCAAGATAAGAACTAGTGCAATCGCATCTACACCTAATGCAAAGTTGATTCCAAAGCTTGGAATCCATGCGTAGTTTTCAACAAACTGCATATCAACATTGTCGCGCTCAAAGCCAACAGCCATTGCAATAGTTGCAACCATGACAACCAGGGTCGTAGCTAACGCCGCCTGCTTTGCAGCCTTTTCATTGCTCTTTGGAAGTGCAGAGATAATCGCAGCACCTGCCAGAGGTAGAAGCATTAATAGTGATAACCACTTCATTACTGAACCACCACCCAAATAGCTCCGATTAGTGCAATTGCGCCAACCAAGATCATTGCTGCATAGCTTCGAACATAACCATTTTGTAGGCCTCGTAGCGCTGAACCTGAGCCCATCGCCATCTGTCCAACTCCGCGTACTGCGCCATCTACAACAGCATCATCGGCAGCAACCAAGGTTGTTGTTAACGCCTGACCTGGACGCATAAAGACCGCCTCATTAAAGCGATCCTGCATCAAATCTTGACGTGCAACCTTTGTGAAGATTGAAACATCTTCAGGTGCAACCTTTGAAACCTCTTGACGTGCATATTTGAAGTAAGCGATTGCCACGCCGATTGCAACCATAGTCAACGCCATTGCAGAGACAACGATTGGTTCGATCAAGTGCTTCTGGTATTCATCGCTGTGATTAAACAGTGGGTGCAACCAGTTCTCTAGCGCATCTCCGCGGGATAGTAAATATCCAGAAGATACAGATCCGATTGCAAGGATCGCCATTGGCAACCACATTAGCCATGGGGACTCGTGAGGATGTGCATCCTCATCCCATCGCTTAGTGCCTGTAAATGTAAGAATCATTACGCGAGTCATATAGAAAGCTGTAATTGATGCACCGATCAAAGTTGTAATGCCCAGAATAATTCCCTTTGCACCACCGGCATCAAATGCAGTTTCAATAATCAAATCCTTTGAATAGAAACCAGCAAATGGCGGAACGCCGAGAATTGCAAGATATCCAAGACCAAAGGTCACAAAGGTGATTGGCATGAACTTTCGAAGTGCGCCGTACTTGCGCATATTTACTTCATCATTCATACCGTGCATTACTGAGCCTGCACCCAAGAACATTCCTGCCTTGAAGAAACCGTGAGTAAGTAGGTGCATGATTGCAAATGCATAACCAACTGGGCCTAATCCTGCAGCCAGGGTCATGTAACCAATCTGCGACATTGTTGAGGCGGCAAGTGCCTTTTTAATGTCATCTTTAGCGGTACCGATAACAGCACCAAACATCAAAGTAATTGCGCCAACAATTACAACCAAGAGCTGGGCTGTAGGTGCTGCATCAAAGACAAAGTTAGAACGTGTAATCAAGTAAACACCCGCCGTAACCATTGTCGCTGCGTGAATAAGTGCAGACACAGGGGTTGGTCCAGCCATCGCATCACCTAGCCATGCCTGCAATGGGAACTGCGCTGACTTTCCAGCTGCTGCAACCAAAAGCATGATTCCCATACCGGTCAGTGCGGCCTCAGATGCGTACTGTGATTGCTCTTGAACGCCAGCAAATGAAACTGTGCCCATGGTTGCAAAGGCGATCATGATTGCAAAGGACAATCCCATATCGCCAACACGGTTCATCACAAACGCTTTTTTAGATGCTGTTGCATATGCAGGCTTTTGGTTCCAAAAACCAATAAGTAAGTAAGAAGCAAGACCAACGCCTTCCCAACCAACATAAAGGTTGAGGTAGCTATCACCAAGAACCAAGAGCAACATCGAAGCGATGAAGAGGTTGAGGTAAGCAAAGAAGCGGCGGCGATCCTTGTCATGTGACATGTAAGAGATTGAGTAGATGTGAATCAGAGTTCCGACACCAGTAATAAGAAGTACGAAACAGATTGAAAGCTGATCCAGTAACAGACCTGCATCTACCTTGAAATCTCCTACATGAATCCACTCAAATAACTTTTGTCCGACGGGGCGTTGCTCCGTTGGACGATCCAGCATGAGCATCAATTGATAGATACCCACACCAAATGAAGAGGCTGACATCGCGGTTCCAAGTAAGTGTCCCCACTTGTCTGTACGACGTCCACCCAATAGAAGAATCGCTGCTCCCGCCAATGGCAGGGCGATGAGAAAAACCAATGAGGTTGAAGTAGTCATAATTTATCGCTTCAACAAACTAGCATCATCAACAGATGCTGATCGGCGTGAACGGTAGATCGTCACGATAATTGCAAGGCCAACTACTACTTCACAGGCAGCAACAACCATCGTGAAGAAAGCCATTACCTGGCCATCTAGATTTCCGTTGATGCGTGAGAAGGTAACTAGTGAAAGATTTGCTGCATTGAGCATTAGCTCGATGCACATAAACACAACGATCGCATTGCGGCGTACAACAACGCCTACCGCACCGATAGTAAAGAGAAGTGCTGAGATGTAAAGGTAATTAGCTGCATCCATTACTTCTCCTCCTCAATCTGAGTGTTTACTTCAGATAGATCAAAGCTCTTGTAATCCAACATATCTCCGCGTGCCTCAAGGCTTGCGTTAACAGATGTTGGAGCAGGAGTGCCATCTGGAAGAAGCGCTGGAACATCTACCGCGTTGTGACGTGCATAGACACCTGGGCCCGGAAGACCTGCTGCGCTGCCTAATGACTCACCGCGGAAACGATTAATTGAAAGTTGACGCTGAGTTGGACGAGCCTTGGAGCGCTGGTGATGAGCCAAAACCATCGCGCCCATAGCAGCGGTAATCAGTAGCGCTGAGACAACTTCAAAGGGGAAGACATAGGTTGAAAAAAGTTTAAATGCGATTCCCTCAACATTGCCATTGGAATTTGCTGAAGCGAGACCGACTGCATCACGGCCAAGTGTTGCGCGGCCCAACAAAGAAACCATCAATCCACCGAATCCAACCGCAGCTGTAATTGCGATTGGTCGAAGTCCAGAAATAGTTTCAGTTAATGAATCTGATGAGTCCACACCAACCAACATCAAGATGAAAAGGAAGAGCATCATGACTGCACCGGTGTAAACAACCACCTGGACAATTCCTAGGAACACCGCATCTTGTGCAATGTAGAAGATCGCCAGTACAACCATTACAAATGCCATCAAGATCGCTGAGTGAACAGCCTTCTTAACAAGCAACATGGCCAGTGCTGCAATTACAGCCATTGGACCAAGAATCCAAAACATAACCGCTTCAGGTTGTGCGGTCTGACCTACTTCTAGAGCTAATTGCATCATTGCTGGCCATCCGTTGCCTGTGATGGGTGCGCACCCTTCACATCACCGTTGTAATAGTTGGTATCAGTCATATCTGGATACATAGGGTGTGGAGGCATAAGCATTCCTTGGCG
>JBEDKL010000046.1:5603-7023 GCA_041172145.1 Actinomycetota bacterium
CAGAAAACGCAGCGCAGGTAATTGATTTGGTAAACCTTGCCGTAGCGCTCACCTGGAGACATGCGGTTTTCTTCAGTGTTGCTTTCGCCCTCAACATAAATCGCATCTGCTGGGCATGCCCATGCGCAGAGTTCGCAACCGATGCACTTTTCTAAACCATCTGGGTGGCGATTGAGTTGGTGGCGACCATGAAAACGTTCTTCTGTTGGTGCCTTTACCTCTGGATACTCAACGGTCAAAGGCTTCTTGAACATTGTCGAGAAGGTAACCCAAAAACCTTTCATGGCGCCGAAGAAGCCAACTGGAGGTGTTTGTTCTACTTCATAAAATTCAACATCGTTAATACCAAGATCTTTTGGCTTTAACGGTTCGAGGTTTTCAGCCACGGTCGCCCCCTGTGCTCTTTGAGACATTAATAGTTGAAACCTCCATAGGTAATGAAGGAACAGCAAATGAAGGAGATTGCTTGTTGTCGCCTTCGGCTACAGCAGCTTCCTTCTTCTTTTTTGCATTTTCAAATCCGATGTTGACCGCCATGATCAGCACCACAACGGTGCTTGCGAAGGCGATTACCCAAGACTGAGGTGCACCTTCTAGTGAAAGCACACGCAAAGTTGCAACAACCAAGATCCACAGAATTGAAACAGGAATCAAAATCTTCCAGCCAAACTGCATGAACTGGTCGTAACGAAGACGCGGAAGGGTTCCGCGCAACCAAACAAATACAAAGAAGAATGTAATTACCTTGGCAAAGAACCAAACCGCGGTGAACCAGCCACCAAGCCAGGCCTCAGTGAAGCCAAGTCCTGGAGGTGCTTTGTAGCCACCCAAGAACAAGGTTGTCGCAAGCGCTGAAACAGCGATGATATTTACATACTCAGCCAAGAAGAAGAGAGCGAACTTGAGTGATGAGTACTCGGTGTGGAATCCACCGACGAGCTCTCCTTCTGCTTCTGCAAGGTCAAATGGTGCACGGTTTGTTTCGCCAACCATTGAGATCGCATAAATCGCAAATGATGGGAAGAGAACTACTGCGTACCACCATGAAGATTGAGCCGCAACGATCTCTGATGTTGACATCGAACCTGCATAGATGAAGACAGCGACAAGTGAAAGCCCCATAGCGATTTCATATGAAATAACTTGTGCGCTTGAGCGAAGTCCACCCAGCAATGGATAAGTTGATCCTGAAGACCAACCCGCCAAAACAATTCCGTAAACACCAACTGATGCAACGGCAAGGATGTAAAGAACTCCAACAGGCAAATCAGTTAACTGCATTGCAGTTTGTTGTCCAAACATGGTTACTTCGCCAGTAATTGGAATAACAGCAAAGGCCATGAATGCCGTTGTTGCGCTAATGATTGGTGCAAGGATGAAGACAACCTTGTCTGCAGCGGTAGGAATAATGTCTTCCTTA